>DATAUN010000169.1:0-2225 GCA_036268235.1 Gaiellaceae bacterium
CAAGCGGTGGCCGCCTGAGAGCGGCAGCACGTCTTCGATCAGCGTGCGGGTCGAACCGAGCGAAAGCTCGTCGCCCGGTGACGGCACCTGGTCGAGCTGAATGCGCCCGGTCGCGATCACCGCTCCGTTTTTGCGCAGCTCATATTCGTAGTCGCTCACCGCAGAGGCCCCTGCCGCCGAGCTTACCTGCGCGCAAGTACGCTCGGCAGATGACCGACCTGCCACTGCTCGGAGGCTGCCTGTGCGGCGGCGTCCGCTACGAGATCGACGCGCCGCTCGAGGTTGCGTCGTACTGCCACTGCACGCGCTGTCAGCGGCGCACCGGCACCGCCGCTTCCGCGAGCGGGCGCATCGCGGACGGTGCGCTTCGGATCGTCGCGGGCGAAGAGCTCGTGCGCGAGTACCGGCCGGACGACGGCTGGGGGAAGCTCTTCTGCGAAACGTGCGGCGGCGCGCTCTTCAGCCGCGACCCGGCGACCGGCGCAATGAGCGTGCGGCTCGGGACAGTCGACGGCGACCCCGGAGTACGGCCGAGCTATCGCCAGTTCGTCGCGTACGCGGCGACGTGGGAAGCCGTGCCGGACGACGGTCTCACGCGCTACCCGGAGCGCCGAAGCTCTTAGACGCCCGCCTCGGCAACGATGCGCCCGTCCTGCACGGCGGCGGCGAGCGCGGCGTGGTCGCTCTCGTTCAGGTCGGCGTACGCCGACGAGAACTCCGCGACTGCCCGATCGAACTGCGGGCCGCCACCGAGGTACGACGCGATCGCGACGCGATCGCCCGAGCGGGCGTGCGCGCGTGCGAGCGACCAGGCGCACCAGCCGGCGTACGTCGTCAGCCCGCGCTGGGTAAGCGTGCCGATGTCGATCGACAACTTCCAGTCGCGCAGCTGGCGCACGTAATAGTCGCGCGCCACGCCGCGCTCGTCCTCGACACGCGTCCAGCCGAGGAAGATGTCGCTCGCCGCCTGGTCGAGGCGCTGCCCCTCGACGACGCGCTGGGCGTGGGTCGCCTGCGGCGCGCGGCCGAGGTACGGCTCGAGCACCGACTCGCTCGCCTCCTTCAGCTGCAGGATCAGCGGGTCGCCGTCGTCGCGGCCGAGCACCAGCATGATCCACGAGCGCATGCCGACGCTGCCGACGCCGACAACCTTGCGCGCGAGGTGCGCGTAGCGGTACCCCTCGAGCAGCCGGCGCCGTTCGTACGGCAGCGACCGCCGATAGGCACGGAAGATGTCGCGAAGATGGTCGATGCGGTCGGGGTGGCCTTCGAGCAGCTCCTCGACCGGGATGACGAGCGGCGGCTTCGGCTTGAAGCGGAGGCGGCCGTCGGCGTCGTACAGCAGCGACTCGAGGTCGTGCGCGGTGCTGTTCGTTTGCGCGTGCTCGACGTCGCGCTCCAGGGTATGTCGGTCGCGCCGGCCGGGCAGGCCCTTAATGATCGTCGTGACATCGGCGCGCGCGTACCAAACGTCGAGGTTCCCCATGCCGGCGAACTCGCGTATGGCGTCGCGGTAGGAGCGCACCGCCGCGAGCACCACGCTGCGCCGCTTCGTAGCGGAGAGGCCGGTCCAGCGCGCGGCCACCTCGACGCTGGCGGCGAAGCGCTTCACGTCGAGCTCGAACGGGCCGCGCAGCGTCTCGTCGAAGTCGTTCACGTCGAAGACGAAGTTGCGCTCGGGCGACGCATAGCCGCCGAAGTTCGCGAGGTGCGCATCACCGACGAGCTGCACGCGCAGCCCGGTGCTCGGCGCGGGGCAGAGGTCCTTCGCCATGATCGCCGCGCCGCCGCGGTAGAACGCGAACGCCGATGCGAGCATGCGCCCGTAGCGGATCGGTACGAGCTCCGGAACGCGCGTCGCCGCCTGCTGCTCCAGCGTCGCGACCGGATCGCGGTCGGCGGGCGGCTCGAATGCCGCGAGGGACGAGCGAGGCACTTCCGCGCGCGCCGAGCGACCGCGCGCGACACGCTCCTCGACCGTCAGGTGCTCGACGGGCTGGACGTCCGGGGTCTTGTCGGGCGTCGCCCCCATGCGTGGATGATCGCACGGGGCGGCGTAGGATCGGGCCGTGGGCCCGATCGAGCGGTTCAACGCGTGGCGGGTGGCGAAGCGCGAGGATCGCGGCGCGATCCTCGCCGACACGGTCGACGACGCCGCGGGACAGTTCCCTCCCTCGTCGTGAGCCTTGGGCTCAGCGCGCGAGCCGGCTGATCAGCAGCGACGC
>DATAUN010000170.1:0-15280 GCA_036268235.1 Gaiellaceae bacterium
TTGCGACGCCGGCGCCTGCGCGTGCGTGACGGACCCGTCTTCGGCTGGGGCAGGCTCTCGGCGATCCAGCCCGCGACCTCGTTGATCGTGCCGAGCCGCTCGCGCGCCGCCTCGAGGAGCTGCGTCGAGCGCGGCGTATAGCCCTCGGCCGAGGCGAGCAGCGCCGCGCCGACGTCGCGCGGCATCTCGAGGGCGGCGTTGACGAGCTTCGCCGCGTTCTCCTCGTGACGGTGACCGCGTGAGTTCGCGAGCGCGCCGAGCAGCCGCTTCGCGTCCGGGTACTCCTGCGAGGCCTTGCGGTCGAGCTGCTTGCGCACCGCGCGCGAGAGGCGCCACGTCCAGCGCGCGAGGATCTGGTCCGGAGCATCGGGCTTTCCCTCGGCGATCGCGCGCAACAGAATGCGGACGCCCGCGGCG
This sequence comes from Gaiellaceae bacterium, assembly GCA_036268235.1. Lineage (GTDB taxonomy): Bacteria > Actinomycetota > Thermoleophilia > Gaiellales > Gaiellaceae > PALSA-600. The sequence goes on from DATAUN010000170.1 coordinate 418, forward strand.
CGGTCCTTCTCCCACGGCAGAGCCTGCGAGACGAGCGTGACGAGGTCGTCGAAGTCGGCGCGCTCGACGCGCATCGACACGCGGTCGGCGAGCGCAATCAGCCGCAGGCGCCGGTTCGGGTTCTGCGCGGCGCAGGTCGAGAGGAACGTCTCCATCGCGCGCTTCGACGCGCCGCGCGCGGTCAGCTTCTCGACGAACGCAGCGCGCTCGTCGAAGCGCAGCTGGCGCCCGGCGATCTCGCCCCAGTACTCCTGCTCATCCTCGTCGAGGAACTTCGGGTCGACACGCTGCCATTCGCGCGCGATCACCACTTTGCGGCGCAGCACGTCGGGCGTGACGGGAACGAGCCACGAAGCCGGCGTCAGCTTGCGCCGTGCGCGGCGCTGCATGCGCCGCCGCGGCGCGGGTGTGACGCGCGCGCCCTCGCGGTAGAAGTCCGCATCGAGCAGCGAGTGCAGCGAGACGACACGCTCGTTCGACGTCGCCGCTTTCGGCGTGAAGTCGACGACGATGCCCGCCTCTTTGCGCGGATGGATGCGCATGATGCGCCCGATCCGCTGCTGGTAGACGCGCTTCGACGCGGTGGGCGCGAGATGCATGATCACCGTCGCGCGCGGCGAGTTCCAACCTTCGGCAAGCAGCATCGCGTTGATCAGCACGTCGATCTCGCCGCGCTCGTACGCCGCCAGGATCTCCGCGAGCTTGACCGGCGGCGTGCGGCCCGAGACCGCCTCCGTCTTGATGCCGGCGGCGCGGAACGCCATCGCGAGGTTGTAGGCATGGTCGACGCCGGCCGCGTAGACGACGCCGGGCGCGTCGCCGAAGCGTTCGCGGTAGAGCGTCGCGGCGGCCATGTTCAACGCTTCGTGGTCGAGGGCGTGCGCGAGCGCGCGCTCCTCGAAGTCGCCGCCGACGATCGGTACCTGGTTGATCGCCGCGACCGGCGGCACCCGCAGGCAGCGCAGCGGCGCGATCAGACCGCGCCGCGCCGCGTCCGCGAGCGGCAGGTCGTCGACCGACGCAGGGAAGACATCCGAGACCTGCTTCGCGATCAGCTCCTCGGTCGCGGTCATGCCGATGTAGACCGGCTCGTAGAGGCGGCGGATCGCCGCGGAGGTCTTCTCGCCGAGCGCCGTGTGAGCCTCGTCGCAGATCACGAGCTGATACGCATCGCGCGCGATCTCGTCGACGTGCCGCGCGAACCACGCATAGGTTTGGATCGTGATCGGTGCGGCGTGCCGCGGCGCCGTGTGGCCGGTGAGGATCGCGTCGGTGAAGCGGTCGCCGTATCCGTGCTCGGTGAGCTCGCGGCGGAACTGGTCGACGAGCAGGCGGCGGTGGGTGAGGATCAGCACGCCTTCCGTGCGCGCCGCCTCGACGAAGCCGGCGGCGGCGATCGTCTTGCCGGAGGCGGTCGGGTGGCGGAAGCGGTAGCGCCGAACGGCACCGGGGTCGTCCTCAACCGGCAGCGCCTCGGCGGCGTCCTCCTCGGTCTCGGTGTCGGGGCCGAGCTCGAGCTCGTCCTCCGGCTCGTCGTCCTCGTCGGCCGGCTCCTCGGCGTGCCCGTTGCCGTTGCCGTTCCCGTTCTCGCTCTTCTGGACGGCGGCGATCAGCTCGGTGAGCATGCCCGCGAGCGCGTCCACCTGGTGGCGGCGCAACTCGGTGCCGGAGGCGAGGCGCGGCGGCCGCTCCGACAGGACACGCTCGAGCCCGAGCATGAGCGCATAGCGAACTTTCCACTCGGGCGAGGGCGCGTCGTGGCCGGCGGCGATCTCGGCCAGCGCGTCGTCGAGCGCGCGCTTGCGGGCCGTGCCGGGCGCGAGGACGACTTCGGGATCCTCGTCGGGACGAACGAACGGTTCGCCCGCCCAGGCTTCGGCGCGGAGGGCATCGGCCCGCAAGGCCGACGCTGCCCCCGACTCGGTCGGAGATTGCGTAGTGGTTTCTGACAATGCGTGCGGCACGCCTACGTGCCGACTCCTCAAAGGGTGCGTCAGCGAGCGAAGTCCCCTGCTCGCGTAGCGCGAGGCTCACAATAGCCGATAGAACGGACGAATGGGACTCTTCCGCGCGGGTTCGTACCTAGGCCGCCGCAGCGACCAGTGATTCGAGCCGCGCGCGCAGCCAGGGCAGCTCGCTGCGCTCGGCCTCGAGCACCCGCCCGTCGAACTGGATGAGAATGCCGCCGCTCGCGGAGAGGTGGTCGGCGGCACCGGCGAGCAGGCGCCGGTAGTGGTCGAGCCCGTCGTCGCCGGAGAAGACGGCCGCCGCAGGCTCGTCGTCATAGCCGGTCGCATTCGTGGGCAGGTACGGCAGGTTCGCGACGATCAGGTCGAGATCGCGCGGCAGTCCGTCGAGCAGGTCGCCCTGGACGACGTGCACCTGCGCGCCGAGGCGTTCCGCGTTCAGCGCCGCGAGTGCGAGCGCGTTTGCGCACGTGTCGCTCGCCCACACTTCGATCGCCGGCGCACGCAACGCGAGCGTCACCGCGACGGCGCCCGAGCCGGTGCCGATATCGGCGACGCGCGCCGGCGCATCGCCGAGCCGCTCGAGCGCGGCGTCGACGAGCTGCTCGGTCGCAGGCCGCGGCGTGAAGACGCGGCCGGGGTCGGTGACGAAGCTGAGTCCGTGGAAGCGTGTGGTCATGTCTTTAGTACAACGTAGTCCGATGACCTGGATTCCCTTCGCGGACGAACGCCGAAACCGCTACCAGGATCAGCACGGCGAGCTCGACGAGCGCAGCCTCGTCCGCAAGGGGAACACCGCGTACGCCGCCGGGCTCGCGCTGCTGATGGCGGGTGACCCGGAAGCGGCTGAGTGGTTCCGGCGCGCGGCGGCCTGCTGGCGCGAAAGCTGGCAGGGCGGCGAGTCGTGGGGCCGGCCGATCGGCGCGCTGAAGGCATCGCTGCTCGCCGGCGACGAGGCTGCGGTCGAGGAGCTCGCGCCCTGGACACTCGAGCTCGGTGCCGCGACCGCGGAGTCTCCGATCGGGCGCTACGCCGGCGCACTCGCGCTGCTCGCGCTCGGACGCTGGCCGGAGGCGCGACTCGTAGCCGGGTCGCTCCGCGAGCGCGACGACTTTCCGCGCGACGTCGCCGACGCGCTCGCAACGATCGCGGCGCACGACCTCGTCGCGTACATCGAGGCCGTCGAATCGATCGTGGAGTCGTTCGAGACGCGCACCGAGTACCTCGAGGATGCCGCCGTCGCCGACACTGCGCTCGTGCTCGACCTGCTCGCGCAGCGGCGCGGTCTACCGAGCGAGCTGCCGAGCTCGCCGGTCCTGCCGCCCGATTAGCGCGCTGTCGACGAGGCGCACGTCGAACGGCGTCGTCGTGTCGATCTCGGCGAGGGTTGTACGTGCGTCGGCTTCGAACGCTTCCTTGCGGTCGCCAAGGCGCGCGAGCATGTTGCTGAGGGAGTACTGGAGACCGATCGCTGCGTCCACCGACGGACGAGTCTTAGCGACGTACTCGTGCGTGAGCAGCTCGACGAGTGAGAACGGCGACCGTGCGAGGAGCTCCGGGAACGGATCGTGCGGCCGCCGCGGCGGAGCGGGATCTGCGTGACGCGCGACGACCTCGTCGATCGCGCTCCAAAGCGGCTCGCCGAGCCAGGCGTAGTTGTAGTCCGGCTCCTTCACGTAGCCGACGAGCGCGATCGTGTTCGCGAGCCGCCCGAGGTCGCGCAGGACACGGTCCTGGTCGTGCATCCAATGGAGTGCCTGCGAGATCGCCACCGTGGCGAAGGAGCCGAGCTCGGCGCCGAGGTCTTCCGAGCCGCCGAGGACGAACGTCAGGTTCGTCACGCCGGCGTGGGCGGCTCGGCGCTTCCCCTCCTCGATCATGCCCGGCTCAGGATCCATCACGACCACCTCGCCCACGTGTGGCGCGAACAGCAGCGACAAATGCGCCGGCCCGGCGCCGAGGTCGAGGATCCGATCCTCCTGTGTCCAGCCGAGCTCCCCGGCGAGCTGCGCGATGAACGCCTCGCTCGGGCGATAGCGGTACTCGGCGTAGAACCACGCCGCGTCGCGAAACGGCCGGGCGTCGCTCAGTCGGTCTCGCCGCGCTCGATCGCGGGGTGGAACGCGATCGTGATCGACTGGAGCGGCTGCGCGTCGTCTTCGAGCTCGTCGAACCGCTCGAGCAGTTCGTTCACGAGCTCGCGCACCGTTTCGATGCCCAGGCGTGTGTGCACTTGCGCGCTGCGGAACTCACCGGTCGCCGCGTGCGCGTCGAAGCCGCGTTGCAGCTCGATCAGCTGCGCCGCCTGAAGCTCGCTCGCGAGCCCGGCCGCGCGGATCTCGGGCCCGACCTTCAGGTGGCTCGCGACCTGCCGGTACGGCTTCTCGCGCCCGGCCGCCTCGGCAAGCTCGATCAGCCCGGCCCGGTGCAGCATCCGCACGTGAAAGTGCAGGTGGCCCGGATCGACCTGGAGCCGGCCCGCGAGCTCGCGGTTCGTGAGCGGCTTGTCGGAAGAGCCGAGCGCCTGGAGCACCTTCAGCCGGAGCGGATGGCCGAGCGCCTTCAGCTGCTCAGGGCTGTTGAGCTCGAGGGCGCCGTCCCTGGCGACCGGCTGGGGCTCGGGATTGCTCATCGCACTCCTATTGTTGCCGCTGCGGGCGGATCGAGGAAGACCTCGATCGCGATCGGTGCGAGGCGCGCGAGGCTCGACGGCACCTCGGGCGTGATTTCGCCCGCGAACGCGCGCGCGGCGGCGTCCGCCTTCGACTCGCCTGTGACGAGGAACACGATCCGCTTCGCGGACTGGATCGTCGGGAGCGTGAAGGTGATCCGCTCGACCCACGGCTCGAGCCCGGCCGGCCCGTGCGTCGCGCGGCGGTCCGTCACCTCGAGCTGCGGCGAGCCCGGGAAGAGCGACGCCATGTGGCCGTCCGGTCCCATCCCGAGCAGCAGGAAGTCGAGCTGCGCCCCGGCCAGCGCCTCGTCGAGCTCGGCCGCCGCCTCGTCCGGCGGCGCCTCGCCGCGGATGCGGTGGATCGTCGCCGGCTGGGTCGCGAGCCGGTCGAGGAGTGTCTCGCGCGCGAGCCGGTAGTTCGAGCGCTCGTCGTCGGGCGGCACGCAGCGCTCGTCGCCCCACCAGAGCTCGACCTTGCTCCAGTCCGGCTGCTGCGCCGCGGCATGCTCGTACGCCTTGCGGGGCGCCGACCCGCCGGTGAGCACGATCGAGCCGCCGCGCGCCGCCTGCTCCGCGAGCAGCCCGCCCACGACGGTGGCGGGATCGTCCGAGACGTGGAGCTCAGGCGGCAGCGGCACGCGACAAGGGTACGAAACCGCGTGCGAATCCCGCCAGGAGGTACACGCTCGCGAGCCCGCGCCACTCGCCGTAGGGAGCGAGCAGCTCGTCGGTCTCCTCGGGCTCGGCCCAGCGGCCCCAGAGCGCGGAGGCGAGCTTGGCGAGGCCGAGGTCGCGGTAGAGCCCGTGCTCGTAGCGCCCGAGCCCTTCCAGGCAGACGACGCCGAGCGACCACGGGCCGAGCCCGCGCTCCCGCACGAGCCGCGACACCACCGCGTCGGTCGGATGCCGCTTCAGGCCTTCGAGGTCGAGCGAGCGGCAGATGCGCACGAGCGCGCCCGCCTTGCGCGCGCCGAGGCCGAAGCGCGCGTACTGCGCCGGCGAGAAGCGCGCGAGCTCGGCGGCAGTGGGCGCGGCGTGCAGGCCGCCGAGCTCAGGCGTGACCGTGCGCACGATTGCGCGCTCGATCCGCCGCGCGTGACTCGCCTGGATCAGCTGTCCCGCGACCGCACGCAGGAGCGACTGCGCGACCGTTCCGGTGCGCATCGGACGCAGCCCGCGGATCTGCTTCAGCGTCTCGCCGAGCATCGCGTCGCCGGCGAATCGGCGCAGGAACTCCGAGTGATCGTCGTCGAGCCCGAGCGCGAAGCGCACATGGTCGACGCCTGCATCGCTGTCGGCCGCGACGACGATCGTCCCATCGGCGTGCTGCACTGCGTGCACGCGCTCGAGCCGGTCCTCGACGCGCACGGTCGCGCGGTAGGTGCCGTCGGTGACGACGCGCGTCGCGTCGCTCGCGAGCCGCCCGGAGACGCGGAGGGAATACGGCCCCTTCGGGCGGAGCTCGGCGCGGATCACCACCCGAGTCTAGAAGTAGGCTCAGTCGATGCTGCACCGGGTCGCGTCGCGGGTCTCGCTGCGGAGCCGGGAGCGGAAGCTCGAGCTCCTTCTCTCGCTCCTTCGCCCCGGGCCCGACTCGACCGTGGTCGACGTCGGCGTCACGAACGCGCCGTTCGGCGGGGGCTCGACCGACAACTTCCTCGAGGCGATGTATCCGTGGCCGGGGCAGGTGACGGGTGTCGGCCACACGGAGCTCGACGTGTTCGAGGCGGCGTTCCCGCAGGTGCGGGCAGTGCGCGCCGACGGCCGCGACCTGCCGTTCGCAGACGGCGAGTTCGACGTGGGCTTCTCGAACGCCGTCGTCGAGCACGTCGCCGGCGGTCGCGACGGTCAGCGGCAGTTCGTCCACGAGCTCTGCCGCGTCTCGAAGCGCGTCTTCGTGACGACGCCGAACCGCTGGTTCCCGCTCGAGGTGCACACGCTGCTCCCGTTCGTGCACTGGCTGCCCGCAGGCGCGCGCGGGCGTCTGATCCCGTTCGACGACGTGCTCGACCCGCTCGGGCCGAAGGAGCTCGCGTCACTCTTCCCTTACAGCGTCCGTGTACTGAATCGCGGCATGGCGTTGATCGCGGTGGGGCCGGAATGAAGGTGAACTGGCGGCGCCCCGTCTGGGCGCTGCACGTGCTGATCGTCGGCCTCGCGCTGCACAACCTCGTGATGTCGGAGCTGTGGCGCTGGGGCGTCCGCGGCACGGCGCTCACGGTCGTCTCGGCGTGGAAGGACGTGCTGCTGCTCGCGGCGCTCGTGCTCGTCGTCGTCTCGCGGCGGCGACTGCCGTTCGACGGCACGCTCGCCGACTGGCTCGCGGTCGTCTTCGGCGCATTCGTTGTTGTCTACGGCGTGCTGCCGCAGTCCTGGCTCGGCGGCGGCGCGACGCACAAGGGCGTGCTGTACGCCGCGCGCCACGACCTGCTGCCGGTCGGCGCGTACTTCCTCGGCCGCGGCCTTGCGCTGACCGAGACGGAACGCGCACGCCTCTGTCGCACCGTGCTCGCGACGGCCGCGTTCGTCGCCGCGTTCGGGCTGATCGACGTCTACGCCGTGCCGCTCTCGGCGTGGCGCGGCTCGGCCGGGTGGTTCCGCGACCAGCTCGGCCTGAACTACGGCGCCGGCGTCTCGCACCTGCCGCAGAACTTCGTCTACAACGCCGGGAACGGCGTCGTCTTCCGGCGGTTGACCTCGACGTTCCTCTCGCCGCTTGCGACGGCGTACCTGCTCGTCGTTGCGCTCTTCTTCGTGCCGCTGCGCAAGCGGTGGGGGATGGCGCTTGCGCTGCTGCTCTTCGCGGCGATCCTCTGGACACACACACGCGCGGCGCTGATCGCGCTCGTCGCGGCGCTCGTGCTGCTCGCGATCATCCGTCGCGCCTGGCGGCCGCTTGTGTTCGCCGCGATCGTCCTCGCGATCTCACTTGCGTTCGTCGCGGGCTACACGCACTTCGGGCCGCGCACGCACTTCACACCGCGCGAGCTGAAGACGCAGGAGCAGATCGCAAAGGCGAGCCCGAAGCAGTCGAACGACGCGACGTCCGCGAACGAGTCGTCGATCCACGAGCACCTCGTCAGCCTGTGGGACGGCACCAAGTCCGTCGTCGAGCAGCCGTGGGGCTACGGGCTCGGCAACTCGGGCGTCACCGCGGCACGCACGCACGTGACAGTGGTCGCCGGCGAGTCGACGTACACCGAGCTCGGTGTCGAGACCGGGCTCGTCGGCGCGCTCGTCTTCGTCGCGTGGTCGCTCGTCTTGCTGCGCGCGACGCTGCGCAAGCGGCGCTGGCTCGGCGCAGCGTTCTTCGCCGTGCTCGTGATCGGGTTGCAGACGGACGTGATCGGCGTGCCGTGGATCGCCGTCACCGTCTGGGCGCTCGTCGGCGCCGACGTCTAACTGCAACAACTTTGTGTCGGTCCGTTTCGGACACTTGCGGCCCGCTGGTGCGTCCGTACCGTGGATGACATGCGCATATCGCTCGTCGAGATCGGGTTCCTGGCCGCCGCTGCGGTCGTCGTCGCGACGGCGCTGCCGCGCTGTTCGGGCTCGCCGACGAAGAAGCTTGTCGTCCGCGCGAACTGGACGCGCACGCCCGGTGTCCTCAACCCGCAGGTCACGCAGGCGACGATCCGCTCGACGATCTGCGTGAAGGGCTGGACGCGCACCGTCCGGCCGCCCGTCTCGTATACGAACGCGCTCAAGGCGAAGCAGATGCCGGCGTACGGAGAGCGCGGCCCGCCGTCATCCGTCCAAGAGGACCACCTGATCAGCCTCGAGCTCGGCGGCAATCCGACCGACCCACGCAATCTCTGGCCGGAGCCGTACCCGCGCGCGGCGCAGGTGGACCAGATCGAAAACCAACTCAACGCGCTCATCTGCAGCGGGAAGATCTCGCTCGCCGAAGGGCAGCGGCGCGAGTCGGCGCTGAAGCACGCGGACGGTTAGGCGTCGCCGCCGTCGCGGAGCGCAGTCGTCATCTGCTCGAGCAGCCCGATGAGCGTCCGACGTTCGTCGGCGGAGAGCGATGCGGTTGCGGGCGCGAAGGCGACGGCGGCCTGGGCGAAGCGGCCATCGAAGAGTGCGCGGCCTTCCGCTGTGAGCGCGATGCTGAGCGCACGGCGATCGCCCGGCTCCGGCGCGCGCCGCGCGAGCCCGAGACCCTCGAGCACATCGACAGCACGGCTCGCGGTCGGCGCGCTCGTCCCCATCCGGTGCGCGAGGTCGTTCAGGCGCAGCGGGCTGTCCTCACCGAGCTCGACGAGCGCGATGCGCTGGGTCGCGGTCATCGCCGGGCCGTCGTCGGCGCCGCCGACCTGGCGGGTCAGCTCGCGGACGAGCTTGCCGACCCGGCTGAGGATCGCCGCAGTGTCCGGAGAACGTGAGCTCACGCCGCAATGATTGCACGAAGAAATAGTTGCATGATGTTTGCTATCGTCTCTAGGTGCCCGAGCAGCAGCCACGCGTCCGCCTGATCTTCGTCGCACTCATGCTCGTGCTGCTGCTGGCGGCGCTCGACCAGACGATCGTCTCGACCGCGCTGCCGACGATCGTCGGCGACCTCGGCGGGATCTCGCACCTCTCGTGGGTCGTGACCGCGTACCTGCTCGCGGCGACGATCACCGGCCCGCTCTACGGGAAGCTCGGCGATCTCTACGGCCGCAAGAAGGTGCTGCAGACCGCGATCATCATCTTCCTGATCGGGTCCGTTCTCTGCGGCCAGGCGCACTCGATGACGCAGCTGATCGCGTTCCGCGCGCTTCAGGGCCTCGGCGCGGGCGGCCTGATGGTCGTCACGCTCGCCGTCGTCGGCGACATCATCCCGCCGCGCGACCGCGGCCGCTACCAGGGCTTCTTCGGCGCCGTCTTCGGCGTCGCGACGGTGATCGGCCCGCTGCTCGGCGGCTTCTTCGTCGACAACCTCTCGTGGCGCTGGATCTTCTACGTCAACCTGCCGATCGGCGCGATTGCGCTGTCGGTGATCGGGGTCGCCTTCCACACGCGCACGGAGACGACGCGCCATGCGATGGACTACCTCGGCGCCGTGCTGCTCGCGGGGGCGCTCGCATCGATCGTGCTCTTCACGAGCCTCGGTGGCACGACGTGGGCGTGGAGCTCGCCGAAGATCATCGCGCTGATCGTGCTCAGCATCATTCTCGTGCCGGCGTTCGTCCTCGTCGAAGCGCGCGCCGAGGAGCCGATCCTGCCGCTCTCGCTCTTCCGCAACCACACCTTCTCGGTGACGAGCACGGTCGGCTTCATCGTCGGCTTCGCGCTCTTCGGCGCCGTCACGTACCTGCCGCTCTACTTCCAGGTCACGAAGGGCTCGAGCCCGACCGTCTCCGGCCTGCAGCTGACGCCGCTGATGGGCGGGCTGCTCATCACGTCGATCCTGAGCGGCCAGCTGATCTCGCGCCTCGGCCGCTACCGCATGTTCCCGATCGCGGGCACCGCGCTGATCGCCTTTGCGATGTTCCTGCTCTCGCGGCTCTACCCCGGCACGAGCGTGTGGGTCGCCGCCGCGTACGCGGCCGTGCTCGGCCTCGGGCTCGGCATGGTGATGCAGGTGCTGGTGCTCGCGGTGCAGAACGCCGTCGACCGCTCGGTGATGGGCGTTGCGACAGCCGGCTCGACGCTCTTCCGCCAGATCGGGGGCTCGATCGGCGTCGCGCTCTTCGGGACGATCTTCGCGAGCCGCTTGCACGGCGAGCTCGCCAAGCGGCTTCCCGCAGGCACGCACATCCCGAAGACGATCAACCCCAAGGGCATCAAGCACCTGCCCGCTGCAGCGCACGCCGCGTACGAAGACGCCTTCGCCGCGGCGCTGCATCCGGTCTTCCTCACGGCCGCGGGGATCTCGCTGCTCGCGTTCGCGCTGACGTTCCTGCTGCGCGAGGTGCCGCTGCGCGCCGGCGCGAGCGTCGCGGCGGGCGAGGCGGTCGAGCCGCCACGCGCTGCCGAAGCCACGATGTCCTGAGCAGGAGTGGCGCGCAGGCCTTCGAAGGGGTCAGGGCAACCTGGCGACGACCGAAGGAGGTCAGCAATGCCCCGTAAGGCCACCGAGGCCGCCGCGACCGAGAAGCCGGCAGCCAAGAAGAGGACCGTCACGCGCCGCACGAAGAAGACCGAGGCGACAGAGCCGATCGTGCTCACCTGGGAGCACGTCGCGACGCGGGCGTACTACATCCATCTCGAAGAGGGCGGAGAGCCCCACGAGAACTGGCTGCGCGCCGAGCAGGAGCTCGTCGCCGTCTAGCCCGCCGGCGTCCGTACCTGAACGTGCGCGGGGCGGCGAGAGCCGCCCCGCAGCTTTTCTTATGGATCTCTCAGGCAGCGCTGGTTTCCTCTGTCCGGCGTGTTCTATCTCCGGTACTTGAAGAACGAGCTCGTCCGGCGCCGTGCGCGCACGATCGTGACGATCGTGGGCCTCGGTCTCGGCGTGGCGCTCGTCGTCTCGATCTCGAGCCTCTCGCGCGGGCTCGACAAGGCGCAGAAGCAGACGCTGAACCCGCTCGCGGGGATCGGCACCGACCTGACGGTCACCTACCAGCCGGCGACGACCACGACCGCGAACAACGGCGGCGGTGGCGGCTTCGGCGGTGGGGGCGGCGGCTTCGGCGGCGGTGCGAATCGCGACCTCGTCCAGGCGAACCAGTCGGTGATCACCGACCTCTCGAAGCTCGGCAAGCCCGGCACGCACTTCGTCCACGACTTCTTCCTGCCGGGCACGCAGCTCACGTTCCAGCAGAGCGTCGCGAAGCAGATCGGCTCGCTGAACGGCGTCGCGAAGGTGTCGAGTGGGCTGACGCTCCTTGCCGAGCACCAGTCGGGCGTCGTGCCGAAGATCGTCGCGACCCTGAAGACGCAGGCGAAGACGGTCACGCAGACGTTCACGAGGCGCGTGCGTCCGTCGGCGTCCGACTTCGCGAAGATGCAGGCCTGCCTGCAGAAGGCCGGCATCACCTTCGGCGGCGGCGGCGGCGGCGTCGGTGGTGGCGGCGGCTTCGGCAGCGGCGGCGGCGGGCTCGGTGGCAGCACGGGCGGCAGCGGCACGAGCAGCGGGAATCGCGCGGCGCTCCAGAAGTGCCTGCCCTCGTCGCTGCAGCACTTCCGCGCGCAGTTCACCTCGCCCAGCCAGACGCTGAAGCAGGTCCTGAATCCGCCGCAGACGAACATCCAGTCGACCGCGTACACGATCGGCGGCGTCGATCCCACTGATCCGAACATGGGTGTAGTGACGACCGCGCAGCTCACCAAGGGCGCGTTCCTCTCGCCGACGAGCACGACGCAGGCGCTCGTCGCCTCGAGCTACGCGACGAAGGAGAAGCTGAAGGTCGGCTCGATCATGAACCTGAACGGGACGAAGTTCACCGTCGTCGGCATCGTCAGCCCGCCCCTCGGCGGCCAGAGCGCCGACGTCTACCTGCCGCTCTCGCAACTGCAGAAGCTTGCGAACGAGAAGGGCCTCGCGAACGTCGTTCTCGTCAGCGCCGACTCGTCGAAGGACGTCGGCAAGGTGAAGCAGGAGATCTCGAGCGCGTTGCCGCAGGCGCAGGTCGCGAGCTCGAAGGACGTCGCCGACCAGATCACCGGCTCGCTCGTCTCCGCATCGAACCTTTCGCACGACCTCGGCCTCGCGCTGTCTGTCATCGCGGCCGTCGCGGCGTTCCTGCTCGCCGCGCTCCTCGCCTTCTCGTCGGTCGGCAAGCGCGTCCGCGAGCTCGGCACGTTGAAAGCACTCGGGTGGACGCAGCGCATGGTCGTCCGCCAGATCGCCGGCGAGTCCCTGGCACAGGGAATCCTCGGCGGAATCTTCGGCATCGCACTCGGCGTAATCGTCGCGCTTGCCATCGATGCGTTCGGGCCCTCGCTCAGCGCGAGCTCGACTGTCGACGGCAATCTCCTCGGCCTGGGGGCTAGCACGGCGCGCACGGCGACGAGCTCGGTGTCGTTGACGGCGCCCATAGGGATCACCGTCCTCGCGATCGGTCTCGGCCTTGCTCTCCTGGGCGGGCTGATCGCGGGGACGGCGGGTGCCCTGCGGGCGGCCCGGCTACGGCCGGCGGACGCGCTGAGGCAGATGGAGTAATGGCGCTCTATTCGCTCAACGGTGTCGCGAAGGTGTTCCAGCGCGGGCCGACGATGGTGCGGGCGCTCGACGAGGTCTCGCTCGAGATCGAGCCGGGCGAGTTCGTCGCGCTCGAAGGTCCGAGCGGCTCCGGCAAGACGACGCTCCTCCAGATCCTCGGCACGCTCGACCGCCCGAGCGCGGGCAGCGTGCTGTTCGAGGACGCGGACCTGACCTCGCGCGGCGACTACGAGCTCGCCGGTCTGCGGCTGCGCTCGTTCGGCTTCGTGTTCCAGCAGTTCAACCTGATTCCGACGCTGACCGCGGTCGAGAACGTCGAGGCGAAGCTGATGCCCGCCGGCGGCACGCGCGAGAAGGCGCTCGAGATGCTGAACGAGGTCGGGCTCTCCAAGCGCGCCGACCATCTGCCTGCGCACATGTCGGGCGGGGAGCAGCAGCGCGTCGCGATCGCGCGCGCGCTGTCGGTCGAGCCGCGTGTCGTGCTCGCCGACGAGCCGACGGGCAACCTCGACTCGGCGACGGGCAGCGAGATCATTGGCCTGCTCGCGAACCTTGCCGCCGACCATGGTTCGACCGTGATCGTCGCGACGCACGATGCGTCGCTCGCGGCCCGCGCCCCGCGGCGCATCGCGATGCGCGACGGCAAGATCGTTTCGCCCGTCGCAGCGTAAGGCGCCGCGCTAGACCGGCTCGCGGCTCGTCCGTGCCAGGTGCACGGCGACGAGAATCGGCAACACGACGAGTGCGACGAAGAGGAACGCCCAGGGCAGCTGCCCCCAGCCGGTGTGGCCGTTGTGCGTCGTGCAGCTCCCGTTCACGCAGGTCGTGGTCGTCATCGAGACGCCGAAGCCGAGCGCGAAGAGCGGCGCCACCAGGCCGCCGGGCAGGACGAATGTCCCGAGGAGCTTGTCGCGGACGCTCCAGACGTCCGAGAGCCAGAGCAGCACGACGCCGACGAGCCAGCCGACCAGAAACAAGAACCCGCCGAGGAGCAGCAGGACGATCGCCGTCGTCTCGTGCGCGCCGCGCCGCCCGCGCGGGATGTCGGCGGCGACCATGAGGCCGATGCTACAAGGGCCGGGTGCTAGTGTCGAAGCCGTAAATGGCGAAGCCGGTCGAGCAGCTCGAATCGGTCGTGATCCGCTTTGCCGGGGACTCCGGCGACGGCATGCAGCTGACCGGAGGACGGTTCACGTCGGAGACGGCGCTCTCCGGAAACGATCTCGCGACGTTCCCGGATTACCCGGCTGAGATTCGCGCGCCGGCCGGCTCGCTGCCGGGCGTCTCGGGCTTCCAGCTCCACTTCGCCGACCACGACATCCTCACGCCGGGCGACCGCCCCGACGTGCTCGTCGCGATGAACCCGGCGGCGCTGAAGACGAATGTCGGCGACCTGCCGCGGGGCGGCACGCTGATCGTCGACACCGACGCGTTCACCGACCGCAATCTCCAGAAGGCGGGCTACGACGCGAACCCGCTCGAAGACGGCTCCCTCGGCGACTACCAGGTGCACGCGGTGCCGCTGACGTCGATGACGGTCGGCGCGCTGAAGGACATCGAGGGCGTGACGCCGCGCGAGGCCGAGCGCGCGAAGAACATGTTCGCGCTCGGGCTGATGTCGTGGCTGTACGGGCGGCCGGTCGAGTCGACGACGACGTACATCACGAAGAAGTTCGCGAAGCGGCCGGAGATCGCGACCGCGAACCTGAAGGCGTTCTCGACCGGCTATGCGTTCGGCGAGACGTCCGAGGCGTTCTCCGTGCAGTACGAGGTGAAGCCCGCGCCGCTGCCGCCGGGTCAGTACCGCCAGATCACCGGCAACGTCGCGTTGTCGTGGGGACTGATCGCGGCGGCGAAGCTCTCCGGGCTCGAGCTCTTTCTCGGCGCGTACCCGATCACGCCGGCGTCGTCGATCCTCGAGGAGCTCGCGAAGCAGAAGTCCTACGGCGTGCGCACCTTTCAAGCAGAGGATGAAATTGCAGCAGTAGGCGCAGCACTTGGAGCATCGTTCGGCGGCGGGCTCGGCGTGACGACGTCGGCCGGCCCGGGTGTCGTGCTGAAGTCGGAGACGGTCGGCCTCGCGGTGACGCTCGAGCTGCCGCTCGTGATCATCGACGTGCAGCGCGCGGG
>DATAUN010000171.1:0-1883 GCA_036268235.1 Gaiellaceae bacterium
AGCGCGACACGCTGAGCCCGTACACCTGCGCGAGCCCGGCGCCCGGCTCGTCGCCGTACACCGTGCGCGCGTAGGTGCGCGTCACGCCGAGCAGCCGGCCGCCATGCAGCAGCAGGTAGTCGAGAATGCCGTGGGCGGCCGCCGAGTGCGCGGGGAACCAGCCGGACGCGAACGCATATGGCATGACGAGGTTCCAGTACGAGCCGTCGCGCGTGGCGGTGATGCGCTGGAACGGCTTCTGCGGCAGCTGGTCGGGAACGAACAGCGAGCCGTCGTGCAGACGCGCCTCGTTGCGCTGCACCGTCGGTCGGAGCGCGGCGTTGATCGACTCGCCGAGCGTGCGTGCGCGGGCCGCTTGCGCGCTGTAGCCGGCCGAGCTCCAGACGCGCTCGATCCCGAGCAATCCCTCGACCGCCTCGATCTGGCCGGAGACGCTGTCGACGAGCTGCCCCTGCAGGTCGGTCGAGAGCGCTTCGGGCAGCAGCAGCCCGCTCTTCTGCTGGCGCGAGGCGATCCGCGTGACGAGATTCATGAGCGCCGGCGTCTCGGTGCGCAGGAACGACCGGTCGTGCGTGAGCCGGTAGTACGTCGCTGCCGTCGACAGGATGTGCGCGCCGCGGAACGCGGTGAAGCGATATGGCCGCTCGTGCATGCGCTGCAGCGAGAACTCGATGATGTTCTTCGCGACCGAGGCGAAGCCGTATTCCGCCGCGACCTCGGCGGCGTCGAGCGACTCGGCGTACGAGAGCTCCTCGTACGGGTTGCCGATGCTGTAGCGCCACGCGTAGGCGATCAGCTGCGTGAGGATTCCGTTCTCCGCGTTCTGCACCGCAGGCTCCGGGACGTCGAACGTGGCGCCGCTCGCAAGCTTCTCCTGCCAGAACTTCACGACGGTCGCACGAGCCGTGTCGTACGCCGCGGCGGTCGCATGCAGGGCCGTCGCGTCGGACGGGGCGTTCAGCCACATCGCATAGATCGTCTGCGTCTCCCCGCGCGGCACCGCGTAGCGGACGACGCCGCCGGCGAACGTCGCGCCCGGGCTGACGATCAGGCGCGCCTGGCCTTTCAGCGCGAGCCGGTCGGGCGCGGAGTGCGCGAGCAGCTTCCACGGCACGAGCCGCACGACGGCGCCGCGCGTGGAGTGGCGCGTGTCGATCGACAGCTTCACGAAGCTGATCACCGAGCGGGCGCCGTACTTCCCGTACGCGCGGCCGACGAACGACTCCTGGTGGTAGCGCGTGCCCGCGGCGTCCGTGTAGGCGACCTGAAGGATCGGCAGATCGCCTTCGGCGAGTCGCGCGGGCTGCAGGCGTGTCTTGCACGAGCCGTACTCCTCGGTCCCACTCGAGCCGACGTAGATCGAGAGCGACGGCCCGCCGACGCGGCGCGTGACGATCTGGCTGCCGTCGGCGACGTGCAACGCGAACACGGTCGAGCCGTACGGTGTGAACGGGAACGAGAGCGGCACGTAGTACGAGCCGCTCGCCGTGAGCGAGCCGCCCCACTGCACCGCCTGGGTGAGCGGCGCGAGGAACTTGCGCGCTGCGGCGTACGTCGGCCCGCCGCGCGCGTGGAGCAGCTGCGAGCCCCAGAGGTCGGTGTTCGACGACACCGCCTGCGCGACCGACGAGCTGTAGGCGGACGTCGGAACCCGCGAAGCGCACGCGGCCGTCACGGCCGCGGAGCGCCCCTGGTGCGCGGCCGCGCCGAGCGCCAGCAGCGCGACCGCTGCCGCCGCGTAGATCCGAAGGTGCCGCATCCCCGGAGCAGTATCGCCGCTTCCTTACGCTGCTACGGTTTCACCCTCTTCCGGGCGCATAGCTCAGCGGGAGAGCGCTCGCTTCACACGCGAGAGGTCCCTGGTTCGATCCCAGGTGCGCCCA
>DATAUN010000172.1:0-2478 GCA_036268235.1 Gaiellaceae bacterium
GCACGCGATCACGTGCAGCCCGGCTTCGAGCGCCGCCTGGACACGCTTCGCGACCGTCTCGTCGGTCTCGCCGAAGTACTGCCGGCGCTCGGAGTGGCCGACGAGCGTGCCGTAGACGCCGAGCTGCTGCAGCATCGGCGCTGAGACCTCGCCGGTGAACGCGCCTTCTGCCTCCCAGTGGCAGTTCTGCGCAAAGACGCCGATCTCCGTCCCCGCGAGCGCCTGCACCGAATCGGCGAGCGACACGAACGGCGGGCACACGATCGCGTCGACGTCGTCGGGCAGGTCGGCGTCGCGCAGGGCCCGGCAGAACGCCGCCGCCTCGACGGGAGCCTTGTACATCTTCCAGTTGCCGGCGATGAGGCTCATGCCGGGATGGCTACCACACCTGGCAGCTCTTTCCCTTCGAGCAGCTCGAGCGACGCGCCGCCGCCGGTCGAGATCCACGAGATGCGCTCGGCGACTCCCGCGTCGTGCACCGCGCGCACCGAGTCGCCACCGCCGACGACCGTGAAGCCGTCGGACTCGGCGAGCGCCCGCGCCACGGCGAATGTGCCCTGGGCGAACGCGGGCCACTCGAAGACGCCCATCGGGCCGTTCCAGAACACGGTCTTCGCACCCGCGATGTGGGTGGCGAAGAGCTCGCGCGTCTCAGGGCCCACGTCGAGCCCGAGCCAGCCGTCGGGGAGCCCGTCGAACGGCGTCACCTTCGTCTCGGCGTCCGCGGCGAACGCAGACGCGGCGACGACGTCGACCGGCAGCACCGCGGCGAACGAGAACGGATTTTCCTCGCGCACGTCCTCGGCCATCTTGCCGCCGATCAGCACCGCGTCCGCGCGCCCGCCGAGGTTCTCGAGCACGCCGATCTTGTCCTCGACCTTCGCGCCGCCCGAGACGATCACGAACGGGCGCTGCGGCTCGAACAGACGCGAGAGATTGCGCAGCTCGTCCAGCAGCAGCAGTCCCGCGTACGCGGGGAGCAGCTCGGCGACGCCGACCGTCGAGGAATGCGCGCGGTGCGCGGAACCGAATGCATCGTTCACGAAGAGATCGCAGCCGTCGGCGAGCTCGCGCGCGAACTCCGGATCGTTCTTCGTCTCGCCCGGGTTGAACCGCGTGTTCTCGAGCACGCGAACGCGTTCGTCGCCAACGGCCGCCGTAAGTGCCGCGCGCACCGGCTCAATCGAGTACTTCGCCCGGTCCTCATCGGTCTTGGGCCGGCCGAGATGCGAGCTGACGCGGACCTCCGCTGCGCCGCGATCGAGCAACAGCCGGATCGTCGGCAGCGATGCGCGGATGCGCGTGTCATCCGCGACACGGCCGTCCTCGAGCGGCACGTTGAGATCCGACCGGACGAGGACGACCTTCCCCTCGACGTCGGCCCCGTCGACGGAGCGCGGCAGGTGCATCTAGAGCAGCTTCGAGATCAGGTCGACGAGCCGGCACGAGTAGCCCCACTCGTTGTCGTACCAGCCGAAGACCTTCGCGAACGATCCGTTCGCCATCGTCAGACCGCTGTCGAAGATGCACGACGCCTGCGAGTGGACGATGTCGCTCGAGACGAGCGGCTCGGTCGAGTAGTCGAGGTACGGCGCGAGCGAGCCGCTCTCGGCCGCCGCCTTGAACGCCTCGTTCACCGACTCGGGCGTCGCTTCGGTGCGCAGCGTGACGACGAGGTCGGTCACGGAGCCGGTCGGGACCGGTGCACGCATCGACATCCCGTCGACCTTGCCCTTCAGGTGCGGGAGCACGAGGCCGATCGCGCGCGCGGCGCCGGTCGACGTCGGCACGAGGTTGATCGCCGCGGCACGCGCCCGGCGGGGATCCTTGTGCGGCCCGTCCTGCAGGTTCTGGTCCTGGGTGTACGCGTGGATGGTGGTCATGAAGCCGCGCTCGATCCCGAACGAGTCGTCGAGCACCTTCGCCATCGGCGCGACGCAGTTCGTCGTGCACGAGGCGTTCGAGATGATCGAGTGCTGGTCGGCGTCGTACTGGTCGTCGTTGACGCCCAGGACGATCGTGATGTCCGGGTCCGTCGCGGGCGCCGAGATGATCACCTTCTTCGCGCCGGCGTCGAGGTGCTTCTGTGCGCCGTCGCGGCTCGTGAAGAAGCCGGTCGACTCGATCACGACCTCCACTCCGAGATCGCCCCACGGCAGGTTCGCCGGGTCGCGCTCGGCCAGACCCTTCAGCTCGTGACCGGCCGCGTGCAGCGAGCCGCCCTCGATCTTCACGTCGCCCGCGAGCGGGCCGAGCAGCGAGTCGTACTTGAGCAGATGCGCCATCGTCGGCACGTCGCCGAGGTCGTTGAACGCAACCAGCTCGAAGCTCGCATCGCGTTCGAGCGATGCGCGGAAGAAGTTTCGGCCGATGCGGCCGAAGCCGTTGATGCCCACCCGGGTTTTCGCCATGCGCGGGACTTTAGACAGACGTGACGGACTGTCTCGCAGGAACCGTCGTCGTCGCAACCGGGATCTC
>DATAUN010000173.1:0-6757 GCA_036268235.1 Gaiellaceae bacterium
GGGTCGCCGGGGCCGGGCGAGAGCAGCACGCCGTCGTAGCCGGCGATCGTGCCGGCATCCACGTCGTGCGGGAACACGTCGACGGCGGCGCCGCCCGCGGCGAGCCGGCGCAGGATCGAGCGCTTGCAGCCGTAGTCGACGACGGCGACGCGCACCGCGCCCTCGGCGGTGAACGTGTACCGCTCGTTCGTCGACACGCCGGCGACGAGGTTCGCCCCGGCCATCTGCGGCTGCGCGCGGACCGCCGCGAGCACCTCGTCGACGTCGACGTCGCCTGCGACGGCGGCAGCGCGCATCGCTCCCTCCGCACGCAGGTGCAGGACGAGCGAGCGCGTGTCGACACCGGTGAGCGCGACGAGCGCGTTCGCATGCAGCCAATCCGTCCACTCGGGCCCGCGCGCCTCACGCATCACGATCGCCGTCGCGTGCGCGCGCCGCGACTCGGAGCGCAGCTCCTCGACGCCGTAGTTGCCGACCATCGGCGCGGTGAAGCAGACGATCTGCCCCTCGAAGCTCGGGTCGGTCGCCACCTCCTGGTAACCGGTCATCGACGTCGTGAAGACCGCCTCGCCGAACGCGAACCCGTCGGCGCCGACCGATGCGCCGGCGAACACCGTCCCGTCTTCCAAGACGAGTTTCCCCGTCATTCGAACGCCACCCTGCCGGCGGCGATCGTGAGCGTGACGCGCCCCTGGAGCCGCTGTCCGAGCAGCCACGAGTTCTGCGACCGCGAGCGCAGCGCTTCCGCTTTCACGCGCCAGCCCGCGCTCAGGTCGAGCAGCGTGAGGTTCGCGGGCGCACCGACTGCGATCCGCGGCCGGTCGAGGCCGAAGATGGCAGCGGGGCCGGCAGACATCCGCTCGAGCAGCGTCTCGAGCGAGAGCACGCCCGGCTCGACGAGGTGCGTGTAGAGCGCGGCGAACGCGGTCTCGAGGCCGACGACGCCGAACGGCGCTGCCTCGAACGGGACGTCCTTCTCCTCGGGCGAGTGCGGCGCGTGATCGGTCGCGATCGCGCCGATTGTCCCGTCACGGACTGCATCGATCAGCGCGACGCGATCCTGCTCGGTGCGCAGCGGCGGGTTCATCTTCACGTTCGCGTCGAGCGAGCGCACCGCCTCGTCGGTGAGGCAGAGGTGGTGCGGGGTCGCCTCGCCCGTCGCGCGGACGCCGCGCGCTTGCCCGCGGCGCAGATGGTCGACCGACTCGAGCGCGGAGAGGTGCATCAGGTGCACCGGCTGGCCGGTCTCGCCTGCGAGGTCGACGTCGCGCGCGACCATCAGGCTCTCGCCGAGCGACGGCCAGCCGCCGAGGCCAAGCTCGGCCGCGACGATTCCCGCATGCGCCTGGCCGCCGTACGTGAGCGACTGCTCTTCGCAATGGACGGCGATCGTGCGGCCGGTGATGGCGTTGTACTGCAGCGCGCGGCGCATCACCCCGGCGGCCGCGACGGGCAGGCCGTCGTCGGTGAAGCCGGCGGCGCCCGCGTCCGCAAGCGCACCCATCTCGGTCACCTCCTCACCGTTCTGGCCCTTGGTGATCGCCGCCAGGAAGCCGACCGGGATGTGCGCCTCCGACTCGGCGCGCGCACGCAATCCGCGCACGACGTGCGGGTCGTCGACGACGGGATCCGTGTTGGGTATCGCGAGGATGGCGCAGTAGCCGCCTGCGGCCGCAGCCGCGGTTCCGGTCGCAATCGTCTCCTCGTCCTCGCGGCCCGGCGTGCGCAGGTGCACGTGCGGGTCGACGAACGCGGGCACGAGTGTCAGCCCGGCGGCCTCGACGACGCGGTGCTCGTTGGTGTCGAGGCCCTCACCGAGCTGCGCGATCACGCCGTTGTCGATGCGGATGTCGAGCGTCGCGTCGACGCCTTCCACCGGATCGAGGACGCGTGCGCCGCGGATGACGACGTTGTCTGCCCCCGCAGGCCCGGCGAGCATCACGCGACCCCCACCGCGGTCTCGACGGCGACGGGGCCGGCGGTGAGCAGGTCGTAGAGCACCGCCATGCGCACGACGAGCCCCGAGCGCACCTGCTCGACGACGAGCGACGCCTCGGAGTCGGCAACGCGCGCGTCGATTTCCACGCCGCGGTTCATCGGTCCCGGATGCATGACGCGCTGGCCGTCGCGCACCCGCGCCGGTGTGATCCCCCACCGCTCCGCGTACTCGCGTAGCGACGGGACGAAGTTCGCGCCGGCGAGCATCCGCTCGCGCTGCATTCGCAGCACGTAGACGACGTCGGCGTCGGCGATCGCCGAGATGTCGTGCGACGTCGGTGCGATTCCCTCGGGGACGAGCGTCGGCGGACCGACGAGGATCGCCTCTGCGCCGACCAGGCGCAGCGCCTGCACGAGCGAGCGCGCGACGCGCGAGTGCAGCACGTCGCCGACGATCGCCACCTGCAGCCCGTCCAGCTTCCCGAAGGCTTCACGCATCGTGTAGAGGTCGAGCAGCGCCTGCGTCGGATGCTGGTGCTTTCCGTCGCCCGCGTTCACGACGCGCGCTTCGGTGTGGCGCGTGACGAGCTCGCCTGCCCCCGCCTCCGGATGGCGCAGGACGATCACATCGGGGTCGTAGGCGGAGAGCGTGAGCGCCGTGTCCTTCAGCGACTCTCCCTTGTCGACCGAGGAGCCCGACGACTTCAGCGTCATCGTGTCGGCCGAGAGCCGCTTCGCAGCGAGCTCGAACGAGGACGACGTGCGCGTCGAGGACTCGTAGAACACGTTGATCACAAGCCGGCCGCGGAGGGTCGGCAGCTTCTTGTTCTCGCGCTCCTGCGACTGCGCGAACGACCCGGCGGTGGCGAGCAGGCGCTCGACGTCGTCGCGCGTCAGGTCGCCGACCGAGAGCAGGTGGCGGCGCTCCGGCGACGGCGGAACGAGGTCGCCGCCGACGACGCGCAGCTCAGTCGCCACTGTCGGCCTCCTCGCGATCGGAGATCAAGATGACGCGATCCACCTCGTCGACCTCGACGAGCTCGACCTGGATGCGGTCGCTGTGCGACGTGGGCAAGTTCTTACCGACGTAGTCCGGACGGATCGGCAGCTCGCGGTGGCCGCGGTCCGCGAGCACGGCGAGCTGCACGCGGGCGGGACGGCCGTACTCGATCAGCGCGTCGATTGCGGCGCGAATCGTGCGGCCCGTGTAGAGGACGTCGTCGACGAGGATGACCGTGCGTCCTTCGAGCTCGAAGTCGAGCTTCGTGTCGCGCACGATCGGCTGCGGGCGGCGCGGAGCGCTGCCGCCGCGCACGTGCACGTCGTCGCGATGGAAGGTGATGTCGAGCTGGCCGAGCGCGAGCTCGACGCCCGAGCGCTCTTCGACCAGGCGGCGGATGCGCTGGGCGAGCGGCACGCCGCGCGTGTGGATCCCGACGAGTGCGACCGCATCGAGGTCGTCGTTCCGCTCGATGATCTCGTGCGCGATCCGGGAAAGTGTCCGCGCGACCTGTTCGTCGTCCAGGAGAACCCGGTGCGCCGGTCTGACGGCAGACTGAGACATTCGACTCCTTTCCGGCCTCTCTGGACCGGGTTAAAGGGGCACGTGCAGGCGGCACTCTAGACGATCCGGCCGGACGGAGTAGTGTGCGGCGCCGTGGACGACGCGCTGCTCGCCCGGTACGCCAAGCTGATCGTCGAGGTCGGCGCGAACATCCAGCCTGGACAGCAGGTGCTGATGATCGCGCCGCCCGAGTCCGCGCCGCTCGTCCGCGCGATCGGGGCCGAGTGCTACGCCCACGGTGCTGTCTTCTTCGATCCGTGGTACTTCGACGCGCACGTGAAGCGGATCCGCGCGGAGCTCGCTCGCGAGGACACGCTGGACTTCGTCCCCTCGTGGTATCCGACGCGGCTGCTCGAGCTGGGCGACGCGCACGGGTCGCGGATCTCGGTCGCGCCGAACACGCCGCCGGGGCTGATGGACGGCATCGAGCCGGGCCGCGCAGGACGCGACCAGCTTCCGGCGCTGAAGGTCTCGTACGAGGTCATCAACTCGAAGACGACCAACTGGTGCGTCGTGCCGTGGGCCACCGAGGATTGGGCGCGCGTCGTCTATCCCGATCTCGAGCCCGCGGCGGCGGTCGCCAAGCTCTGGGACGACCTCGTCTACGTGCTGCGGCTCGACGAGGCCGATCCGGCGGGCGCCTGGCGACAGCGCGTGCGCGAGCTGCACGAAGCAGGCTCGAAGCTCGACGCGAACCGCTTCGACGCGCTCCGCTTCGAAGGTCCCGGGACCGATCTCACCGTCGGACTGCTCCCCACCTCACGTTTCGCACAGGAGGCGCCCGGCTCGACGACGATCGACGGGATCAACCACATCCCGAACCTTCCGACCGAGGAAGTGTTCACGTCTCCCGATCCGACGCGCACCGAGGGCGTCGTCTCGGCGACGAAGCCGCTCGACATCGGCGGGACCGTCGTGCGCGGGCTGCGCGTGCGCTTCGAGGGCGGCCGCGCCGTCGAGATCGACGCCGACGAGGGCGCCGAGGCGCTTCGTGCGCGCTGCGCGAAAGACGAGGGAGCGTCGCGCCTCGGCGAAGTCGCGCTCGTCGACCGCGAGGGACGCATCGGGAAGACGGGGACGGTGTTCTTCAACACGCTCCTCGACGAGAATGCCGCGAGCCATCTCGCGCTCGGGAACGCCTACGCGATCACCGTCGGCGAGGAGGACGTCGCTCGCATCAACACAAGCAGCGTCCACGTCGACTTCATGATCGGCGGTAACGCCGTCGCAGTCACCGGTGTGCAGGCGGACGGCACGGAAGTGCCCGTCCTACGCGACGGCTCCTGGCAGCTCTGAGTCGCGAGGCGGACGCGCGCCGCGCTTGACGAGCTTCGGCTCCCCGCGCTCGGGGAACGGGATCTCGATCACATCGAAGTCGCGCGGCACGACCGTCGCCGCGAACACCTCCTGAGCTTCGTCGCGCAGCTCGCGGCCGAAGTAGCGCGTCGAGAGATGCGTCAGCGCGAGCAGCCGCACTCCGGCGGCGGCGGCGATCTCTGCCGCCTGCCGCGCGGTCGAGTGCAGCGTCTCGGCGGCGCGGTCCTGTTCCTCGTCGCCGAAGGTCGCCTCGTGGACGAGCAGGTCGGCGCCTTCGGAGAGAATCTGCACGCTCTCAGTCGGAGCGGTGTCGCCGCTGATCACGATGCGGCGGCCCGGCCGCGTCTCGCCGAGCACCTCGTCGGGTGTGATCACCTTGCCCTCCTCGAGCGTGATCGACTCGCCCCGCTGGAGCGCTCCGCGCTCGCGCCCCGGCGGAACGCCGAGCGCATCGGCCGCCTCGACGTCGAACCGGCCCGGCCGGTCGTCCTCGACGAGCGCGTACCCGACCGCCGACACGCCGTGGTGCACCGGGACGACGAGGATCCGGTACTCCTCCCGCTCGAGCGCCTCCCCCGCGCGCAGCTCGACGAGCTCGACCGGGTAGCTGAGCCGGCCGAAGGTCCGCCTGAGCTCGCCGAAGTGCTCGCGGAGCCCGGGCGGGCCGTAGACGGTCAGCGGCAGCTCGCGCTGGCGGAGCGAGAACGTCTTCAGCATCCCGGGCAGGCCCAGCGTGTGGTCGGCGTGGTAGTGCGTGAGGAAGATCTCCTCGAGGTCGGGCAGCCCGAGTGTCGAGCGCATCAGCTGCCGCTGCGTCCCCTCGGCGCAGTCGAAGAGCAGGCGCTCACCGCCGCGGCGGACGAGCAGCGCGGCCGGCGCCCGCGACGCGGTGGGCGCGCTGGCGGACGTGCCGAGGAAGACGAGGTCGAGGTCCACGGGCGAACGATTGTCGCAGCAGCCCGCGGACGGAGCGGTCAGGGCTAGGGCAGGACGAGGCGCTCGCCGACGCTGACGTCGGCACTGCGCAGGTGGTTCGCCTGTTCGATCCGCCAGATCGCGTCGCGGACGTCGCCACCGTAGTGGCTCTGCGCGATCGACCAGAGCGTGTCGTAGGGCTTCACCGTCACGACCTGCCGGGCGCCGTGGGCCTCCGAGGAGCGCGCGTACACACTCCAGACGAGGACGGCGAGCCCGACCATGATGAGGATTCTCACGAACATGTGTTCGTGATGCTAGCGAACACATGTTCGGTTTGTCAAGTGCCCAGATCGACGAGGCTGGGAGCCAGTTCCCGCCCCGAGACGACCAGTTCGAGCAGTGATGTCGCCCGCGTGGACGATCAGATCGGCGGCGCGGAGCCGTTCCACGCACGCCTCGGGGAGCGTTCGCGCTCCCCGAGGCAGATGCGTGTCCGAGACGACCGCGACGAGGGTCAGCGGCCTACTTCTTGACGCACTTGTAGGCGGTGCCCTTCTTCGCGAGCTTCTGGCTCTTCGTGCACTTCGGCTTCTTCGGCGGCTTGGACTTCGACGTCTTCGCCTTCTTCTTCGGCACGGTCTTCTTCGGCACCGTCTTTTTCGGGGCGGCGCCCGCCTTGCCGACCGTGAACGTCTTCGAGGTCAGCGTCGTCGTGCGGCTCGGGTTCGTCAGCGCCTTGAGTCCGATCACGAACGTGTACGTCCCCTGCGGGAACGCGAACGAGAACTTCAGCCCCGGCTTGAAGTAGGCCTGCAGCGTCCCGGTCAGCGTCGGGCCGACGGCCTTGCCGGCGGCGTTGACGACATTCGCCGTGTAGGTCGCATCCTCGTTCGCCGTCACCGACGTCCAGAGGACGCCGATCCCGGCGGGGTGCGCGCTCGGCTGCGAGCCCGGATTGGTGCCCGGCCCGCCGAAGATCGCGGCGGCGCCGATCACCTGCGTCGTGTGCACCCACGTCGT
>DATAUN010000174.1:0-3670 GCA_036268235.1 Gaiellaceae bacterium
ACTTCGGCATCGGCAACCAGATCCTCTCCGATTTGGGCCTGACGACGATCCGGATCCTCACGAACAACCCGAAGAAGCTGACCGGTATCGACGGGTTCGGTCTGACCGTCGTCGAGCAAGTGCCGATCGAGACGACACCTCACACCGAAAACAGACGGTATCTCTCCACGAAGCGGGCTAAGCTCGGGCATCGTCTGCATCACCAAGATCTGAAGAACCTCGACTACGAACCGGAGCCTTCTGAATGAGCGATCTCGACAAGCCCGAATTCCCGCCCCTGACCCCGCCGCCCCTGTCCGCGCCGCCGCTCTCGTCGCCGCCGGTCCTGACGACGGACGAGCCGGAGGTCGGCGAGGACACGGACGAGTCGCCGAGCGATCCGTTCCAGGGCTGGCCCGCAGCCGACTCGGCCGCGGTGATCGAGGATTCTCCGGTCGACGGCGCGAGCGTCGAGCACGTGCGCGGCGAGATCCGCGTGCCGGACGGCTTCACCGTTCTCGAGGGCACGCCGCTCGGCAACCGCCGCTCGGTGGGCGTCGTCGTGTCGCGCTTCAACGGCGGCGTCACCGACAAGATGCTGCAGACCGCGCTCGACGCGCTGATCGAGCTCGGCGTCGCGCAGGATGCGATCACCGTCATGCCCGTGCCCGGCGCGTTCGAGCTGCCGCTTGCCGCGATGGCGCTCGCAAAGACGCGCCGCTACGCGTGCATCGTCGCCCTCGGCGCGATCGTGCGCGGCGACACTCCGCACTTCGAGTACGTCGCCTCCGAGTGCGCCTCGGGGCTCCAGCTGGCGGGGATCGAGACCGGCGTGCCCGTCTCGTTCGGCGTCCTCACGGTCGAGAACGTCGAGCAGGCCGAGGAGCGGATCCACAAGGCCGCCGAGGCCGTGCGTTCGGCCCTTGAGATGGCCGATCTGTTCGCCCGCCTGCGGGCAAGCGCTCGCGCCTAGTCGCTACACTGCCGCGGCTATGAGCAAGGTCTGCGCAATCTGCGGCAAGAAGCCCTCGTTCGGGAATCACCGCTCCCACTCGATGGTCGCGTCGAAGCGCCGCTTCGATCCGAACCTCCAGCGGGTCCGCATCCTGCTCAAGGGCTCGCCCAAGCGCGCCTACGTATGCACGCGCTGCCTCAAGGGCGGCAAAGTAACCAAGGCCGTCTAGTTCAGGTCTAATTGTCCGCCGTGGCGGACGAGTTGACGCTTGAGCTGGATCACGGCCGGCTCACGATTGCCCGTGAGGCGGTCGCGGAGATCGTCGCCGAGACGACCCTCGGCTGCTACGGCGTCGTCGGTCTGAGCGCAGGCACGCGCGTGGGACGCATGTTCCGCCGCGAGGGAATCAGCGTCGAGGGCGCCACGAAGTCGCTGCGCATCGAGGTGCACGTCGTCGTCGAGCACGGCCTGAACCTCGCCGAGGTGGCATCGACCGTGCGCTCGCAGGTCGCGTACGAGGTCGAGCGGCTGACGGGGCTCGGCGTCGCGTCGGTCGAGGTCGTCATCCAGCGCGTGAGGCAGAGCGCATGAGACAGCAGGCGCACAAGCTCGTGGAGGGTGCACGCGCCGCGATCGAAGCGCATCGCCGCCGCATCGACGACCTGAACGTCTATCCCGTGCCGGACGGCGACACCGGCACGAACCTGACGCTGACCGTGCGTGCAATCGACGAGGCGCTGCACAAGGACGGGGCCGAAGATCGCGCCGGGCTCGCGCGCGAGATCTCACGCGCGGCGTTGATGGGCGCGCGCGGCAACTCGGGCGTCATCCTTTCGCAGATCGTGCGCGGCGCCTGCGAGTCGCTCGCCGAGAGCGATGACCTCGCGAGGGCGTTTCGCTCCGCGAGCGACGCTGCGTACCGCGCGGTCAAGAAGCCGGTCGAGGGGACGATGCTCACCGCGATTCGCTCGATGGCCGACGCGGCCGAGCACGGCGGCGACCTTGCGACGATCGTCGCACGCGGTGACGACACCGTCGCGCAGACGCGCGACATGCTCCCCGTCCTGAAGGAAGCGGGCGTCGTCGACGCCGGCGCGGCGGGTCTCGTCGAGATCGTGCGCGGCATCCACGCCGCGTTGACCGGCGCGACGCTGCCGGAGCCGGTCGCGCTCGAGGAGCCGCTCGGCCTGGACGCGATCCACCAGGAGCTTTCGCGCTTCCGCTACTGCACGGTGTTCGTCGTCGAAGGGGAAGACCTCGACGCGGACGAGCTCGAGTCGGAGCTCGAGCGCATGGGCGACTCGCTGCTCGTCGTCGGCGACCGCACCGCGCTGAAGGTGCACGTGCACACGGACGATCCCGGCAAGGCGCTCTCACTCGGCGTCGCGCGCGGCGTCGTCGGCGGCGTCGAGATCGCGAACATGCACGTGCAGACGCAGGAGCGCGAGGCGCGGCTGCTCAGCCCGGTCGAGGACGCGACCGACACGTGTGCCGTCGTTGCCGTTGCTGCAGGAGCCGGCAACCGCACGCTCTTCGACAGCTTCGGCGCAAGGGTCGTCGACGGCGGCGCCACGATGAACCCGTCGACGGAGGCGATCCTCGCTGCGATCGAGCGCGTGGCTGCGCCCGAGGTGGTCGTGCTGCCGAACAACGGCAACGTGATCATGAGCGCCGAGCAGGCGTCGGACCACTCGTCCAAGAAGGTTCGCGTCGTGCCGACGCGCTCGATCCAGGCCGGCCTCGCGGCGCTCGTCGCGTTCGATCCGTCCGTCGAGGTCGAGGCGAACGTCGAGGCGATGACGGAGGCGGTCGACGCGGTTGCAACCGGCGCGGTGACGATCGCGAGCCGTGACGTGCAGCTGAACGGCGTCGCGATCGAGTCCGGCAAGTGGCTCGGGCTCGCCGAGGGCGAGCCGGTCGCAGGCGGCGACACGTTCGACGAGGTCGCCGACGCCGTGCTCGAGCAGCTGCTGCGGAAGCCGCGCGGCGTGCTGACGCTGCTCACGGGCGACGACCCGCCGCAGCTCGACGGACTGCTCGAGCGCATCCGCGCCGAGCATCCGGAGCTCGAGCTCGACGTCCACGAGGGCGGCCAGCCGCACTATCCACTTCTGCTGGCGGCGGAATGAGGCTCGCGTTCTGGCCGGGGCTCAGTGGGGAGGCGGACTCGTTTTCGCCGCTCGAGCTCGAGGTGCACGCGCCGGGCCTCGAGGTCGTCCTCGTCGACCCGCGGTACGCGGCCCGTGACGACTGGCGGCTCGAGGCGCTTGCCGCCGACCTGATCGCGACCGGCGCGGACGTTTACGGTGGCACCTCCTGGGGTGCGGCGGTCGCCGCTACCGCGGCAGCGCTGCAGCCGCCGACCGCGCTCGTGCTGCTCGAAGGCGGCTTCGTACAGCCGCCGGCAGACACGAGCTGGATCGACGACGTCGTCGCCGCCGCGCCCGAGAACGACTGGGCCTACGGCGAGCCAACGCTTCGGGCCATCCTGCGAGCGTTCTCCGAGTACGACGCAGCCGCGACGCTGGCGCCCATCGCCGGCGCTGTGCCGACACTCGCCGTCGCAAGCGACCAGATCGACGGCCGGCACGAGCTCGTCGAGGAGCGCGCGGCGTGGGCCGACGTCCGCTTCGTTGCCGCGGGCCACGACGTCGTCGGGGAGCTCGGCTCGGCGCTCGGCGCGCTCGTCTGCGACTGGCTGCTCGCTAGGGTCGCGGCCTGATGGCGGTCCGCGTC
>DATAUN010000175.1:0-12378 GCA_036268235.1 Gaiellaceae bacterium
CGCGCCGCCGGCCGGCAGCTCGATCACAACCTTCGCGCCCTTGCGCCGCGCGGTGCGCCACGGCTTGAGCTCGCGCTCGACGCCGAGCACCTGCAGATCGCGGTCGCAGAACACCGCGTCGATCGCAAACCGCATGAAGAACATGTGGATCGACCCCGCGGGACGGAAGTACATGCCTTCGTCCGGCGCGAGCTCAGCGCGCCCGAGCAGCCCGCGCGCCCGCGTCCATGGGTTCGTCGCGAGCGCGCAGCGTGCGCAGACAAGACGACCGTCGGAGGTGCGGAGCTCGGCAGTGCGCACAGTGCAGTTCTACCCCCTTCGAGTGAATGTGCGCATGCCCGCGAAAGAGAATGCGCTCGAGGCTGCTCTTAGCTCCTATCACCGTGCAGTCTCCCGCATCCCTACTCCGCCGCCGCCTCGAGCTCCGCTCCGAGCGTGGACAGACGATCGTCCTCGTCGTACTGCTGATGCCCGTCCTGCTCGGGTTCAGCGGCCTCGTGCTCGATGTCGGTCACGCCTATTCGGTGCAGCGCAAGCTCCAGGCGACCGCAGACGCGGCGGCTCTCGCCGGCGCAGCGGCGCTCCAGAACGGCATTCCCAGCGCGGTCGCGACCGCAGCGAGCTACGGCGCGAAACCGGGCGAGGCAAACGCTCTCGGCACCGATCCCGTCAGCGAGTCGGTCACGACGAAGTGCCTGGTGACGTTCCCGGGCTGCACGGGCGCGAACGCCGTCGTGGTCAACGAGACGGCCACGGTCAGCACCGTCTTCGCCAAGGTCCTCGGCGTCAACTCCTTCTCGGTCCACGCGAAGTCGACCGCCTGTTCGCCGTGCGGGACGAGGCCGCTCAACATCGCGCTCGTCGTCGACCGCACCGGCTCGATGCAGGGCAACATGTCCGACCTCCGCGCCGGCGTCGACACCTTCCTGCAGACGCTCAACTCGTCGCTCGACTGGGTGTCGCTACTCGTGCTCCCGCCCGCCCCCGGCGGCAGTGGATGCACAGCCGCCGCCGACGGCGCCTTCCCGTACCAGGGCAGCTCGTACCCGACCACGGGCGACAACGCGTACGCCGTCGTGCACCAGTCCCATGACTACCTGACCGGCACTGCGCTCAACCCGAGCTCGCAGCTCGTCCAGCAGGTGAACTGCATGGTGGCGCAGGGCGGCACCGCCTACAAGCAGGCGCTGACCGCTGCGCAGGCGGAGCTCGCGAGCTTCCCGGCGAGCCGGAGCGGCTATCCGAACGTGATCGTCTTCGAGACCGACGGCGCGGCGAACACCGCGCCGGACTCCTGGTTCAACCACAGCAGTCCGCACACGCAGAAGAGCACGGGCGTCGTGTTCTATCCGGCGGCAACCGGTCACTCGACCGACATCCTCGATCCGTGCGGCTCGGCCGTGAACTACGCGAGCACGCTCAAGTCGAGCGGTGTGACCGTGATGACGGTCGGTTACAACACGACGCAGGACAACGACTGCTATGAGGCGCCGTACTACACCGGTTCGGGCTTCGTGAGCTACAAGGCGGTCCGCGAGACGGGCACGAGCGCCGCGACCGCGTTGACGAACATGGCGAGCGCGAACGACGCGTACAGCGCGACGGACGCGTCGGAGATGCAGGCTGCGTTCGCGAGCATCGCGAACAAGATCTCCGGCTCCGCGAATCTGGTCGACAACAGCACGCCGTAACGGCGTCGACCGAGCCTTACCTCCTTCGGGGGATCTTTGGCAGGTTCGCGAAAGTTATTGGCACGAGAGCTGCTCTTACGTGTCATCAGCACCTCGCGTCACACAGCCGGCACGTCGAAGGGGAGTCTCGATCACGCGACGACTTCGCGCGCATCCGTCGAGGACGGTCAAGCGCTCGTGGAGTACGCAGCGATCCTCGCACTCGTCTTCGCCGTCGTGGTCGTCGCCTATGGCGCGCTCGGCACAGCGACGCTCGGACTGTTCCAACAGGTCACCGGCGCCCTCGGACTATGACGCCGCACCTGCACGCCGCAACGCCCGCCCGCGGGCACGAGACAAGGAAGGTGAATCACATGTTCGCAGCAGTCACCAAGCAGTGGATCAAGCTGAGCCTCGCCCGCGAGGACGGCCAGGCAATGGCCGAGTACGGGATCATCCTCGCCCTGATCGCGGCCGTCGTGATCGGCGCCGTGACCCTGCTGGGCACGCAGATCCACACCGCCCTCAACACGGTCACCGGCTCGCTGTAAGGGCGACCGGAGACGCGAAACGCGAACGGAGGCGGGCTCGCTGCCAAACGTAGAGCCCGCCTCCACCTCGCCTCCATGACACACCGCCGCCGCAACCGCACCCCACATGTCCGCTCCGAGCGTGGACAGACGATCGTCGAGTTCGCGCTCGTCGCTCCGCTCCTGATCGTCCTGCTGCTCGGGATCGCTCAGGGCGGCGTCGCCTTCAACCACTACCTCGCCGTGACGGACGCCGCACGTGCCGGCTCGCGCCAAGCGATCGTCGCGCGCATCTCCGGCATCTCCGTCGCGACGATCCAGCAGACGGCGCGCGCCGCCGCCGCGGATCTCAACGGCGCACACGTCGGTGTCACCGTGACCGACCCGACCGACCCGACGTTCTCCACCGCCGGCAGCGCGATCACGGTGACCGTCACCTACCCGTACTCCATCAACCTCCTGGGCTGGGTCGTCGCGTCCGGGAACCTCACCAGTTCGATGACCGACCGTCTCGAATAGACGGACGGCTTCCATCCCTCGCCGACTGAAGGAACTCGAATGACGTACCGCATCAGGAACATCCTCGTCGCCATCGGTCTCGCGCTCGCCGCGATGCTGTTGACGCTGCTCTACGTCACGAACGTGCGCCGCTCGGCGCAGCACGACGTCTCGAACGTGTCGGTCTACGTCGCCGGCAAGGACCTGCCGACGGGCACGAGCGGGGCGCAGCTCGTCAAGCAGCACGAGATCCACCTGACGACGGTGCTGAAGCGCAACGTCGTTCCCGGCTCGATCTCGAGCCCCGCCCAGGTCGACGGCCTGGTTCTCGCCGCGCCGCTCTACCAGGGCGAGCAGGTGACGCTGCGCCGGTTCGCCACCGCCGCCGCCGAAGGCATCCGCGCCGAGCTCTCGGGCGCAATGCGCGCCGTCCAGGTCGCGGGCGATCCGAACCAGCTCCTCGCCGGCACGCTCCAGGCCGGCGACCGCGTCGACCTCGTCGCGAACGTGCACCTGACCGGCGCGAACGGCGCCGCCTCCGCCGAGGACCGGATCGTCCTTCGCAGCCTGCTCGTGCTGAGCACGAGCAGCGACGGGACGAAGGTCGCGACCGCCTCGGCGACGTCCGCGTCGGTGATCCTCGCCGTCAGCGACACGCAGGTTCAGAGGCTCTTCTACGTGCTGAAGAACGCCGACTGGACGCTCGAGCTCCGGCCGGTCATCAACGCGTCCGACGGCGGCAACCCGACCGTCGGCCAGACCCAGGTCCTGAACGGAGGTTCGTGATGAGCGACGCCATCCGCGTCTACGTGACCGGCGACTGCGACGGCCTCGACGCGCTGCGCGGGTCGCTCGCCGAGAGCGGCGAGATCGAAGTCGTCGGCTCGAGCCACGACGTCGCCGTTGCTGCCTCCCCGCTCGCCGGCGGTCACCTCGACTGCGTCCTCCACGCGACGCGCGACTCCGTCTTCCCGGGCCTGGAGATCGCGGCGATCCGCGAGCACACGCGCGCGCCGGTGATCCTCGTCGCCTCGGGCGGCGAGGCGGCGGGCATGCTCGAAGCAGCACTCGAGACCGACGTGAACGACGTCCTGCTGCTGCCGCAGCTCACACACAACGTCGCGTTCACGATCCGCAAGGCGTCGCACGCGCGCCGCCAGCTGCAGACGCCCGTGCACCACGGCCGCGTCATCACCGTGTTCTCGCCGAAGGGCGGGACCGGCAAGACCGTCATCTCGACGAATCTCGCCGCCGCGCTCGCGAAGAACGAGGGCAAGAAGACGCTGCTGCTCGACCTCGACCTGCAGTTCGGCGACGCGGCGATCGTGCTCGGCCTCGAGCCGAGCAAGACGATCTACGACCTGGTGGTCGCGCCGGGCGAGCTCGACTCCGAGAAGCTCGCCGGCTACGTCTCGAAGCATCCCTGCGGCCTCGACGTGCTTGCGGCCCCGCTGCGGCCAGAGGACGCGGAGCTCGTGACGGAGAGCAAGGTCACCGCTCTCCTGGAGGTCGCGAGGGCCTCCTATGAGGCGATCGTCGTCGACACGTCGCCGTTCTTCCACGGTCCGATGCTGGCGACGCTCGACCGCACCGACGAGCTCCTCGTCCTCTGCGGTCTCGACGTGCCGACGCTCAAGAACGTGCGGCTCGCGCTGCAGACGCTCGAGCTGCTTTCGTTCCCCGCGAGCCGGATCCGCTACGTCATGAACCGTTCGAGCGCGAACGTTGGCCTGAAGACGCGCGAGGTCGAGGACGGGTTGAAAGTGAAGGTCGCGCACGAGCTGCCGCTCGACCGCACCGTGCAGGTCTGCGTGAACCGCGGCGAGCCGGTCGTGCTCACCGACCGGCGTTGCGATTTCAGCCGTGCGTTCACACCGGTCGTCAAGCAGCTCGTCCCGAAGGCGCCTTCGGCGAAGGCGGAGAAGAAGCGTCGCCACGCGTTCGCGAGAGCGGCGGCGTAAGCGATGGGCCTGCAAGATCGCCTCGCCCGCACCGGCGACGGAGCGGAGGTCACGCACGTCGGGCTCGCGCACGCGCCGCTCGCGCCGATCGTCGATCCGTACGCAGAGCTGAAGGCGGCGGTGCACCACGCGTGCATCGCCAAGCTCGGCCCGGAGCTCTTCACGCAGGAGCCGAAGGACCTGAACGACCGCGTGTATCGCGCGGTCACCGAAGAGCTCGCCATCGCGGGCACGCCGCTCACGCGCGAAGAGCGCCGCGAGCTCGTCCGTCAGCTGACCGACGACATCCTCGGGTACGGCCCGCTCGAGCGGCTGCTCGCCGACGACACCGTCACCGAGGTCATGGTCAACGGTCCCAACAACGTCTACGTCGAGCGGGCCGGCAAGATCGAGCGCGCACCCGCGCAGTTCGTCGACGACGCGCACCTGATGCGGATCATCGACAAGATCGTCTCGCAGGTCGGGCGTCGCGTCGATGAGAGCTCACCGATGGTCGACGCGCGCCTGCCCGACGGCAGCCGCGTGAACGCGATCATCCCGCCGCTCGCGCTCACCGGCCCGACCGTGACGATCCGGAAGTTCTCCCGCGATCCGTACACGATCAACGACCTGATCTCGTTCGGCTCCGTGTCGCCGCGCGCGGCGCAGTTCCTCGGCGCCTGCGTGAAGGGGAAGCTCAACATCCTCATCTCCGGCGGAACGGGCACCGGCAAGACGACGACGCTCAACGCGATCTCGTCGTTCATCCCGAACGACGAGCGCATCGTCACGATCGAGGACGCAGCCGAGCTTCAGCTCCAGCAGGAGCACGTGATCACGCTCGAGTCGCGCCCGCCGAACATCGAAGGCAGCGGCGAGGTCCGCATCCGCGAGCTCGTGCGCAACGCGCTGCGCATGCGCCCCGATCGCATCATCGTCGGCGAGGTTCGCGGCTCGGAGACCCTCGACATGCTCCAGGCGATGAACACGGGCCACGAGGGCTCGTTGACGACGATCCACGCGAACTCGCCACGCGACGCGCTCGCCCGCCTCGAGACGCTCGTGCTCACCGCCGGCGTCGAGCTGCCGCACCGCGCCATTCGCGAGCAGATCGCCAGCGCGTTCGACGTGCTCGTGCAGATCGTCCGCCTCGTCGACGGCTCGCGCCGCATCAGCTTCGTCTCCGAGGTCGTCGGCATGGAGTCGGACGTCGTGACGCTGCAGGACATCTTCGTCGCCTCCTCACCGACCGAGGAGGACGCGGCGCGCGCGAGACGCCTGCTGACACCGCTGCGCGCCACCGGGCTCAAGCCGCACTTCCTCGAGAAGCTCGCTGCGAACAACGTCGTGCTGCCGCAGGGCTTCTTCTCGCTCGAGGAAGACGACGTCCGCGCCGCGTTCGCGGTCAACGGTTACGGGGGAGGTCAGTGAGGACGCGGCACCCCCAGTGGCTGATCCCGCTCTTCGCGTCGCTCTCGCTGCTGCTGGCCGGACGCGCTGCGGCCGGCGTCACCGGCGTCGACCTGAGCGGCTATCCGGAGGTGCGCGTCACGGTCGTCGCGCAGCCCGGCAGCTCCAGGCCGCAGCTCACGGAGAACGGTCGCGCCGTCGTCGGGTTGCACGCCGTCAACCTCGGCCGCGCGAAGAGCATCGTGCTCGCCGTCGACCGCTCGCAGTCGATGGCAGGCCGCAAGCTCGCGGACGCTTCGCGCGCAGCACGCGCGTTCGTCGCGCAGAAGAACACCGCCGATCAGGTCGAGGTGATCGCCTTCGGCGCGCAGTCGACGGCGTTGACGCCGTTCTCGGCGTCCGCAGCGGATGCGGAGACCGCGCTCACAGGTGTTGCCGCGGACACGCGCAGCGGCACCGCACTGTGGGATGCGATCGCACAGGCGGCCGGCGCGCTGCGCAACGAGGGTGCTCCCGGTCGGGTGATCGTCGTCGTCACCGACGGCAGCGACGTCTCGAGCTCGGCCACACTCGCGCAGGCGATCGCCGCCGCGCATCGCGCGCGCGCCGCGGTCTATGCGATCGGCATCGCCGGCCGCGACTTCTCGCCCGGCCCGTTGCGCACACTCGCGGCGGCGACAGGCGGCGCGTACCTCCAGGCGTCTTCGAGCGCGAAGCTCGCAGCGCTGTACACGTCGATCAGCCGCACGCTCGCCCGCACATGGCAGCTGCGCTACCTCACAGCCGCGCGACCGGGCGACACGCTCCGGCTCGTTGCAACCACCGACGGCGTCGTGAGCAAGCAGACGGTCGAGCTTCCCTCGACCGGCGAGGCTTCCGCCCCTTCGCCGACCCTCTTCTCGCGCTCCGCCTGGACGTCGAGGCTTGCGCCGGTCGTGCTCGCAGGACTTGTGGGGCTGCTCGTGCTGCTTGCGTTCTTCTTCGTCATCGCGGCGCGCGGAGGCACATGGCTCACCGCGCGTCTTGCACCGCACCTCGGTCCGGTGACGAAACGGAAGACCCACGCAAAGCACGGAGCCGAAGGCCGTGCGCTCCTGCGCGGCTTGTTCACCGCAACCGAGCGCTCCCTCGCGAACATCCGGCTCTTCCAGGCGCTGCAGCAGCTCCTGACCCGCGCCGACGTGCCGCTGCTTGCTGCGGAGCTGATGTACATGTGCGTCGGCGCGGCGCTCCTCGTGGCGTTCCTCACCGCCGTCGTCGGCTTCCCGACGCTGCTCGTGTTCCTGTTCGCGGTGATCGCAGCACTGCTTCCGATCGGTTGGGTGCGGACGAAGGCGCACGCGCGCATGAAGGCGTTCGACAACCAGCTGCCGGACATCCTGATCACGATCGCCGCGTCGCTGAAAGCCGGCCACTCGTTCCGCCACGCGATCCAGGCGGTCGTGGACGAGGGCGCCGATCCGGGCGCGAAGGAGTTCCGGCGCGTGCTCAACGAGACCCGCCTCGGCCGCCCGATGGACGAAGCGCTCTCTGAGATGGGTGAGCGCATCGGCTCCAAGAACCTCACGTTCGTCCTGACGTCCGTCACGATTCAGCGCCAGATCGGCGGTTCGCTCGCCGGGCTCTTCGACATGGTCGCCGAGACCGTGCGGCAGCGACAGCAGTTCGCGCGGAAGATCAAGAGCCTCACCGCGATGGGCCGGATGTCGTCGTACGTGCTCGGCGGCCTTCCGTTCGGGCTCGCGGCATTGATCACGCTGATCAGCCCGCAGTACATGTCGCCGCTGTGGCACACGACCGGGGGCCACACCCTGGTCGGTCTCGGCTTCGGGATGCTTGCCGTCGGCGCCGTCGTCCTCAAGAAGATCGTCTCGTTCAGGGGGTAGGGATGCTGGTGCTCGCAATGCTCGCGTTCGGTCTCGCCGTCTTCTTCGTGAGCGAGGTGGCGACCGCGCCGAATCGCCGCCGGCACGAAGCGCTGAAGCGCGCGGCCGTCTACGGGCTCGCGCCGCGCAACTTGCAGGTGGACGTCCCGCAGTTCACCGAGCGCGTGCTCGCGCCGGCGATCGCCCGCTTCGCAGCGCTCGCGCTCCGGCTCAGCCCGAGGGCGTCAGTCGAGGCGACGGCGGCGCGACTGCGCGCGGCCGGCCTATCGGGCCGGATCGGCGCGACGACGTTCCTCGCGGTCAAAGCGGCGCTCGCGC
Organism: Gaiellaceae bacterium; assembly: GCA_036268235.1. GTDB lineage: Bacteria > Actinomycetota > Thermoleophilia > Gaiellales > Gaiellaceae > PALSA-600. The sequence continues at coordinate 8,253 of DATAUN010000175.1, forward strand.
TCGCCGGCGCCGGCGTGGCGGTCCTGCTCGCCGTCGCCACGACGCCGGTCGTCGCGATCCTGTTCGGGCCTCTGCTCGCCGCGCTCGGCTTCCTCGGGCCCGACACGATCCTCACGAATCGCGTGCGGGATCGTCGCGACCGCATCAGGGGCGAGCTGCCTGACGCACTCGACTTGCTCGCGGTCTCGGTCGAGGCAGGCCTTGGGTTCGACGGTGCGATCACGAAGTTGACCGAGCACATGAAGGGCGCGCTCGTGGACGAGTTCGCGCTCACGCTCGGCGAGATGCGGATCGGCGAGTCGCGTCACGACGCGCTGCGCAAGCTCGCCGAGCGGGTCGACGTGACCGAGCTCGGGTCGTTCGTCCGCTCGGTCGTCCAGGCCGACCAGCTCGGCATCTCGCTCGGGCGCATCCTCCGCGTGCAGGCGGCCGACTCGCGCCTGCGCCGCCAGGCCGCAGCCGAGGAGAAGGCGATGAAGGCGCCGATCAAGATGCTCTTCCCGACCGCGATCTTCATCTTCCCCGCGATGTTCGTGGTGATCCTCGGCCCGGCCATGCTGACCCTCACGCATGCGCTCAAGTTCAAATGAGCCACGAGACCGAGACCGGGTTCGGAAGCGGGCTGCGGGCGCAGCTCCTGCGCAAGCAGGACACCGAGCCGCGCCACGAGCAGCCGGTCATGCCGCCGCCTCCGCCGCCTGAGCCGGCGCCCTTCGAGGAGCTCGTCGTCGCGCTCCCCGAGCCGGCGCCCGTCGCACCGCCCGACACCGCAGAGCTCGACGCGCTGCGCGCAGAGCTCGACGCAACCCTCGCGCGCGAGGAGCAGCTTCGCGGCTCGCTCGATCAGCGAAGCGAGGATCACGAACGCGGGGTCGAGCTCGAGCGCGACATCGCGGTGCGCGAGACGGAGCTCACCCAGGAGCGCGCACGGCTTCAGACGATGCAGGCCGAAGTCACGGAGCAGCAGCTGCTTCTCCGCATCCAGTTCGATCAGGTCGAGTCCGAGCGCGGCGAGCTCTCCGCCTCGCGCGCGGAGCTCGTCGTCGAGCAGGCGCGCCTGACCGAGCTCGGAAGCCACGTCGAAGAGCGGGTGCACGAGCTCGAGTCCGCCGACAACGAGCGCGCCCAGTCGTCCGCGCACCTCGCCCAGCAGCTCGCAGCGATCGCCGAGCGCGAACGTGAGCTGAAGCGCGAGCGCGCCGTGCTCGACGCGCGCCGCGAGGAAGCCGAGGTGATCATCGCGGGACGCGAGCGCTCTGCGCGCGACCTCGACACCGCCGCGTCGGAACGCGAGCGCATCGTCGCCGCGCGCGAAGCGGCGGCCGAAGGGCGCGCAGCCGAGCTCGAGCGTGAACGGACGCGTGTCCACGAGCTCGCGGACTCGCTCGAGGCGCGCGAGGCGTCGCTCGACCGCAAGCTCGCCGCACGCGAACGGATGCTCGAGAACAGCGAGACGACGCTGGCCACGCGCGAACGGCGCCTGCGCGAGCACGGCGAGCACATCGAGCGCGAGCGCACGAGCCACGGGCAGGCGACACAGGACGCGTTCGTGCTGCTCGCAGAGCTCGAGCAGCGCGAAGAGCGCCTACGCAACCGCGAGACGACGATGTTCGAGCGCGAGGCGAAGGCCGCCGAGTCCACCACCGATGTCGAGCGTCGTGAGGCGGAGCTACGCGGCCGCGAGGCACGGCTCGGCGCCGACCTCGACATCCGCGAGGACTCGCTCGAAGAGCGTGAGCGGACCATCGCAGAGCGCGAAGAGATGATGGGCCGCCGCGAGCGCGATCTCGCGGCGTACGTCAGAGACATTCAGGGACGCTTCAGCAGCCGGAGCGTCGCCTGATGACCGCTCGTCCCCCGAGCACGGCAATGCGGCACGTAACCACCGCACGAGCAGCGCACGCGGCGCGCAGCTCGTTGGCCGCATTCGACAACGGAGGGGGACAATGGCCGCGGTCCTGGGTCTGGGACGCAACGGCGCCGACGGTGTCGCTGCACTGACGAACGATCTCTACACGCGCTACGGAACGCAGATCTACGCCTACTGCCTTCGCCGTCTTCGCTCGCGCGAGGAGGCAGAGGACGCCGTGCAGACCACATTCCTGAACGCGTTCCGCGCACTGCAGCGCGGGACGAGCACGCACGCCGAGCAAGCGTGGCTCTACAAGATCGCCCAGCACGTGTGTGACGCGCGCGGCTGGAACGTGCAGCCGACGCCGTTCGAGGCGATCGAAGAGACGGTCGCGGCGCCGGTGCGCGAAGGCGCCGACGAGCTGATCGGGCTGGAGGCCGCACTCGACGCGATGCCCGCGAACCAGCGGCGGGCGATCGTGCTCCGCGAGTGGCGCGGCCTCTCCTACCGGGAGATCGCCGCCGAGCTCCAGGTGACCCAGACGGCAGTCGAGATGCTGCTCTTTCGCGCCCGCCGCTCGCTGGCGAAAGGCCTGGAAGCGCCTGCAGCCCAGGCGTCGCGCAAGCTCTACGCGACCGCTTAGGTGCCCCGACTAGCATGGGCGGCGGTGACGACCGCCGCCGCCCAGACCCGCACCGCGCTCGTCGAGGACCTGATGGGGCGCTTCCCCCACATCCCGCGGGAGGCAGTGCTCAAAGAGGATCTGCTGCGCAGCGGCATCGCGTTCGACGAGTCGGCGCTGACCGACAACCTCGAAGGCGAGATCAAGCCGAAGTCGTACTTCATCTTCTCCTTCGACCAGAAGCCGCTCGCCGAGCTAGGCGAGGCAGCGAAGCGCCGCCCGCCGGAGGAGATCGCGCTCACCGGCGGCCCGTACGAGCTTCGTCGGACGATCGTCTCCGTGCGGCTCAACCCCGACTCGCCGTATCGCGTCGCGCGCGCGGACGACGGCACGCTCACGATCTTCCTCGACGGCCGGCCGCTCGCCGACGTGACGCTGCCGCCGATGCCGGAGTACTACCGCCATCTGCTCGGCAACGGCAAGACGGTGATGGAGACCGCGCCGACAATCCAGTGGGGCTACCTGATCTACCTCACCGTGCTGCGCCTCTGCCAGTACTTCGGCGCGCACGAGGAGTGCCGCTTCTGCGACATCAACCACAACTGGCGCCAGCACAAGAAGGAAGGGCGCCCGTACACCGGCGTGAAGCCGGTCGCCGACGTGCTCGAGGCGCTCGCGCTCATCGACCGCTACGACACGGCGAATGCCTCAAAGGCGTACACGCTGACCGGCGGCTCCGTCACCTCGACGGTCGACGGGCTCGCGGAGGCGGATTTCTACGGGCGGTACGCGCAGGCGATCGAAGAGCGCTTCCCGAACCGCTGGATCGGCAAGGTCGTCGCTCAGGCGCTGCCGAAGGAAGACGTGCAGCGCTACAAGGACTACGGCATCACGATCTACCACCCGAACTACGAGGTGTGGGACAAGCGGCTGTTCGAGATCATCTCGCCGGGCAAGGAGCGCTACGTCGGCCGCGAGGAGTGGCACCGCCGGATCTTCGACGCGGCCGACGTGTTCGGCGCGCGCCACGTGATCCCGAACTTCGTCGCCGGTGTCGAGATGGCGAAGCCGTTCGGCTTCGAGACGGTTGACGAGGCGATCGCGTCGACGACCGAGGGGCTCGACTTCTTCATGAGCCGCGGCGTGACGCCCCGCTTCACGACCTGGTGCCCGGAGCCGTCCACACCGCTCGGCCGCGACAACCCGGACGGGGCACCGCTCGAGTACCACATCCGCCTGCTCGAGGCCTACCGCGACGCGCTCGACCGAAACGGCCTGGAACCGCCGCCCGGCTACGGCCCTGCGGGGCCTGGCAAGGCGGTTTTCTCGGTCAGCTCGTTCATGGATACGCTTACGTCCGCGTGAGCAGCCTTCCGCAGATCTACGAGAAGATCGAGGACGGCGGCCGCATCACGAACGACGATGCGGCGTGCCTCTGGCGCCATGCGCCCGACGAGGATCTCGCGCGGCTCGCGCAGTCGGTGCGCGCGCGCTACCACGAGCCGAAGCACGCGACGTACATGACGATGCGGATCGTCAACTACACGAACGTGTGCGTCGCGCAGTGCGATTACTGCGCGTTCTACGTCCTCCCGAACGAGGACGGCGGCTACGTCCTCTCGCGCGAGGACGTCTTCGCGAAGATCGACGAC
>DATAUN010000176.1:0-28353 GCA_036268235.1 Gaiellaceae bacterium
GACGATCGGTCGCGCGCGCGCCGTCGGCGAGGTGAAGGGCGTCCCGTTCACGGGCTTCGTTGCGTGGGCGATGTGGCTCGGCATCCACATCACGTACCTGGTCGGCTTCCAGAACCGGGTGATCGTGCTGACGCGGTGGGCATTCGCGTACTTCACGCGCGGCCGCGGCGCGCGCGTCATTCACCGGCGCTAGAGCGAGAGCGCCGCCGCGGCGACGCGCGCCGCCTCGTCGTACGCGATCTCGGCGAGGCCGCCGCCCCAGGTCAGGCGCGCGACCCCGAGCGCCTGCAGCTCCGGCGGTTCGGGCGTGCCCTTCTGCACGAGCACGTTCATCGGTCCGTCGATGCGGCGCGCAAGCACGGCGATGGAGACCACCGGCGCGAGGATCGGGTACGTGCAATCGGCGCCCGCGCAGAGGTACGCATTGGCGCGCTCGACCGCGATGTCGACATCGCCCCGACCGATGCCGAGGAACACGTCGACGCGCGCGTTGATCACGAGCTCCGGCACTGCCGCGCGAATCGCTGCGATCGTCTCGACCTGCTCGTCGAGCTCGACGAGGCCGGCGCGGGTCGAGTCCTCGACGTTGATGCCGACGAGTCCCGCCTCCCACGCCGCCTGCGCTGTGCCGACCGGATCGCCGTAGCCGCGCTCGAGGTCGGCCGTCACCGGCACCTCGACCGCCGCCGCGATCCGGCGTGCGGCCTCGACCATCTCTGCGGCCGGCGCTCGCTCGCCGTCCTCCCAGCCGAGCGACCGAGCGACCGCAGCGCTCGAGGTCGCAAGCGCTCGGCAGCCCTTGAGCGCCGCGAGCGCCCCCGCGCTCGCCACGTCCCACGCGTTCGGCAGGACGAGGATCGGCGGCTCCAGATGCATCCGCCGAAACGCCGTGGCCTTCGCGTTCTGCTCCACGACCCGAACCTACTCGAGCAGGAGCTTCTCGGCGACGAGTGTCGCGAGCCCCGCGGCGGCGACAATCCCGCCGACGAGCGGAATCGCGCGCACGCCCGGCCCCTGCAGCAGCAGGCCGCCGAGCAGCGCGCCGCCGCCGATGCCGATGTTGAACATCGCCGAGTTGCCGGCCGACGCCACGTTGAGGTTGCCGGGTGCCACGTCGAGCACGCGGTTCTGCACGCCGATCGCCAGCATCGAGAGCGAGAAGCCGTAGAGGCAGAAGACGAGCACATCGGCGACACCGTGATGCGCGAGCGCGGCGAGACCGAACAGCGTGACCACGAGCCCGGCGACGCCGGCAGTCATCGTCGCCCACGGCCGGCGCGTCACGAACCGCGACGCGGTGTACACGCCGAGCACACCGGTGGCTCCCGACAAGAGGAGGATCGGGCTGATCGCGCCTCCCGGCAGCCCGCCGAGCGTCGTCAGGAAGACCGTGATGTACGTCAGCAGCGCGAACGCGCCCATGATGGCGAGCCCGAGCGCGCAGAGGATCGCCGCGTAGCGGCGCGCGTTCGGACGCGGCGCTGCAGCCTCGCGCTCGTCTGACGACGACCCCGCCGGAACGAGCGCCCACACGGCGACGAGCGAGACGGCGCCGAGCGCGCTCGCGACGAGCGTCGAGACGCGCCAGCTCGTCTGCTGCCCGATCCACGTGATCACCGGCACGCCGATGATCACGGCGAGCGACGCGCCGGCAAAGACGAGGCCGAGCGCCTGCCCGCGCCGTTCGCGGGGGACGAGCGCCGCGCCGGCCGCGGCGACGACCGCCCAGAAGACCGCATGCGAGAGCGCGATCGCCATGCGCGTCGCGAGCAGGACGGAGTAGCTCGGGGACGCGGCGCCCAGCGCCGAGCCGACGACGAAGACTGACAACGCCGCGATCAGGAGCAGGCGCCGCGAGTAGCGGCGCGTCGCGAGCGCGAGCGGCACGGACGCAATCACGACGACGGCGGCATAGCCGGTGACGAGGTAGCCGGTCACCGAGCGCGAGTGATGCAGCCCGCGCGCGAGCTGCGGGAGCAGCCCGATCGGGAGATTCTCGGTCGTGACGTAGGCGAATACCGCAAGCGAGAGCGCGGCGAGGGCGCCTAGCGTACGCCGGTTGTCGGGTTGTGGCTCGTCGGTCACGACCCACGAGGCTACCGGGCGTTACTCCGGCAGCTCCCCGAGCAGCCGGTAGCCGACGCCCCACACGTTCTCGACGAGCGCGACCGGCGCGCCCGCGTCGCGCAGCTTGCGCCGCAGCCGCGACGCGTGCGAGTCGAGTGTGCGCGTGCGTGCGTCGGCGCGGTAGTCCCACACCTCGTGCAGCAGCTCCGCCTTCGTGAACACGCGCTCGGGCTCGCGCGCGAGGCGCAGGAGCAGCTCGTACTCCTTCTGTGCGAGCTGCATGCGCACGCCGGCAACGCGCACCTCGCGCGTGCGCGTGTCGATCCGTACCGGCCCTGCTTCGACCACCGCGCTCACGCGCGGACGAACGCGCCGCAGCACCGCGCGCATCCGTTCGACGAGCTCCTGATAGTCGAACGGCCGCGCCAGGTAGTCGTCACAGCCACGCCTGAACGCGTGCACGCAGTCGACCGAGTCGCCCTCGGCCCGGCCGAGCACGATCACGGGCGCGCGCTCGGCGAACCGGTCGACGTCCGAGACGTCGCCCGCGAGCACGAGATCGAAACGGGCGTGCGCCGAAACGAGCTCGAACCCGTCCTCCGGAAGGTGCCGCTCGAGGAAGCCGTCCGAGTCCGCGAGGAGGAGCGCAGCGGTCATGCGGGCGACGGTAGCCCCGGTCCTGCGCCGCGGCTAGTCGTCCATTCGCACGATTGTGCGCCAAACAATCCTCAGAGGCGGCCGGAACGGACCACGCCCCAGAGGAGCCACACGCCGAGCACGGCGGAGAGGAAGAAGCCGAAGAACGCGACGATGTGCAGGCCGAGGATGTGCGGGCCGTTCTTCGCGAAGATGCCGATGAGGCTCGAGCCGATCAGTCCGCCGGTGACGACGAGCGCGATCACGAGCCGGTTGAACAGCTTGTCGAGCGTCGCGAGCAGGTCGTCGAGCCCCTTGTGCACGAAGCCGACTTCGATCTGCCCGTCGCGCATCTGCTCGAGGGTGTCGTGCAGCTGGTGGGGCAAGTCGAGCGCCATCTGCGTGAGTTTCCATCCCTCCCGCTGCGCGCGCATCGCCATCCGCCGCGGCGTGAACCGCTCGAGCATCAAGTCGCGCGCGTACGGCTTCGCCACCTCGAACACGTTGAAGTCCGGGTAGAGCTCGACGCCCACCGACCCCAGGGTCGCGATCGCCTTGTCGAGCATCACGAACCGCGTCGGGAGCCGGAGGTTCATCGAGTAGATCAGCCCGAACGCCTCGCGAATGACCTGGATCGGGTCGATCTCCTGGAGGCTTGCGCCGTAGTAGCGGTAGTACAGCTCCCGCAGCTCGGCGACGAACTGCTCTTCGCGCTCTTTCGGATAGCGGACGCCGAGATCGCCGAGGCGCTTCGGCAGCACCTCGATGTTCTCGGACGCGGCGTCGATGAAGAGCCGCGTCAGCTTCGTCATGTCGTCGTCTGTGAGCTTGCCGGTGAGACCGAAGTCGACCAGCCCGATGCGCTCGGGCGCGAGCACGAGGATGTTCGCGGGGTGCGGGTCGCCGTGGAAAAAGCCGTTGCGGAAGATCATCGTCATCCACGTCTCGGTGGTCAGGTACGCGAGCCGGCGGCGCTGCTCGAGCGACCAGTGCTCGAAGTCGAGATCGGCGAGCTGCACGCCTTCGAGCAGCTCGAGCGTCAACACGCGTGCGCGGGTGTAGCTCCAGTAGACGCGCGGGATCGTGACGTGCGGGTGCCCGGCGAAGTCTCTGTGGAACGCGTCCGCATTGCGCGCTTCGAGCCGGTAGTCGAGCTCTTGCCGGATCGAGCGCGCGAACTCGTCGACGATCTCGTTCGCGTCGATGAAGTCGAGCGCATGGATGCGCTCCTTCGCGAGGCGCGCCGCCTGGTACATCAGCGACAGGTCGGCCTCGATCTGGCGTGGCGCGTTCGGCCGCTGCACCTTGACAGCGACTCGGCGGCCGTTCGGTAGCACTGCGCGATGCACCTGGCCGATCGACGCGGCCGCGAGCGGCGTCTCCTCGAACTCGGTGAACAGGCGCTCGATCGGCTGGCCGAGCTCCTCGCGGATCGTGCGCTCGATGTCCTCGAACGGAAACGGCCGTACGTCGTCCTGGAGCCCGCGCAGCTCGTTGATGATGTCCGGCGGCACGACGTCCGGGCGAGTCGAGAGCAGCTGTCCGAACTTGACGAACGTCGGCCCGAGCTCGTCGAGCATCTCGCGCAGGTGCCGCCCGCGCGCGGTGCCCTCGATCGTCGGATCGCCGGCCTTGCGGCCGTCGACCAGGTAGCCGAAGCCGTGCCTGACGGCGACCTGCATGATCTCGCTCAGGCGACCGAGATTGCGCTGCTTGGGCCGGGTGGCCACGAAGAAAGTGTTGCACGCGCGGCCAATGGGTATCTCGCGGCGGTATCCACGGCCGTAGCCGGGGGGTTCGGCCCAAATCTGTGCGAGGAGGACAGGTGACGAAACTCATCGTCGCACTCCTTACCGCCGTGGCAGCCGTATTCGTGCTGGCCGCGTCGGCAGGAGCATCAGCGCCGCTCAGCGCGCACGGACAGCTGTTGCACGTCCGTGCGAACACGAACCAGTCGAGCAACTGGTTCGGCTACGACCAGGGCACGCTCGAGCAAGGCGACACGCTCTTCAACTCGATCAGTGGCAACTGGACGGTGCCGACGGCCACGCAGCACACGGCCGGACAGGCAGAAGACTCGTCCGACTGGATCGGCATCGGTGGCGGCTGCGTCGACGCTGCCTGCACGGTCGGCGACAACACGCTGATCCAGACCGGCACCGAGCAGGACGTCGACGCGTCCGGCGCCGCGTCGTACTCCGCGTGGTGGGAGCTCGTGCCCGCGCCGTCGATCGCGATCACGATGACGGTGTCGCCCGGCGACGAGATGCACGCGTCGATCGCGGAGCTCGTGCCCGACACGAACCTCTGGACGATCACGCTGCAGGACGTGACGAAGGGCGAGTCGTTCACGACGACCGTCCCGTATTCGTCGACGCACCTGACCGCCGAGTGGATCGAGGAGACGCCGCTCCTGATCGGCACCGACGCGGGCTTCGCGTCACTGCCGAACCTGACGACGCCCGCGTTCTCCGCGGCAACCGTCAACGGCCACTCCGCGGCGCTGACCGTGTCCGAGGAGATGCAGCTGATCGATTCGAACGGAAACGTGATCGGCGCGCCGTCCGCGCCGAACGCGACCGCCGACGGCTTCGACGCCTGCACCTGGGCGACGAGCTGTAGCTAATCGAGAACCGTGGATGTAGGGTCGGCGGTGCGATCAAACGCACCGTCGTCCTCATCCACGGAGCATGGCTCACCGCCCTCAGCTGGGAGAGCTTCCGGCAGTACTTCGAGGCGAAGGGCCACACGGTGCTCGTCCCGGAGTGGCCGCGGAAGTCGGGCGACGTCGCCGAGATACGCGGCACCGCTGACAGCGTCCGCGGACTCGGGATCACGGAGATCGTCGACCACTACGACGGGATCATCCGCGCGCTCGACGAGCCGCCGATCGTGATCGGGCACTCGTTCGGCGGGCTCTTCACGCAAATCTTGCTCGACCGCGGTCTCGGCGCCGCGGGCGTCGCGATCGACCCCGGCCCGCCGAAGGGGATCCTCAAGCTGCCGCTCGCGGCGCTCGTCTCCGCCGCCCCGGTCCTGCTGCATCCGTCGAAGTGGAGCGGCGTGATCGAGCTCTCGCTCGCGCAGTTCACACGCGGCTTCGTGAACACGTGGTCGCCCGAGGACGCGAAGGCAGCGTACGAGCGCTACGCCGTCCCCGAGACGGGACGCATCCTCTTCCAGGCGGGCACCGCAAACTTCAAGCCGGGCTCGGAGGCGACGGTGAACTTCAAGAACCCGTCGCGCGCGCCACTGCTGATCACCGGCGGCGAGAAGGACAACACCGTGCCCGCCTCGCTGTCGCGGTCGATCTACAAGAAGCACCTGCGGTCGCCGGCGCGAACGGACTACGTCGAGTTCGCGGGTCGCCCGCACTTGCTGATGACGGGCGCGGGCTGGGACGACGCGGCCGACCGGATCTACGGCTGGCTCGACGAGGTCGGCGCGACGGAGAGCTAGTGGATGCGCGCGACCGTCGCGCGCCAGGCGCCCTTCGGCGCTTGCACGTCGACGCAGTCGCCGATCTTCTTGCCGAGCAGCGCGGTGCCGAGCGGTGACGTCGGCGAGACGGTGCCCGAGCCGCCGACGGCGCTGATCTCGACGGTCAGCTTCTGACCGCCGTCGCCCTCGATGTCGACGACCGAACCGACACCGACCTCATCGGCACCTGCATCGGGGACGATCTCGGCGAGGTCGAGCCGCGCCCGCAGCGTGCGAATGCGCGCCTCGAGCAGACCCTGCTCGTTCTTCGCAGAGTGGTACTCGAAGTTCTCGGAGAGGTCGCCGAACTCGCGCGCCGTCTTGATCGCGGCGACGACCTCGGTGCGGCGCGGGCCTTCGAGCTCGGCGAGCTCCTCGCGGAGCGCAACGGCCTGCTTCTCGGTGAGCTTGTCTACCACTTGGATCTGCCGCCGCGGCGGCGCGAGGTGTAGACGAGCTTCGGCTTCGCAAGCGTCAGACCTGCGTCCTCGTACGCCTCGACCTGGCCCTGGAGCCGCGCCACGCGCGACACGTCGGCCTGCTGCTCGGGCAGCACGAGCGTGACGCCGATGCCGCCGCGGCCGGCGCGACCGGTCCGCCCCACGCGGTGCGTGTAGACGTCCGGCTCCTCCGGCGGATCGAAGTTGATCACGTGCGTGATGTCGTCGACGTCGAGGCCGCGCGCGGCGACATCGGTCGCGACGAGTGTCTTCACCTTCCCGGCGTCGAAGCGCGCAAGCGCGCGCTCGCGCTGCGCCTGGCCCTTGTCGCCGTGGATCGACACCGCGTCCACGTCGTGACGGCGCAGCTTCTCGACGAGCCGGTCGGCGCCTGCCTTCGTGCGCACGAAGACGAGCGCGAGGCCGCAGTCGTCCTCCTTGAGCAGCTCGACGAGCGTCGAGACCTTGTTGTCGGGCGTGACGGAGACGAAGCGATGGTCGACGTCGCCGCTGCGGCGGTCGGCCGGCAGCTCCCCCGCGAACCGGGCCGGGAAATGCGTGTAGCGGCGGGCGAGCTCGCCCACCTCACCGTCGAGCGTCGCCGAGAAGAACATCGTCTGACGGTCGTCGCGCAGCTTGCGCACGAGCCGGTCGACCTGCGGCTTGAAGCCCATGTCGAGCATGCGGTCGGCCTCGTCGAGCACGAGCACCGTGACGGCGTCGAGCGACAGCAGGCCGCGGTCGACGAGGTCCTGGAGGCGGCCAGGCGTCGCGACGATCACGTGCGCGTTCTTCGCCTCGACTGCCTGCGCCTTCAGCGGCACGCCGCCGTACACCGATGCGACCTTCACGCCGCCGCCGGCGATCAGGGCGAACTCCTCGGTGACCTGCGAGCAGAGCTCGCGCGTCGGGACGAGGACGAGCGCGGCCGGCCGCGGGTCGGCGATGTTCAGCCGCTCGACGATCGGGATCGCAAAGGCCAGGGTCTTGCCCGAGCCGGTCGGGCTCTTGGCGAGAACGTCGCCGCCTTGGAGCGCTTCCGGGATCACGAGCGCCTGAATCTGGAACGGGGCTTCGATGCCGCGCTTCGCGAGCAGATCCGCGATGGCCTCGGACACCCCGAGGGAACGAAAATCGGTCAAGTTGTCTCAACTCCTTCGGACGTCGAGATCGAGTCCTTGGAGGAGACTTCGACCTCACGGGAACGCGGCCCATCCGCATTCCGTACGAACAAGGTAGCAGCGGTTACGGACGTTCGGCGTCTTCGAGCAGGCGAAGCCGATGCTCGAGCTGCGCGACGCGCAACTCGAGGTCGTCCCATTCGTCGCGCGTCACGAGGCCCAGTTCGCGGGCGAGCTCCTGCGCGCGGCGCTTCGAGCCCTCGCCGACGCGGATCGCGTCGCCGCGCCAGCGCGAGCCGAGGTCGTCGAGCAGCGAGCGCAGCTCGTCGAGCCGCGGCCCGAGCAGCGCCATGAGGCGGTCGAGATCGCTGTTACCGGGCTCGGCCATGAGGCCGTTTCCGGCGCTGCCGCCGCCGCTCGAGCTTGGCCGCCGCATCGTCCACGGCGCCGGTGCCGGCGCCATCGCCGAAGACGCGCTCCGCGACGTCCACCGGCGTTTCGGGGGTCGGCTCCTCGCTCGCCGCCTGTTCGGCCTCCGCGAGCAGCGGCTGCGAGCGGCTCCCTTCGGGTGTCGTCTCGCCCTTGCGCCGCGCGTACTCCGGCTCGCGCTGCTTCCACAGCGTCAGCATCGGGGCCGCGATGAAGATCGACGAATAGGCGCCGGAGGTGATTCCGACGAGGAGTGCGAACGCAAAGTCCTTCAGCGTCGCGCCGCCGAAGAAGAACAGCGCGCCGACCGGAAGCAGCGTGATGAACGTCGTCGCCAGCGAACGGCGGATCGTCTCCCACAGCGAGACGTTGACGAGCGTCGCGAACGATGCGCGTCGCATGATCGGAACGTTCTCGCGGATGCGGTCGAAGATGATGATCGTGTCGTAGATCGAGTACCCGAGGACCGTCAGCACCGCGGCGACGGTGTTCTCGGTCACCTCCCTGCCGGTCAGCGAGTACACGCCGACCGTGATGATCACGTCGTGGATCATCGCGACGATCACCGGGATCGCGAACGAGATGCCCTTGAACCGAACGGCGATGTACAGCGTGATCACGAGCAGCGAGAAGAGGATCGCGATGATCGCGGCCTTGGCGATCTGTCTCCCGAAGCTCGACGAGACGTTCTTGACGCTCGGCGTCCGCGCATTGGCCTGGTTCACGAACGCGTTCTCCAGGTTGGTCTGCGCGTTCGGGTTCAGCTTCTTCAGGTCGACCTGGAAGCTGTTGTAGTCGTTGCCGTTGTTCGACGACTTGCCGCGCCCCTGCACAACCGCGTCGGCGTGGCCGACGGACTTTGCGGCGTCGCGCACGGACGAGATGTTCGTCGGCTTCGTCGTTGCGAACGAGATCTGCACGCCGCCCTTGAAGTCGATGCCGAGGTTCAAGCCGCGCGTCGCGAGCGAGCCGGCGCCGAGCACGATGATGATCCCGGAGAGCGCGAACCACAGCTTCATGCGCCGCATGAAGTCGATCTGCAGGAACGCACCGCGCTGCGAATGGTGCGCGCCCATGAACCGCGGGTTCGCGAACCAGCGGAAGCCGGCCAGCAGTCCGAGCATGGCGCGCGTCGCCGCCACAGCCGTGATCAGCGAGACGACGGTGCCGATCAGCAGCATCAGCGCGAAGCCCTTCACATCGGCCGACGCGACGGCGAACAGGATCAGCGCCGTGATCGCGGTGACGACGTTCGCGTCGACGATCGTCCGGAAGCCCTTGGCGTACCCTGCGGAGACCGCGGCGCGCACCGATCGCCCAGCTCGCGCCTCCTCCTTGATGCGTTCGAATATGACCACGTTCGCATCCGCCGCGACGCCGATCGTCAGAATCAGGCCCGCGAAGCCCGGCAGCGTCAGCGTGACGCCGAAGAGCAGGATCGCGGCGTACATGAACGAGGCGTAAATGGCGAGGCCGATCACCGCGACGAGCCCGAGGAAGCGGTAGAGCAGCAGCAGGAAGAGCGCGACGATGATCAAGCCGCCGATCGCCGCGTTCTGCGCCTGCTTCAGCGAGTCCTTGCCGAGCGTCGCCGACACGTCGGTGCGCTCGACGGTCACGAACTTCACCGGCAGCGCACCGGTCTGAAGAACGAGCGCGAGCTGCTTCGCCTCGGAGAGGCTGCCGATCCCGTTGATCTCCGCACCGGTTCCGCGCGGGTCGATGCCGCCGGGGTTGTCGTGGGCCGAGATCGCCGGCCACGAGCGGATCTGGTTGTCGAGCACGATCGCAAACGCGCACGGCGCGCCGCACTGGTTGCTCGAAGTGCTGCTGGTGAGGCCGAGCGTCTCGCCCCGGATCGCCTCGTTCTTCGTCACCTGCAGGAACGCCGCGTTGCCCTTGCCCTTGAACGCGAGCAGCACGATCGGCTCACCGGTCGTCGTGTCGAAGTCCTGCCGGACGCCGGACAGGTTGAGCTCGTTGCCCGTCATGTTCGGGTACTGGCCGTCGGTCGCGTAGCGGTCGCCCGGGTACGAGCCGTGCTTGAAGAGGTAGTAGTCCTGTTTCCCGGCAGGTGGCAGGCCGTTCGCGTTGGTGTCGCCGGGGCAGACCGTCGTCGACGCCGCCGAGCAGGTGATGACCTCGGTCTTCGGCGGCACCTTCAGGACCTTCCAGCCCGTCGGCACCTTGCCGCCATGGGTGTCGAGCAGGCCGGGGTTGCCGGTCGTCGGGTCACGATGCAGCGTCGAGGTCGGGCCGCCGTTCGTCGCGACGACCCAGACCGTCGATGTCTTGACGACCGTCTTTTTCTTCTTGCCGGTGCCGGTGACCGTCGGGGTCTTGATCTTCACCGGCTTGAAGAGGACGTAGCCGCTCGGCGGGCCGCCCGTCGTCGCGCGCGACTGCACCGCCGACAGCAGCTTGTAGAGGTTCGTGTAAACGGTGATGTTGTTGCCGCTCACGTCGATCGACGGCGACTCGAGCGCGGGCGTCAGGTCATACAGCTCGAGCTGTGCTGTCTTGCCGATGATCGCCGCGGCCTGGTCGGGGTCGTGGATGCCGGCGAGCTGGATCACGATCTCGTCCGGGCTCTGCTCGCGAATGATCGGCTCAGAGACGCCGAGCTTGTCGACGCGGCTGCGCATGATCGAGACGGCGCGGTCGAGGTCGGACTTCTGGAGCGGATGGCCCTTCGGCGGCTGCGCTCTGAGGATCACCTCGAGCCCGCCCTGGAGGTCGAGGCCCTTCGTCACGCCCCGGTGGTACGGCGAGCCGGGCACCGCGAGCAGGCCCACGCCGCAGAGCGCGAGGACGATCAACAGGACCAGGAACAGGTTGGAGCGGCGGGACGTCACGCGGCGGGAAGGTTAGCGGGGTTCGGCGGACGTGCCGGGCTCCGGCTCCGGATCGACCTCCACCTCGATCTCCGTGGCGACGGCCGCGATCGCGCGACGATCGAGGGTCACGACGACGGACGGGGCGATCTCGACTTGGACGCGGTCGTCGTCGATCTCGCGCACAGCGCCGTGCAGGCCGCCCGCGGTGATGATCTCGTCCCCCACCTCGACGGTGTCCTGCATCGCCGAGTGCGCGAAGCGCCGCCGCCGCGCCGGGATGACGAACAGCACCCAGACGGCGCCGAATACAACCACGATGATCAGAAATTCGGTCACTGAAGCCTTTCGAGTGCGTCGCGCTTGAAGGTCTCGAACCGCCCGCCCTCGATCGCATCGCGGGCGCCGCGGGTCAGCTCGATCACGAAGCGTAGATTGTGCAATGAGAGCAGGCGCAGGCCGAGCAGCTCGTTCTGGTTCACGAGATGGCGGATGTAGGCCCGCGTGAAGCGTGTGCACGCAGGGCAGTCGCACGCCTCGTCCAGCGGCTTCTCGTCGCGCGCGTACTGCGCGTTCCGCAGGTTCAGGCGGCCGTCGCGCGTGAGCGCGCTGCCGGTGCGCGCCATGCGGGTCGGCAGCACGCAGTCGAACATGTCGACGCCCGCCTCGATCACTTCGAGGATCCCTTCCGGGTCGCCGATCCCCATGAAGTACCGCGGCTTGTCGGCCGGCAGGAGCGCCGCTGCCCAGTCGGTCGTCTCGAACATCGCCTCGCGGTCCTCGCCGATCGCGAGCCCGCCGATCGCGTTGCCGTCGAAGCCCAGCTCTGCGATCTCGTGCGTCGAGCGCGTGCGGAGGTCGGTATCGACGCCACCCTGGGTGATGCCGAAGCGAAGCTGCCCGTCGGCACGCGGCGCGTCGCGCTGCCGCTCGGCCCACAGCGTTGTCCGTCGCACCGCGTCTTCCAACTTGCGCCGTGGAATCCCCGCGGGAGGCACCTGGTCGAGGCACATCGCAATGTCGCTGCCGAGGTTCGCCTGGATCGCGGCCGACAGCTCGGGCGTGAAGCGCGCCGGCGAGCCGTCGTAGACATTGCGGAACGTAACGCCGTCGTCGTCGACGCGCGCGATCGTGTCGCGGAGCGAGAAGACCTGGAAGCCGCCGGAGTCGGTGAGGATCGGCGCGTCCCACGACATGAATCGGTGCAGCCCGCCGAGGTCGCGGATCAGCTCGTCGCCGGGACGGAAGTGCAGGTGGTAGGTGTTGCCGAGCAGGATCTGCGCGCCGAGCGCGCTGACCTCGTCGGGGTGGAGCGTCTTCACCGTCCCCTTCGTGCCGACGGGCATGAAGACGGGCGTCTCGATCGTCCCGCGCACCGTGCGCAGCAGGCCGGTGCGCGCAGCGCCGTCGGTCCGTTGCACTTCGAAGACGGGGCCTGCCGGGGCGTGTCCAGTGGTCAGACCACGGTTACGAGAGCGTGACGAACTATCCACAGTGGCTCACAAGCGCGGGTTCTCCACGGATCGGCACGTCCTCCCGAGACACGTCTCGTCGCCAGACCAAGGTCACAGAAGTGCAACATTCCTTCCACAGGTCACGGCGGCTCACAGCAGCAGCATCGCATCGCCGAAGGAGTAGAACCGGTAGCGCTCCTCGATTGCGAGCTCGTACAGCCGGCGGGTCTCCTCCACGCCCGCGAACGCCATCACAAGCGCGAGCAGCGTGGAGCGCGGCAAGTGGAAGTTGGTCAGCAGGTGGTCGACACGCCGGAAGTCGAAGCCCGGCGTGATGAAGAGCTCCGTGCGTCCGGCGAGCGGCTCGTCGCGCGCGAGCGTCTCGAGCACGCGCACGGTCGTCGTGCCGACGGCGAGCACGGACGGCGCCGCGCGGATCCGCTCCCACGCCTCGGGTGAGACCTCGTAGCGCTCACCGTGGATCGCGTGCTCCTCGACCACCTCGGCCTGCAGGGGCCGGAACGTGTCGAGACCGACGTGGAGCGTGACCCGTTCGACGTCCAGCCGCGCGAGCAGTTCCGGCGTGAAGTGCAGGCCCGCGGTCGGTGCGGCCGCCGAGCCGGCGTCACGCGCGTACACCGTCTGGTACCTCCCAGGATCGGCGAGCGGCGCGGTGATGTACGGCGGCAGCGGCGTCGCGCCGTGCGGCTCACCGTCGAGGCGCACGCGCCAGCGTCCTTCGCCGAGATGCTCGAGCAGCTCGACCTCGCCGTAGCGTTTGCCCGCGCGGAGCCTCCGCGTCGGCCGCGCGAGCGCCTCCCAGACATCGCCGTCGATCCGCTCCAGCAGCAGCACCTCGCCGCGCGGCCGCTCGATCGGGATGCGCGCGGGAACGACGCGCGTGTCGTTCACGACCGTGAGCGCCGAGACGAGCCCCGGCAGCTCGGCGAAGGCGTGGTGCGAGACCTCACCGGTCGCGCGCCGGTAGACGAGCAGCCGGGATGCATCCCGCCGCGCGGCCGGCTCCTGGGCGATCAGCTCCGGCGGGAGGTCGTAATCGAGCTCGCGGGATTCCATCCGATGGGGACGCTAGCGTCGGCCTCGATGGACGACGTTCGCGAAGCACTCCGCGAAGGCTTGCGCGAGGAAGCCGCGCCGATCTCCCGCCGGCTGGCGGAGGTCAAAGGCCTCTCCAACAACGCGATTCGGCGGCTCGAGTCGATCGAGTCGACGCTGGACTCCGAGCGCGGCGCGCGGGTGGACGACCTCGCGCTGCTCGTCGAGCTCCTGACCGAGGGCTGGCGCGCAATGAACGCCCGGCTCGACCGGATCGAGGCCGCGCTCGAGCAGCCGACGAACATCGTGCCGCTGCGCGGCAACGTCGCGTAGCCCGGCTACGCCGGCAGGACGAGCTCGAAGCGCGAGCCCTTGCCGAGCTCCGAGTCGAGAACGAGGCTGCCGCCGAGCGCCGTCGACAGCTCCTTCGCGATTGCGAGCCCGAGCCCGGTACCGCCGCCTGTCTGCGAGACGAACGGCCGGAAGAGACGCTCACGCAGCTCGGGTGAGATCCCCGGACCGGTGTCCTCGACGGTGACGTGCACGGTGCCGTTTCGCTGGGCGAGCTCGAGCGAGATGCGCCCGCCGTCGGGCGTCGCGTGGAACGCGTTTGAGAGCAGGTTCCCGACGACCTGCAGCACGCGGTCGCCGTCGGAGACGATCACCGGCCGCGCAAGCATCTCCTGCCGGTAGTCGATCGACCGCCGGTGCGCCTCGTCGGCATAGCGCTCGTACGCCTGGTCGATCAACGTCGCCATGTCGACCTCCTCCGACGTGACCGTGAACCGGTGCGTATCCAGCTTGGCGAGGTCGAGGATGTCCCCGACGAGCCGCTCGAGGCGCTGCGTCTCCGCCTCGACCGTCTCGAGGGACGAGTCGCGAGCCTCCGGATCTTCGACGACGCCTTCGAGCAGCGCCGCGACGTGCCCGCGAATCGCGGTCAGCGGCGTGCGCAGCTCGTGCGAGACGGACATGAGGAAGTTGCGCTCCATCGCCTCGACCTCGGCGAGCCGCATGGCCATCTCCCGGAAGCGGGTGCTCAGGTGCCCGAGCTCACCCGGCGCCTTGGCCGGCGTCTGCACCGCGTAGTCGCCGCTTGCCACTGCGTCGGCGGCGTCGGAGAGCTGAAGCACCGGCCGCACGATCCGCCGCGCCAGGTACCACGACAGTAGGCCGGCGATCAACAGGCCGAGAACACCCGCGATCGCGAGCCGCTTGATCAACGAGTCGACGCGGTCGCTGACGCTCGTGATCGGCTGCGCGACGATGATGCCGCCGATCGTGACGCCGCTGTTCGTGATCGGGCTGAGCGCGCCGTAGTAGCGGCGGTGCGTCCCCGGCGGCCGGAACTCGAACGTCAGCGACTGGCCGGAGATCCAGTCGACCGGAATCGTCGCGGACGGAAGCACCTGTAGCCCTTCGATCGGCTGCGTCGAGAGGCCGGGGAACAGCCGGTTCGGGCCGGTGAAGAAGATCTTGTCGCCGGTCGCCTGCTCGAGCGACTGGGCGGTCGCCTGCGCCGGCGCCCGCCGGTCGCTCGACTTCTTGCCCGCCTTGAGCGCGTAGCTGTCCTGCACCGCGGCCGCATAGAGCACCGAGATCCCGTGCGCCTCCTGGCTGAGCTGCGTGAGCGCCTGGTCGTGGGCGAAGTCGCGAAAGAGCCGTACCGAGATCAGCGTCGTTGCGACGCCCGCGACGAGGATCCCCGCGAGGAAGACGAGCGGCAGCCGGATGCGGAGCGATCCGAGCACGGACATGGCGGTCTACTTCTTCGCCGGTTCCCGCTTGGCGTCCTTCGCCGGCGACACCTTGTAGCCGACGCCCCACACGGTGACGATGGGGGACGCATCGCCGAGCTTGCGACGGAGCTGCCGGACGTGCACGTCGACCGTGCGCGTGTCGCCGGCGAACGTGTAGCCCCAGACGCGCTCGAGCAGCTGGTCGCGCGTGAGCACGAGCCCGCGGTGGTCGAGCAGCTCCCACAACAGGTCGAATTCCTTCGGGGCGAGCTGGACCTCTTCTTCGCCGACGCGCGCCTCGCGGCGCCCAGCGTCGACGTGCAGGTCACCGTGGTCGATCGTCTCGGTCTCGAGCTCGCGCCGGTCGGGCGCCGAGCGGCGGAGGATCGACTTGACGCGCGCGACGAGCTCGCGCGGGTTGAACGGCTTCGTGAGGTAGTCGTCCGCGCCGACCTCGAGCCCGATGATCTTGTCGACGTCCTCGTCGCGCGCGGTCAGCATCAGGATCGGCACGTCGCTCGTCTGGCGGATGCGCTTCGTCACCTCGATGCCGTCGATGTCCGGCAGCATCAGGTCGAGCACGATCAGCCCGGGCATCTCCTGCGCGACCTGGTTGAGCGCGTCGTTGCCGGTCGCGGCGGTGCGGACGCCGTAGCCCGCGTTCTTGAGGTACAGCGCGACGAACGAGGCGATCGAGCTCTCGTCCTCGACGACCAGGATGTTCGCGGCGGGCGCGCTCACTACGGTGAGGACGTCACCGGCGGCGCGGGGAACGACACCTTGACGAACGGCGTCGTCGGATCGTTCGAAAGCGGGACGGGCTGCCAGCCGCCGGAGTCGACCGCGTACGTGCCCGGGTCGGCGGCCCCCGGATTGCCGGAGAGCGTCGCAGCGCCGACGCCGACGGCGGTCAGGTCGATGCCCGTGCCGCTGAAGATGAGGCTGTACTTGCCGCCGGTGACGCGGAAGTGGAGATCGCGCCCCTGGTAGATCGTCATCTTCGGCGCCGTGTCGGTCGCGGCCACAGGCGTCTTGGTCTCGTAGCCGCTGACGAGCACCGCGCCGTCACCCGGCAGCGGGTCGACGGTCTTCAGCGTGCCCTTGTCCATCTGCCCCCACAGGACGCCCTTCGCCGGCTGGGCGAACGAGCCGATCGAGACCTTGCCGGAGACGTTGCTCAGCTCGAAGACGCCGTCGCCGGTCGCGTGCGTCGACGCGAGCGCGGCGGGAACCGCGACAAGGCCACAGAGCAGGGTGAAGAGAAGCCGGCGCATCGGCACACAGAAGTCTTTCCGCTTGCAGTATGCCGTCAATGAGCGAGAAGTAAGGAGTTTTTTACGAGGCTCCTGTTTTACTCCCCGCAGGATGCAGCCGCTGACGAGCTTCGGTCTCACGGTGCTGCTTGTTGCGGCGGCGCTTTCGGCTGCGCTGCTTGCGAGCAAGCTGAGCGCGCGCGCGTCGATTCCGGCGGCCGCGTTGTTCCTCGCGGCGGCCGCGATCGCCTCGGACGTCTTCCCCGGGTTGACGGTCTCGATCTCGACAGTGCAGCGCGTCGGCACGGTCGCTCTGATCGTGATCCTCTTCGACGGCGGCTCGTCGATCGGGCTGCGCCGCTTCCGCGTCGCGGCGATGCCGATCGCAACGCTCGGCATCCTCGGCACGTTCGCGACCGCAGGGCTCGTGGCGCTCTTTGCGCACTGGGCCTTCGGCTTCCACTGGGTCGTTGCGGGTCTGCTCGGCGCGGCGATCGCGCCGACCGATCCGGCGGTGATGTTCTCGGTGATCGGCGACCGCGAGATCGGCGGACGGGCGGGGACGATCCTCGAGGGCGAGTCGGGCGCGAACGATCCGGTCGGGATCGCGCTGATGCTCGGGATGATCGAGCTGGCAACCCACGCCGACGCGACGTTCTGGATCGTCGTCCGCGTCTTCTGCGAGCAGATGGCGATCGGGCTCGCGTTCGGGATCGCGGGCGGGTTCGCCGAGCGGCACTTGCTCCGGCGCATGGCGCTGCCGTCGTCGGGGCTCTCGACGATCCGAACGCTCGCGCTCGCAGGGCTCGTCTACGGCGTTGCGACCGTCGCCCACGGGTCGGGCTTCCTCGCGGTGTTCGTCGCGGGGCTGATCATCGGCGACGTGCAGGCGCCGTTCAAAGCGGAGATCGAGGCGTTCCAGGACGGGCTCGCGACACTCGCGGAGATTGTCGTGTTCCTCGCGCTCGGACTGACGATCGACCTGTCGAGCTTCAGCGCCGGCCGCTGGGCGGAAGGCCTCGCGTTCGCCGCGTTCGTCGCGTTCGTCGCGCGGCCGCTCGCGGTCGCGCCGCTGCTCGCACCGACGACGTTGCGGCGCGGCGAGCGGCTGTTCGTCATGTGGGGCGGGCTCAAGGGCGCCGTGCCCATCCTGCTCGCCGCATTCGCGCTCGGCAGGCACGTGACGGACGCGCCGCGGATCTACGAGATCGTGTTCGTGGTCGTGCTCGCGTCGGTGGTCGTGCAGGGCGGGACGATCTCGCTCGCCGCGCGGCGGCTGGGGATCGAGTCGCGCGTCAGGCGACGCGCTTCACATGCTGGATGAGCCCGGTCACGCGCACCTGCTCGTACGTGTCGACGACGCGAATCGCGCCGCCTTCGCGCGCGACAGGCTCGCAGACGACGCACACGGAGCGGTCGCGTCGTCCCCACCGCCAGGTGCGGTAGCGCTCGCCGGCGAGAAGGGTCCGGCGGCACAGGTGGCACATCGCCATCGCCGGCCACGGTAGGCACGACGCCGGACGTCAGTGCTTCACGGCGCGTTCAGAAGGCCTGACGCCTCGCGTGAACCCGTCCTGGACGCGGTCGAGCCGCTCGAGCCAAAGGGTCGCGCCCATCTGCTCGAAGAGAGCCCGCGACTCATCGAGCAGGGGCTGCGCCTCGTCGGCACGCCCCGTCTCGGCGAGCCAACGACCGTAGTCGGCGAGCACCGGGGCAAGGTGCGCCGCCTTGCCGAGGTTGCGAACGGTCGCGAGCGCGACGGCGAACTCGTCAGCGGCGACGTCCTGGTCCCCGCGCGCCGCGGCCACGTTCGCGTGGATCCGCCGGCGGCACGCCTCCAGGCCACGTGTCCGCCGAGCGGCTGGAAACTCGTCGACGAAGCTGACAACCGGAAGGGCCAACGAGGGATCGCCGAGACCGTTTGCGAGCGTCGACGCGTCCTCGAGCATCGGGACTGCAAACTCCGGATATCCCTCTGCGACCAATCGCTGGACGAAGTCGGCGAGCGACGACAACGCCTCGGTCGTCCTGCCGTCCGCGCGTGCGAGCAGGGAGTTCCAGTACAGCGCGAGGCCTTGATGTTGGACGTCGGTAGCGCTGGCTACCTCGGGCGCGATGCGGCCGAGCCAGCGCTCGGCCAACTCGACGTCGGCCCGTGCATAGGCGTGCCGCGCCACGTGGAGACAGAGGCTGACATGACCCGGGACCGCGGTTTGGGGCTCGAACGGGACCTCGTCGGCGTACGCGAACGCCTCGTCCCACCGGCCCGCGGCGAACAGGATGCTCACCCGGGCCGCGCCGAACTGCCCTACGAATTCGCGATGACCGCGGGCGTGGGCGAGCTCGAGCCCGTCCTCGACGAGCCTCTCCACCTCGACGTCGCGGTCGTCGTTGCTGACAAGAACGATCAGGTTGTTGTAGCCGCGCAGCGCCTGCCGCGCGATGTCGTTCTCCAGGGCGATCGCGAGCGCCTCGCGCATGAGCGCGCGCGCCTCGGCAGGGCGCTTCTTCAGCAAGAGCGCCTTCGTGTTGAGCGCGTCGGAGAGCACCGCCGGATACCGGTTGGCCTCGGCGATCTCGAGCGCCAGCTCGATTCGCTCTGCAGCCCGCGCGCCGTTGCCTTGGAAATGGTGTAGCCGACCCGCCTCGGCGGCCAGGCGCGCGACGTTCTCGTCGGGCTCGTCGTCGGCGAGCACCGCGAGCGCCGGTTCGAGCAGCTCGAGCGCAGCGTCACCGCGCCCGAGCGCCCACAGCGAGAGACCGTGGAGGGCAGCCGTTCGCGCAGCGTCGTGGAAGAGCCCGGCCGCCTCGTACAGCGCGCGCGCCTCGGCCAGCGCGCCTTCCGCGCGCGCGTGCTCGTTGGCCGCGAGCGCCATGTCGCCCGCACGCTCCAGCAGGCGCGCCGACTCCTCCCCGTCGGCGAGCCGCGCCGCGCGCTCGAACGCCCGGAAGGCGTCGTCGGGCGCCGCCAGCGCGGCTGCCCGTTCGCCCGCCCGGCAGAGCCACGTGCGCGCGTTCTCCTTCACCTCCTCGGCGTCGGCGGCGGCCGGATCGGCGGCGTACGCGTCGAGGTGGTGCGCCGCGATCACCTCGGCGATCTCGTCCGGATCGATTCCCGAGTCGCCCTCGAGGAAGGCGGCGGCGGCAAGATGGCGCGCGCGGCGATCGCGGCGCGAGAGCGTTTCGTACGCGACCCGCTGCACGAGCGCCTGCAGAAAGCCGTAATGGCCGCGCTCGGGCGAGCGCGGATCGGACTGATACGTGAGCAGCTCCTTCCGCACGAGCGCGTTCAGGACCGGCTCGAGCTCGGCCTGCTCGCGGCCCGACAGCGTGGCCAGCCCGCGCGCGGTGAAGCTCTTGCCGAGCACGGCCGCATCCTCGATCAGGCGGCGCTCGAGCGGGTCGAGGCCGTCGAGCCGCGCCGCGATCAACGCGTGCAACGTCTCCGGAACCTCGAGCGCGTCGATCGTGCCGCTCAGGCGGAAGCCGGCGCCTTTCCGCTCGAGCACGCCGCGGTCGAGCAGCATGCGCACGGTCTCGACCGCGTACAGCGGAATCCCGTCGGCGCGCTCCCTGATCGTCGCCCGAATCTCCGCAGGCAGACCGGGAACAAGACCTGTGAGGAGCTCGTCCATCGCGGTTGCCCCGAGCGGCTCGAGGGTCAGGGCGGTCGTGTTGCGGAGCCGCGCCGCGAATGTGGGATGGCGTTCGCCGAGCTCCGGGCGGGAGAGCGAGAGGACGTAGAGCGGATGGTTCCGCGACCAGTCGACGAGGTAGTCGATGAAGTCGAGGAGCGCCGCGTCCGCCCAGTGGAGATCCTCGAAGAGGAGGACGACCGGGTTCTTCTCCGCCATGCGCTCGAAGAAGAGGCGCCACGCTGAATGCAGGTCCTCGCGGTCGGGAGCAACGCGCTCCGTGAGCCCGAGCAGGTGCTGGAGCCGCGGCTCGATCCAATCGCGCTCCTCCGCGTCGGCGATCTGCTCCTCGACCGCAGCGTGCAGCTTCGCGATCGACTCGTCGTGCGTGTCGTCCTCGCCGATGCGGGCGCGCATGCGGACCATCTCCGCGAGCGCCCAGTACGCGACGCCGTCGCCGTAGGAAAGGCAGCGGCCGCGGTGCCACCACACGTTCTCGATCAGCCCGTCGATGTACTTCTCGAGCTCCCAGGCGAGGCGGGACTTGCCGATCCCCGCGACGCCGACCACCGACACGAGGCTCGCGCGCCGGTCGTCGGATGTCCCGTGGAAGAGATCCTTGATCAGCCGCAGCTCCCGGTCGCGGCCCACGAACGGCGCCTCGAGCCCGCTCGAGCGACCCTCGCCGCGGCGTGTGGCGACGACGCGCGTCGCCCGCCAGAGCGGCAGCGGCTCGGCCTTCCCCTTCAGCTCGTGCACGCCCGCATCCTCGTAGACGATCGCCGCCTCCGAGGCGCGCCGTGTCGCTTCGCCGACGTACACGGTTCCGGGCTCTGCGGCACCCTGGACCCGGGCAGCCGTGTTGACGAGATCGCCCGCGACCATGCCCTGACCCTCGGCCCCGATCGTGACGGCAGCCTCGCCGGTCAGGACGCCCACCCGCGCACGCAGGCCCGGCGAGCCGATCTCCTGCCCGAACGCGGACACCGTCGAGGCGAGCTCGAGCGATGCACGAACGGCGCGCTCTGCGTCGTCCTCCTGCGTGACCGGCGTCCCCCACACCGCCATGACGGCGTCGCCGATGAACTTCTCGACGGTCCCGCCGTAGCGCTCGACGATCCGGCGCGCGCCTTCGAAGTAGCGCGTGAGCAGTTCACGGGTGTCTTCGGAGTCCCGGCCCTCGGAGGCTGCTGTGAACCCGACGAGGTCCATGAACACCACCGTCACGAGGCGGCGCTCTGCAACCCGCTGCTCGGCGACCACCGGAGCCTCGGCGCCGAGCCCCGCGCCGCACTCGCCGCAGAAGCGCTCGCCCGCCTCGTTCGCGCCGCCACAGCTCTCGCAGATCGTCGCGAGCGCGGCCCCGCACTGGGCGCAGAACTTGCGCCCCTCGCGATTCTCGGCTCCGCAGCCCCGGCAGGCGATCACAGCCAGAGCCTAGCCGCCTGCCTGCGCGGCTTCTAGACGCGCTCGACGACGCCGGCGATCGCCATGCCGAAGCCGACGCACATCGACGCGATGCCGTAACGGGCGTTGCGACGCTCGAGCTCGGAGAGGAGCGTCGCGGTGATCCGCGCGCCCGTCGCGCCGAGCGGATGGCCGAGCGAGATGCCGCCGCCGTTCGGGTTGACGTCGCCCATGCGGTCCTCGAGCCCGAGGTCGGCGGCCATCTGGAGGACGACCGACGCGAACGCCTCGTTCACCTCGATCACCGCCATGTCGTCGAGCGTCAGGCCCGCGCGGCGCAGCGCGTTCTGCATCGCCTCCGGGTTGCCGTGCAGCATCCGCGTCGGGTCGACGCCTGCGAGCCCGAACGACACGAAGCGCGCGCGCGGCTCGAGGCCGAGGCGCGAGACGGCAGCCTCGCTCGCGACCAGCACGGCCGCGGCGCCGTCGACGATCTGCGACGAGTTCCCGGCCGTGACGACCCCGTCCGGCTTGAACGCCGGCTTCAGTGCGGCGAGCGCCTCGAGCGAGGTCTCGCGCCGAACCGCCTCGTCGACGGCGAACGTCGTGCGCGTCGCGACGCCGCCCGACGAGGGTGCGTCCTCGGGCAGCTCGATCGGGACGATCTCGCGCTCGAACTTCCCCTCGTCGATCGCAGCCGCGGCCCGCCGGTGCGACTCGAGCGAGTACGCGTCGAGCGCCTCGCGCGAAAGGTTCCACTCTTCCGCGAGCAGCTCGGCCGAGGTTCCCTGCATCACGATCTCGTGCCGCGCGGTCACCTGCTCGGAGAGCGAGCCGCCGTTCGAGCCCATCGGGACGCGCGACATCATCTCGACGCCCGCCGAGACGACGAGGTCGAGCTGGCCCGCCATCACCGCAGCCGCCGCGTTGAAGTTCGTCTGCATCGACGACCCGCACTGCCGGTCGACGGTTGTCGCGGCGACCGACACGGGCCAGCCGGCCGCGAGCACCGCCATCCGGCCGACGTTCCAGCCCTGCTCGCCGACCTGCGTGACGCAGCCCATCTGCACGTCCTCGATCTCGGCGGGATCGACATCGGTGCGCGCGACGAGCCCGTTCAGCACCTGCGCGGCGAGGTCGTCGCCGCGCACGGCGGCGAGCGTGCCGTTCTTACGGCCGATCGGCGAGCGGACGGCGTCGACGATGAAGGCGTCCATGGCGTTAAGGGTACTCCGGCGCCCAGGGCCGCTGATGGTGCGCGAGGTACACGAGCTGCGGCCGCAGGGCGTGGATGCGAAGGATCGAATCGGTCGCTCCGTCGATCAGCTCTCGCATCGAGTACGTGACGTCGCCGCCCAGCACGACGAGCCCGTCATCGGTCTCGACGACGACCGATTGGTGCCCCGGCGAGTGGCCGGGCGTGGACAGCACCGATACGCCGGTGAAGAGCTGCGCGTCGCCGTCGAGCTCGATGTAGGACTCGCCCGGGAAGCGCGCCCACTCCTCGAGATAGTTCGGAGCGACCGCAGCCGCGAGCTCAGCGCGTTGCACGTAGGTCGGTGTCCCGGCGAAGAGCCGGTTACCACCGCAGTGGTCGAAATGCAGGTGCGTGTTGACGACCGCGGCGATCTCGCCGAGCTCCGGCCAAGGATGCAGAACAGGCCCCCACTCCGCGTCGAGCTCCGGGGTCGACTCGACCATCCCCGTGTCCACGAGCACGCGCCCTTCGCTCGTGTCGATCGTCCAGCCGTAGACCGGCCAGAGCTCGCCCTCGACCGTGACATCGCAGAAGTGGACGAGACCGACGTCGTTCATCCGCTCGGCTCAGTCCGCGAGCACGGGCTCGAGCGCGCGCTGCCGGCTCGTGCGGAACGCGAACGCGTACTCGACCGCGACATAGGTTGCGACGGCGTACGCCCAGCCGGCGATGCAGTCGACGACGTAGTGCTCGCCGGTGTAGACGAGCGCGAAGGCCATCGCAGGCGGGTAGAGCGCGAGCAGCGGGCGTGTCCAAACCGGCACGAGCTTCCACAGGAACAGCACCACGAGCAGCGCGTAGGCCGCGTGCAGTGACGGCATCGCCGCAACGTTGTTCGAGTAGTTCTGGCCCTTCTCGAACAGCGAGCCGTAGTGCGCGATCGGAATGTGCGGCCACACGAGCTGGATGATCCGGTTGCCCTTGCCGATCTCGCCCTGCTGCGCGGCCATCCACGGCGGTACCGCCGGATAGAGCACGTAGGTCGCGAAGGCCGCGAGCGCGAGAACGCACACCATGGTGGCGAACTTCGCGAAGTACCGGTGCGCCCACGTCCAGATGATCGCGGCGACGATCAGCGTCACGAGGAAGTGCGTCAGGTAGATGAACCACACGGCGTAGTCCCACCAGTGCATGTGGTTGACGCCGTGCCACAGGTGTTGCTGAAGCCAGACCGTCGGGATCGGGCGGCCGAAGATCGCAGCCTCGACCTTGATCTGCGGCAGCGACCGGGCGTGCACGAACATGCCGTCGGCGTAACCGCGCAGGCGGTCGTAGATGAAGAGGACGATCATGAACGGCGTCCAGTCGCGCACGAAGCGCGGGATCTTCCGTCTCAGGTCGGTGATCGCGAACGCGGCCATCCCGCAGGCGAACCACACGAAGACGAGATCGTGCGACGTCGGTACGCCGACGGTCGCGACCATCACCACCGACAGCAGCACCCACAGGACGGGCGTGCCGATCCGAACCGCTCTCCGGTTGAGCACGACGGAACATTAGAGTGGCGCGCATGGCGTCGGCGACGGACGCGTGGATCGAAGTTCGCTCGCCGTACTCCGGCGAGCTTGTCGGCCGCGTGCCGAAAGGGGGCGCCGCCGAGGCACGGAGCGCCCTCGACGCGGCCGCGCGTGCGCTCGAAGAGCCGCTTCCCGCGCACGAGCGGGCGCGCATCCTCGACACGACCGCGCGGCTGCTCGACGAGCGGCGCGAGGAGGCGGCGCGCACGATCAGCGCCGAGGCCGGGAAGCCGTTGAAGGCTGCGCGCGTCGAGGCTCAGCGCGCCGTCTCGACGTACACGTTCGCGGCCGTCGAGGCGCGCAGGCTCGCGGGCGAGATGGTGCCGATGGACGCCTCCGCCGCCGGCGAGGGGAAGCTCGGGTTCACACTGCGCCTCCCGATCGGGATCGTCGGCGCGATCTCACCGTTCAACTTTCCGTTGAATCTCGTCGCGCACAAGATCGCCCCCGCGCTCGCCGCCGGCTGCCCGGTCGTGCTGAAGCCCGCCTCCGCGACCCCGCTCTCGGCGCTGCTGCTCGCGGAGCTCGAGGAGGAGGCCGGCTTGCCGGCGGGCTGGCTGAGCGTCGTCACCGGCTCGGCGTCCGAGATCGGCGACGCGCTCGTCGAGGACGACCGCGTGAAGCTGATCACGTTCACGGGGTCGGGCGACGTCGGCTGGGGAATCGCGGAGCGCGCGCACCGCAAGCGCGTGAAGCTCGAGCTCGGCAACGCGACGCCTGCGATCGTCTGCGCGGACGCGCCCGCAGGCACTGCGGCGAAGCTCGCCGCGAACGCGTTCTCGTTCGCCGGCCAGAGCTGCATCTCCGTGCAGCGGATCTTCGTCCTGGCGGCCGCGTGGGATGAGTTCGTCTCCGAGCTCGTCCCGGCGGTGGAAGCGCTCGTCGTCGGCGACCCCGGCGACGACGCGACCGACGTCGGGCCGGTGATCAGCGAGCACGACCGCGACCGCATCCTCGACTGGGTGCACGAGTCGAAGGGCGACGTGCTGACGGGCGGCAAGGCGAACGGCGACGGCCTGATCGAGCCGACGGTGATCGCGAATCCGGCGCGGGCCGACAAGGTCCAGTGCGAGGAGGTCTTCGGCCCCGTCGTGACGCTGACGAAGGTGGCGAGCCTCGACGACGCGATCGAGCAGGCGAACGCGACGCGCTACGGACTGCAGGCCGCCATCTTCAGCGCCGACGTGAACGTCTGCCTCGAGGCGGCGCGACGGCTCGAGTTCGGCGGCGTCACCGTCAACGAAGCGCCGACCTTTCGCGCCGACCAGATGCCCTACGGCGGCATCAAGGCGTCCGGCAACACGAAGGAAGGACCGGCGTGGACCGTTCGCGAGATGACCGAAGAGCGTCTCGTTGTTTTGCAGCTCTAGCGAACGGACACTCAAAACGCGATGGCCGGCTCGCTCGGACTCGGAATCGCGCTCCTGATCATCGGGCTTCTGGGGCTTCTCTTCTTCCCCTGGGGCGGCGTCGTCCTCGTCGTCGTCGGCCTGTTCCTGATCGTCGCGTTCGTGCTCGGCCTCGGCCGCCGCGCGGCCGAGCCGAGACCGTAGAGGCCCAGCGCCCTCCTGCGGCAGCACTACTCTTCCTGCAATGTCCCCGCTCCTCCGTCGTGGCGCGAACGACGTTGAAGGCATCACGCCCAGGCGCCCGCACGCGGGAATGCTCCGGCGCGAGCGACGCACGCTGCTGAAGGCGCGCGAAGTCGCGCTCCGTGACGTCGGCGGCCTGCTCGTCGAGATGTACCGCCGCGGCGGCTTCCGTGACGACCTGCTCGCCGAGCGCGCGGCGACTGTCGTCGGAATCGACGCGCGGCTCGCCGAGATCGCAGAGCTCCTGCACAGCCCGCGGAAGGTCGTGCGGTGCGACTGCGGCGCGCCGCTGCTCCGCGGCTCGCATTTCTGCCCCAACTGCGGCCGCTCGATCGGAGCACCGAACGGGGCCTCGGTCGAGGAGACGATCGTCGAGCCGGCGCCGAAGCGGTGACGAGCTTCCGCGCCCGGCACCGCGCGACTGCGATCGCCGCGACCGAAGAGACCTGCCCGCGCTGCGGCGCGGGGCGCGAGCCCGACCAGCGCTTCTGCCTCGAGTGCGGCCTCGCCCTGCCTGCGGTCTCAGGTCGCGTGGCGTCCCTGCGGCGGCGCTGGATCACGCGCCTCGGCTGGTACCCCGGCGACTGGGTCTGGGCGACGCTCCTCAACCTCGCGGTCGCGGTCGTGTGCGCCGTCGCGGCGATCGTGCTCTCGCACAAGGACGCAAACAACGGGACGCCCTTCGTCGCTCCGCCGCCGGTCGTGACGACGACGCCGATCACGACCGCGCCGACGACGACCCCCGGCACGACGACTGCTGCGCCCACGACGACCGCCGCAGCGCCCCCGCCCACCAACGGCCGCCTCTCCTGGCCGGCGAGCGAGAACGGCTGGACGATCGTCCTCGTCTCCTACCCGAAGACGACCGGCCACGACGCGGCCGTGCAGACCGCCGCCAAGGCGGCCAAGGCCGGCCTGACCCAGGTCGGGGTGCTCGACTCGAGCCTGTACGCGAGCCTTCAGCCGGGCTACTACGTGGTCTTCACCGGGATCTACGGCTCGAAGAGCGATGCCGACGCGGCAGTCGCGACGGCCCGCCAAGCGGGTTTCGGCGGCGCGTATTCGCGCCAAGTGGCCCGCTGAGCGAGAGGTGTAGCGCTTGCGGGACCGGGTACGCAGCCTTCCGGCGGGTCCTACGGTGTTTACTGGAGAGCAAACATTTGTAACAGCGTTTGGAAGCGTGTAGAGTCGTCCCCGGGGTCGCCCCGGACGGAAGGGATTTACCGCTTCTTAAAGGGCTGGCAGCTACAGTCGGGGAGAAAGAAGCGCATCTGAATGGACGAGCGGATCCTGCATATCCAGCACTGCATGTATCAGTACTCGCGAGCGATCTATCGCTCGATCAAGGATCTGATCGACCCCTACGTCGACCCTGAGACGCAGCTCGAGTACCGCCGCGAAGTGCTCGCCGCGTGCGAGGGGACGATGGAGCGGCTGGCTCAGGATCCCCACTACTTCGCCAAGCCCGACAAGGCGCTCTTCCAGGACATCCGGCGGTTCTTCCCGATCACCGTCCAGGCGCAGGTGGCGTGGGCCGTGAGCCAGGGCGTCGACGCCGCGGTCGGCTTCGTCGAGGACCAGATCGAGGCCGGAGCGTTCGACGGCGGCGTCGCCCGCTGCCGCGCGACGACGCGCAAGGGGAAGGCCTGCCAGCGCACGCCGCTCCCGAACCGCGATTACTGCCCGTCGCACCAGCACCTCGAACGGTCGAAGGCTGCGGCGTAGCCCTCGAACTTCGTTCGGCGAAGCCGAACCAAGTTCGCGAGTTTCGTGCTGTAGTCTCGCTTTGAGGTGAGCCACGACACCGACAAGCTGATTCGTCAGCTCTCTCTCGTTGCGTTCCTGATGGCGGAGCGGCGTCCGCTCACGGCGCGTGACATCAAGTCGAACGTCGAGGGCTACCAGGAGATGAGCGACGAGGCGTTCGCGCGCCGGTTCTACTCGGACCGTGCGGAGCTCGTGTCGCTCGGCGTCCCGCTCGACTCGCACCGCGACGAGTTCACGGGCGAGGAGCTCTACACGCTGCGCTCCGAGCGCTACTTCCTGCCCGAGCTCGAGCTCGACGACGAAGAGCTTGCGGCGCTCCAGACGTGCTTCTACCTCCTCGAGGGGCGGTTCGCGTATGCAGAGCCGCTGCGGCTCGCCCTCCAGAACCTCGCGCTCGGCCGCTCTGCAGGCCCGCTCGCGCAGCAGCCCACCGGCACCGCCGTCACCGTGGAGGTGCGCGATCCGGACTACTCACCCGAGCTGCAAGGGCGTCTCGGCAAGCTCGAGGGCGCGATCTCGAAGCAGCGCACGGTGAAGTTCCGCTACTGGTCGATCTACCGCGACGAGGAGGAGGAGCGCACGCTCAATCCGTACGCGCTGCTCCCGGAGAACGGCTCGTGGTACGTGATCGGCCACGACCTCGACCGTGACGACATCCGCACGTTCCG
>DATAUN010000177.1:0-2196 GCA_036268235.1 Gaiellaceae bacterium
GGCGACCCTCGACGACGTCGGCCTCGGCCGGCGCGCCGAGCGTGACGTGGCGAGCCTCTCGGGCGGCGAGGCGGCACGCGCCGCGCTCGCGGCGATCCTGCTCGCCCGCTTCGACGTGTTCCTGCTCGACGAGCCGACGAACAACCTCGACTTCGCGGGCCTCGAGCGGCTCGAGCGGTTCCTCGGCGGCCTCGCCGCAGGCGTCGTCCTCGTCTCGCACGATCGTGCGTTCCTCGACCGGACGGTGACGCGCGTGGTCGAGATCGAGCCGGAGACGCGCAGGGTGCACGAGTACGCCGGAACGTGGTCGGACTACGAGGCGGCCCGCGAGCGGGTGCGCGCGCAGCACGAGGCGGCGTACGCGGACTTCGTGGGCGAACGCGAGCGGTTGGGCTCACTGCTCACCAAGCGGCGCAACCAGGCGCACCAGCTCGGCGGGGCGAGGAAGCTCGCGCGCCAGACCGGCGGCTCCGACCGGCGGGCGACGAACGCGCTGCGCGCCAAGGTGCAGCAGGCGAAGAACCACCTCGAGCGGCTCGACGAGGTCGAGAAGCCGTGGACGCCGTGGCAGCTCGAGCTGCAGTTCGCCGCAGCGCCTGCCACCGGCGCGATCGTGGCGCTCGACTCAGCCGTCGCCGAAGCGGGGACGTTTCGCCTCGGGCCGATCGATCTCGAGCTCCGTTACGGCGACCGCGTCGCGATCGTCGGCCGCAACGGCGCCGGGAAGACAACGCTGATTCGCGCGCTCACCGGCGAGCTCCCGCTCGCAGCGGGCGAGCGGCGCGCGGGCGGCGGAGCGATCTTCGGCGAGCTCAACCAGGCGCGCGACCTCTTCACAGGCGTCCTGCTCGACGACTTCGCCGAGCTCTCCGGGCTCCCCGCGACCGAGGCGCGCACGCTGCTCGCGAAGTTCGCGCTCGGTGCCGACGACGTGGAACGGAAGGCGCCGTCGCTGTCGCCCGGCGAGCGGACGCGAGCAGCGCTCGCGCTCTTCGCGGCGCGCGGCGTCAACTGCCTCATCCTCGACGAGCCGACGAACCACCTCGACCTCGAGGCGATCGAGCAGCTCGAGTCGGCGCTCGTCGTCTATGAGGGCTGCCTGATCGTCGTCACGCACGACCGGCGCTTCCTCGAACGGCTTGCGGTGACTCGTACGATCGCGTTGTGAAGATCGAAGCGCTGCTCCCCGGCGACTGGCCCGCAGTCGCCGCGATCTACGAGGAAGGGCTCGACATCGGGACGTTCGAGGAGTTCGTGCCGACCTGGCGCGAGTGGGACAGCTCGCATCTCGTCTGGCCGCGCCTCGTGATCCGCGAGGAGGGGACGATCCTCGGCTGGGCGGCGCTCGCGCCGGTCTCGCAGCGCGAGTGCTACCGCGGCGTGGCGGAGAACTCGATCTACGTCGCCCGCGCGGCTCGGGGGCGCGGCGTCGGGCGGACGCTCCTGGAGGAGCTCTGCCGTGAGGCGGACGGCGCGCGCATCTGGACGATCCAGGCGGGGATCCTCGCGGGCAACGACGCGTCGGTTGCGCTGCACGAGAGCTGCGGCTTCCGGGTCATCGGCACGCGCGAGCGGCTCGCCAAGAAGCGCGGCGAGTGGCGCGACGTGGTGCTGATGGAGCGGCGCTCAGCTCTGATCTCGTAGCGCTTCGAGTGCGGCCCAGCGCGGGTCGCGCTGCTCGAGCTCGTGCTCGTGCGGCTCGTCGTTCAGGTTCTTGCCGCAGGTATCGCAGAGGCCCGCACATTCCGGGCGGCAGAGGATCTTGTCGGGCAACGCGAGCGCGATTGCGTCGCGCGCCCACTGCGAGAGATCGAGCTGGTTGCCGACGACGTACTCCGTCTTCATCTCCTCGTCGTCGGACCTCTCGTCCTGGTACTCGCGCGCGTGGATCGGGAGCTCGAGGACGGCATCGCCCAGGCAGCGATAGCACGGCCCGTGGAGGCGAACGGTGAACGCGAGGGTGAAGACCGTGCCCGTGTTCGCGCGCGTGATCTCGAGGACGGCAGGCGCCTTCTCCGGCACCGGGAGGTATCGCTGTCCGCCGTAGTCGAGGGCGGAGAGCTCGATCTCGAGCTCCTCGCGATGCTGCTCGCCGGGCCGGAGCTTCACCTGGCGAAGGCTGAAGCTCGTCATACGGCCAGGGTAGCGCTACAGCGGCTGCCCGAAGGCTATGTCGTAGCCGTCCGGGTCGGTGAC
>DATAUN010000178.1:0-27707 GCA_036268235.1 Gaiellaceae bacterium
AACACCCACTCCTCGGGCGCGACTCCCGGTTCGATGCCCATGCGCTGGTAGTTCGTGCCGGTCGCGCCGTCGGCGACGAGGACGCGTTCGCCGAAGATCACGCGTTCAGCTCCGCGAGGCGTCGCGCGACACGGCTTGCAGCGCGGGCGAGCTCGCCGGCCGCTTCGGCGTCGCCGACCACGGCTGTCTCGAGCTGCGCTCGCACCTGCTCGGCGAGCTCGGCGACCTCTTCCGCGCAGGCGGCGATCTCGAGCGGGACGGCAATGATCCGCTCGCGATTTGCGTCGCTGCGTTCTGTCATGAACGCTTCGTAGGCGACGGCGTCCTCGTCGGCGAGCTCGGCCAGCCGCGACCAGAGCGCCTTCGCCCGCACGACCGCTGCATCGTCGCCTGCGAAGCGCCCAGCGAGCTCGACGAGCGCCGCTGCGAGCGCCGCGGTAACGGCGGTCGCGGCGCCGCTCGCAGGCGTCGGCGTGCGCTCGCCGAGCGCCGCCAGGAGCTCACCGACTGTGCGCTCGCTCAGCGACATGGAAGGGCACCTCCTCGGGGGGCAGCGGCGTGTTGCCGCGGATCAGGTCGGCTGCCTTCTCCGCGACCATCATCGTCGGCGCGTAGATGTTCCCGTTCGGGACGAAGGGAAAGACGCTCGCATCGACGACGCGCAGGCCGTCGAGCCCGTACACGCGCATCGTCGCGGGATCGACGACGCTGCCCATCGCACACGTGCACGACGGGTGGAGCGCCGTCTCGGCGTCGCGCGCGACCCAGTCGAGGATCTCCTCGTCGGTCTCTACGGCAGCGCCCGGCGACAGCTCGCCGGCGTTGAACGGCTCGAAGGCCGGCGCGTTCAGGATTGCGCGTGCAGCGCGCACGCACTCAACCCACTCCCGCCGGTCCTGGTCGGTCGAGAGGTAGTTGAACCGGAGCGCCGGCTTCACGCGCGGGTCGGCGGAGACGATCTTCACCGAGCCGCGCGCATCGGAGTACATCGGCCCGACGTGCAGCTGGTAGCCGTGCCCGCGCGGCGCGGTGCCGTCGTAGCGCACGGCGATCGGCAGGAAGTGGAACATGACGTTCGGGTAGGCGACATGGTCGTTCGAGCGCACGAAGCCGCCGGCCTCGAAGTGGTTGGACGCGCCCGGCCCCGACTTGAAGAGCAGCCAGCGGAGGCCGATCAGCGGCCGGTTCCGCCAGCGGTACGCGGGAGCGAGCGTGACCGGCTGCTTGGACGCGCACTGGACGTACACCTCGAGATGGTCCTGCAGGTTCTCGCCGACCGCGGGGAGCTCGTGGACCGCTGATATATCGAGTTGCGCCAACTCATATATGTCCTCGACGCCGGAGAGCTGCAGCAGCTGCGGCGAGTTGATCGCGCCGCCGTAGAGGATCACCTCGCCGGCGCGAATCGTCTTCCCACCGACCTCCACGCCGACCGCGCGCGTGCCCTCGAACACGATCCTCTCGACGAACGCACGCGTGCGCACCTCGAGATTCGGCCGCTTCATGGCCGGATGGAGGTACGCGCGGGCGGCCGACCAGCGGCGGCCGTGCGTGATGTTGCGGTCGAACCGTGCGAAGCCCTCCTGCCGGTAGCCGTTCACGTCGTCGGTCAGCTCGTACCCGGCCTCCTGCACGGCGCCGAAGAATGCGTCGAAGAGCGGCCCCTGCGCGGGCCCGCGCTCGAGGAGCAGCGGTCCGTCACCCCCGCGCCAGTCGTCGGCGCCGGCGAGGCACGACTCCATCCGCTTGAAGTACGGCAGGCAGTGCGCGTAGTCCCAGTCGGCGAGACCGCCCTCGTTCGCCCAGCGCTCGTAGTCGAGCGGATTGCCGCGCTGGAAGATCATCCCGTTGATCGAGCTCGAGCCGCCGAGCACCTTGCCGCGCGCGTGGTAGATGCGCCGCCCGTTCATGAGTGCCTCGGGCTCGGACTCGTACTTCCAGTCGTAGAAGCGGTTGCCGATCGGGAACGAGAGAGCAGCGGGCATGTGGATGTAGAGGTCCCACCACGAGTCGGGCCGGCCCGCTTCGAGCACGAGCACCCGGGTCGACGCGTCTTCGGTGAGGCGTGCGGCGAGCGCGGACCCGGCGGACCCACCGCCGACGATCACGTAGTCGTACGTGCGGTTCACGCCAGCACGACGGTTTGCAGCTCCGTGAACGACTCCATCGGCGCGCTGCCGCCGACGCGGCCGATGCCGCTCGCGGTGCCGGAGCGCCCGCCGAAGGGCAGGTGCGCCTCCCAGTAGTTGGACGAGTCGTTGACGTTCACCCATCCCGTCTTCACCTCGTCGGCGTAGCGGAGCCCCTGCGCGAGGTCGCGCGTGAAGATCGCCGACAGCAATCCATAGGGAGATGCATTCGCAAGCCGGATCGCCTCGTCCAGGG
Organism: Gaiellaceae bacterium; assembly: GCA_036268235.1. Lineage (GTDB taxonomy): Bacteria > Actinomycetota > Thermoleophilia > Gaiellales > Gaiellaceae > PALSA-600. Next base: position 2,386 of record DATAUN010000178.1, read on the forward strand.
AGTCGATCGCGACGACGGGAGCGACGGGGCCGAACGTCTCCTCCTGCGCGACGAGCGCGTCCGGCGGAACACCGTCGAGCACGGTCGGCTGCCAGTAGAGATCGGTCGGGAACCCGTCGGCGCGCGCGCCTCCGTGCACCAACGTTGCGCCCCGCGCCAGGGCATCGTCGACGTGCTCGTCCATCTTCTGCGCGACGCCGGCGTTGTTGAGCGGCCCCATCGTCGTGCGCTCGTCGAACGGATCGCCGAGCACGACGCGCCTGACTTTCTCCGCGAGCAGCGCGACGAACTCCTCGCGTACCGCGCGATGCACGAGCAGCCGCTCGCCGGCGGTGCAGCTCTGCCCGGCGCAGAGGAAGCACGCAGTGACGGCAGCCTCGGCCGCGAGCTCGAGGTCGGCGTCGTCCATCACGACGACCGGTCCGTTGCCGCCGAGCTCGAGCACGGCCGCCTTGCCGGCGGCCGCCTCTGCGACTTTGCGGCCCGTCTCGGTCGAGCCGATGAAGCCAACGCCGTGCGTGCCGGGATTGCGCGCGATCTCGTCGCCGACAGTCGAGCCCGGCCCGGTGACGAGGTTAAAGACGCCCGACGGCAGGTCGGCTTCGACGACGCATTCCGCCAGCGCGATCGCCGCGACGGCGGTCGTCGACGCGGGTGTCCACACGACCGTGTTCCCGGACGCGAGCGCGGGAGCGATCAGCTCGGCCGGCATCGTGTACGGCCAGTTCCAGGGTGTGATCACGCCGATCACGCCGCGCGGACGGCGCACGAGCAGCACGCGCTTGCCCGGCGTGAACGAGTTGGCGAGGCGGCCCTCGAGCCGCTTGCCGTCCTCGGCCGCGTTGCGCCAGTACGCGACGAGCTCGTCGACCTCGTCGCGCGATTCGTGCAGCGGCTTGCCCTGGTCGAGCGTGAGCGTGTGCACGAGCCGGTCGCGGCGCTTCTCGACCTCGTCCGCGATCCGGTGCATGGACGCGGCACGCTCGAACGCTGTTGTGCGCGACCAGGTCGCGGATGCCTCGTTTGCGCCGGCGATCGCGCGGCGTGCGTCGTCGCGGTTGCCCTGCGGCACTTCCGCGATCACCTCGCCCGTCGCGGGCGAGTCGGCGGTGAACGTCTCGCCGCTCGCCGAGCCGGTCCACTCCCCCGCGACGAACATCGCCGCGTCAGTCGCCAAGCTCGGTCCTCCGCCGGTCGACGTACGCCTTCAGCTCGTCCTTGAGGTCGCCCTCGAGCTCGGGCTCCTGATACTCGTCGAGCGTCTTGCGCCAGATGTCGGACGCGCGCGCGGCGGAGTCGTTGCCGCCGTTTCTCATCCACCGCTCGTAGTTCTCCGTCGACGACAGGAGCGGGCGGTAGAAGCACTCGCGGAAGCGCTCGAGCGTGTGCGCGGCGCCGAGGAAGTGGCCGCCCTGGCCGACCTCCTGGTGCGCGCCGTATGCCAACGTCTCCTCGTTGATCTGCAGCGGCTCGAACACGTGGTAGAGCATGCGCAGCAGCTCGACGTCGACGATGAACTTCTCGTAGCAGGACACGAGCCCGGACTCGAGCCAGCCGGCCGAGTGCATGACGAAGTTCGTGCCGGCGAGAAACGTCGGCCACAGCGTCATCGCCGCCTCGTAGGCGGCCTGCGCATCCACCGACTGCGATGACGTCAAGCCGCCGCCGCCGCGGAAGGGAAGCTCGTAATGGCGCGCGATCTGCCCGGTGCACAGGAGCCCGACCGCCGACTCGGGAGTGCCGAACGACGGCGAGCCGGACTGCATGTCGGTGTTCGAGAGGAAGCTGCCGAACACGACCGGGCAGCCGGGGTTGAGGGTCTGCACAAGTGCGATTCCGGCCAGCGCCTCGCCCACCTGCTGTGCGAGCGTCGAGGCGACCGACACCGGCGACATCGCGCCCATGAGCAGGAACGGAGTGATCACGCACGGCTGGTTCGCCTTCGTGTACGCGAGCAGCGCCGAGAGCATGCGGTCGTCGTAGCGCAGCGGCGAGTTGACGTTGATCAGCGAGATGACCGCCGGTGTCTCGCGGATCGACTCCGCACCGAGAACCATCTCCGCCATCGCGATCGTGTCCTCGGCGTTCGGGCCGGACGTCACGGAGCCCATGAACGGCTTGTCGGACAGGGTCAAGAGCGCGTACACCATGTCGAGGTGCCGCGAGTCGAGCGGCTTGTCGTTCGGCTCGCAGATCGTTCCGCCCGGCGTGTCGAGCTGCGGGAAGGCCTGCGACAGTCGCACGAGATTCTCGAAGTCCTCGTACGTCGCCTCGCGGCGCTCGATCCCCTCACGCACGAACGGGCAGCCGTAGACCGGCCCGAACGCCATGTGGTTGCCGCCGACGTGGATCGTGTTGGCCGGGTTGCGCGCCTGCAGGTCGAACTCCCGCGGCGCCTTGGCGACCTGCTCGAGGATCCAGTCCGGGTCGAACTTGACGAGCTGCCCCTCGACCGTCTGGCCGGCCGCCTCGAACGCGGCGATTGCCTCGTCGTGCAGGAAGTCGATCCCGATTTCGGAGACGATCCGCCGCCACCCGCGCTCGAGCTCCTGCATCGAAGACTCGTCGAGGATCTCGTAGCGCGGCATCTCGTTGATCAGCACGTGTCAGGCCTCCAGTAGAGATTCGAGGGCGCGTTCCAATCCGGTCTCGCCGGTGGAACGAATAGTCAGCGGAAGGTCGAGCGCTACGGCGATGCGCTCGGCCTTCTCTTTTAGTTCGCCGGTCTCGTCCTGCGCGAGCCAGACCACGCGTTCGTAGTTGCCGAAGTAGTCCTCGCGCAGCTCGGGATGGCGGTCGAGCCCAAGCCCGCGCCACACGACGCGGTCGAACGAGCGGACGAGAAAGTCGGTCAGGTAATACGTCCCCGCCTCGTGCTGCTCGAAGCCGGCGAAGAGCTGGTAGCAGTCGGCGCCGGGCAGCCGCGGCAGGTCGTCGAGCGCTCCGCGCGTACCGCAGTCGGCGTAGGCGACGAGATCGGCCCGGCCGGCTGCGTCGACGGCAGCGCGAATCTTCTCCGGCCGGTTGTGCAGCTCGGGCGGCAGCGGCTTCACCTCGACGTCCCAACCGCGCCGCTTCGCAATCCGGTCGATGTGCAGCGCCAGCGCACCGCAGCCCACGATCACCTTCGTCATCCGGGGAACTGGAGCTGGTCGATGAACAGGTCGTTGAAGTCGGTGCGGCCGGACAATTCGACGTAGTCGACCTCGTCGAGCACGGCGTTCGCCGCGGCGCGCTCGGTCACCGAGAGCGCGACGATCTTCGCGCCCTCCCCGGCGACGTTGCCCGCGGCCACGATGCGCGTGAGCGGCAGCCGCGGCACAAGACCGATCCTCACGGCGCTCGCCGCGCTCAGGTACGAGCCGAACGAGCCGCCGAGCAGCACCTGCGAAACGTCGCCCGGCTCGACGCCGAGCTCCTTGCAAAGGATCGCCCAGCCGGTCGCGATCGATGCCTTCGCAAACTGGAGCTCGCGCACGTCGCGCTGCGAGAGGAACACGTCCTCCGAGAGGTAGAAGACGTTCTCTTCGCCGATCTTCGCGAAGCGGTCCGACGTGCCGAGGACGAAGCGGCCGGAGTGATCGAGCATGCCTGCTCCGACGAGCTCCGCGACCGCATCGACGAGACCGGAGCCGCAGAGGCCGACCGGCGCGACGTCGCCGATCACCGTCAGCTCCACCTCGCCGTCGACGATCCGGACGCCCTCGATCGCGCCGTCCGCCGCACGCATGCCGCAGCGGATCTGGGCGGCCTCGAACGCAGGGCCGGCCGGCGCCGCCGTCGCGAGCGCGCGCGCCGAGGAGCCGAGGACGATCTCGGAGTTCGTGCCCACGTCGATGAAGAGCCGCACGCGCTTGTCGAGCGTCAATCCCGTCGCGAGCACACCGGCGACGATGTCCGGCCCGACGTACGCGCCGAGCGCCGGGAACAGGACCGCCGGCGCGCGCTCATGGACGCGCAGCCCGAAGTCCGACGCCTTCGCCTCGGGCAGCCGGCGCGCCGCGATCGTGAACGGGGCCATCGAGAGCGGCTCGGGGTCGATCCCCAGCGCGATCTGGATCATCGTCACGTTCCCGGTCACGACAACCTCATATATCTCTCGGATATCAGTCTGCGCCTCGGCGGAGATCTCGTCGACGAGCTGGGAGAGCGTCTGATGCGCGAGCTCGCGGAGCCGGCCGAGCGCCTCGGGATCCATCATCGTGGCGCTGATCCGGGTGATCACGTCCGCGCCGAACGGCTGCTGGAGGTTGAGGATCGAGCGCACCGCGGCGGGCTGGCCCGTCTCCAGGTCGAGCAGGGTTGCGACGACGGTCGTCGTGCCGAGGTCGAATGCGACGGCGAAGCGCCGCGCAGTCGTGTCGCCCGGCTCGACGTCGAGCAGCAGGTCGTCGACGAGCACGGCCGTCACGTTCCAGTTCGCGTCGCGGAGCGTCTTGCCGAGCGTGCGCATGAGCTCGAGCGGCACGCGCAGCTCGACGTCGTCCATCGCCGCGAGCACACGCTCGAGATCGGACACCTGGTCCTCGAGCGTCGGCTCGGTCAGCTCGAGGTAGCGCTTCTGCACGGCCGGACGCAGGATCACGTGCCGCCCGACGCCGACGAGCGCAGCCTTCGGGCGCGTCTCGAGCGGCGGCACCTCGACGACGAGATCCTCCTCGGCCTGCGCGCGACAGGCGAGCCGCCACCCGGAGCGAAGCTCGTCGGACGAGAACGCGCGCGGATCGACACTTGAGATCGCCTGCTCGCCCGAGGCGACGCGCACCTTGCACTTCTTGCACGTGCCGTGCCCGCCGCACGTCGAGTCGATCGCGATGCCGTTCCAGCTCGCGCAGTCGAACAGCGTCGTCCCGGCCGGGACGCGCGCCTCCTTCGTCGCGCCGTCGGCCTGCCGGAAGACGAGCCGGACCCGGTCCGGGTGCGCCTCCTCGACCATGGGCTCGGCTGCACTCATGCGGCCGCGGCCTGCTTCCTGCGGTACGCCGCGATCCAGTTGGCACCCCACTCGTCCTTGCCGAGCAGGAAGTCGCTCGCGCGCACCGCCTCGACGACTTCGACCGAGCGCGCGTCCATGATCGCGCTCGTCAGCCCGTGGCTCGCAGCGATCGCGAGGAACGAGCCGCCGAGCGTGTCGCGGCCGGGCAGCCCGAAGGACGTGTTCGACGCGCCGCACGTGGTGTTCACGCCGAGCTCGTCGCGCAGCAGATGCAGCGTCTCGATGAACAGCGTCACCGCGCGGGGCTCTGCGCCGACGGGCATTGCGAGCGGATCGATGATGACGTCCTCGGGCGGGATGCCGTGGTCGCCGGCGGCGGACACGATCTTCTTCGCAACCTCGAGGCGGCGCTGCGGCTCCATCGGGATCTCGTCGTCGTTCGCGAGCCCGATCACCGCGGCACCGTGACGCGCGACGATCGGCAGGATCGTCTGGAGCCGCTCGTCCTCGCCCGTGACGGAGTTGACGAGCGCCTTGCCGTCGTACGCCGAGAGCCCGGCTTCGAGCGCCTCGATGATCGACGAGTCGATGACGAGCGGGAGATCGGTCAGCGATTGCACGAGCGGGATCGCCTGCCGCATCAGCTCGATCTCGTCGGCGAGGGGGTCGCCGACATTCACGTCGAGCAGGTCCGCCAGCGGCGTCTGCTGCGCGACGTCGAGCTCGATGCGCGACAGGTCTCCCTGCTGCAGCTCCGCCTGGAACTTCTTGCGGCCGGTCGGGTTGATGCGCTCGCCGATCACGCAGAACGGCCGGCCGGGGCCGATGACGACCGTCCTAGACGGCGACGCGAGAACCGTTTCCAATGCTCTCCCTTTCGTGGCGGGTGGGGATGCCGAGCCGGCGGCAGAGCCGCGCGATACCGGCCTCCTTGCGAAAGCTGATCAGGTGCAGGCCGCGCACGCCGGGAACGGCGCGCGCCGCCTCGGCGAGCTCGCACGCGACCTCGAAGCACTCGGCCTCGGGATCGGCGGCGCGCTCGCAGCGCTCGATCAGCTCGAGCGGCACGGTGATGCCGGGAACCTTCTCGTCGATGAAGCGCAGCGCGGACGGCGAGCGGACGAGGCAGATCGAGGGCAGGATCGCGGCGCGATCGGCAAGACCCTTCGCGACGGCCTCGTGCATGAACGAACGCAGAGGCTCGAGGTCGAACAGCACCTGGAGCTGCAGGAAGCGCGCACCGGCGCGGACCTTCTTCAGCGCGCGGTCGACGCGGTAGTCGACCGGAGGCGCGGCCGGGTTCTCGACCGCGCCGATGACGAGGTGCGGCGGCGGGTCGAGCTTGCGCCCCGACAGGTAGCGGCCGTTGCGCATCGCCTCGGCGACCGCGATGAGCTGGATCGAGTCGAGGTCGAAGACGCGGCGCGCTTCCGGCTCGTCGCCCGCGGTGACGTCGTCGCCGGTGAGGCAGCAGATGTTCTCGATCCCGTGCAGGGCGGCGCCGGCAATGTCGGCCTGGAGCGCAAGGCGGTTCCGGTCGCGGCAGACGAGCTGCATGATCGGCTCCACCCCGAGCTGCTTGAGCGCGATCGCAACAGCGAGCGGCGACGCGTGCGCGTGCGCTGCCGTGTTGTCGGTCGCGTTGACCGCATCGACCCATTCCTCGTACGGCGCGAAGTTGCGGCGCACGGCGTCGAGCCCACCGCTGTTCACCGTCAGCAGCTCGGCCGTGACGACGAAGCGCCCGGCGTCGATCGCTTCCTCAAGCCTCGACACGCCACCCCTTCGGAGCAACCTTGTCGCGCTTCGTGATCAGGTTCGCCCACGACGACGTGTTCCAGAGACGGTTGTCGACCGGCTTGCGGATGTCGTCGATCTCGTGCGCCCACGGCGTCTTCGGCGCGCGCTCGACCGCCTTCACCCAGACGCAGCGCATCTCGGGCTTCACCTCGCAGTGGCCGTCGGGGCGCACGCCGCCGCACGGCCCGTTGCGAAGCGTTTTCGGGCAGTTCATCGGGCACGTCATCCCGGTCGAGTGCAGCACGCACTGGCCGCACATCTGGCAGCCGAACACGGGCTTCTTGACCGCGGCCTCGATGACGGCGAGCGGACGCACTACGCCGGGACGGCGCTCCGCCGCTTCTCGATCAGGTCCTTGGCGAGCCGCACGGCCGTCGACGCGTCGGAGGCGTAGCCGTCGGCGCCAACCGCATCCGCGTACTCCTGCGTGACGGGCGCGCCGCCGACCATCACGATCACGTCGTCGCGGATACCGGCCTTCTGCAGGGCGTTGATGTTCGCTTTGAACATCGGCACCGTCGTCGTCAGGAATGCCGAGAAGCCGACGATGTCGGGTGCGTGCTCCTGGATCTTCTCGACGAACGTCTCCGGCGCGACGTTCACGCCGAGGTCGTACACCGTGAAGCCGGCGCCCTCGAGCATGATGTTGACGAGGTTCTTGCCGATGTCGTGCACGTCGCCCTTGACGGTGCCCATCACGTAGGTCCCGACCGGCTTCGCTCCCGTCTCCGCGAGCAGCGGCCGCAGGATGTCGAGCGCGCCTTGCATCGCGCGCGCCGCGATCAGCATCTCCGGGACGAAGTAGTCGCCGCGCTCGAAGCGCGCGCCGACTTCTTCGAGCGACGGGATGAGCGCGTCGTACAGCATGCTCTCGGGCCCCATGCCGTCGGCGAGCCCCTGGTTGACGAGGTCTTTCACCTCGGGGGCGTTGCCGACGAGCGTGTTGTCGTAGAGCCCTTGCAGGATCTCTTCGTGGGTCATGCGGCTCCTTGATGCGTTTCGTGGTTGCCGAGTCGCGCCGAGACGAGCGCCGCCTGCTCCAGCAGGGCGGGCGCGAGCTCGGCGATGCGTTCGCGGGTGAGTCGGATCGTGGGACCGGAGATCGAGAGGGCGGCGACGGCGACGCCGTCGGGACCGAAGATGGGCGCGGCGAGCGCGGCGAGCCCGTGCTCGAGCTCGTCGACGGCGGTCGCGTAGCCCTGCGCGCGGATCGACTGCGCGGCGACGGGACGCTCGGCGGAGAACGCGCGCAGCACCTTGCCGTTCGCGCTCGTCTCGAACGGGGCGCGCCGGCCGACCCAGTTCGTGCCGCCGACGAAATGACGCGAGTCCTCCTGCGCGAGATGCTCGACGCCGAGCGGTGTCGGAACGCCGAGGTTGATCGTCTCGCCCGACAGCTCTGCGAGCGCGCGCAGCGCCGGCGCCGCGAGCTCGACGAGCCCCTGGCCCGTGTCGCGGTGCGCGAAGCGCAAGAGCACCGGCCCGGGCACGACACGCCGGTCGCCTGCGCGCTGCACGAGACCCCGCCGCTCGAGCGCCCCGACGAGCCGAGACGTCGTCGACTTGGGAAGCCCGCTCCCGTCGGCGAGCTCGCCGACCCCGAGCGCGCGCGGCGATTCGACGACGCGGACGAGCAGCTCCGCCGCGCGATCGATCGCCTGCGTCCCGGTTTCCGTCGCCACTGACCATATGGTGGAACATCTGTTCCACGGTTGTCAAGCGGCTCTAGATGCTGGGGCTGCCAATGCGCGCGTCGCGGCTCGCCGCGACCTCGATCCGGAAGCCGTCCGGATCCTGGAAGAACGTCGCGTAGTAGTCCGTGTGGTAGACCGGCCAGAGGCGCGGCTCGTGCAGGATCTCGGCGCCGGCGCCAAGCGCGGCGTGGTAGGCGAGGTCGACGTCCACCTTCCGCTCGACCGCGATTGCAAGGTGGTGGAAGCCCGGCGCGTAGAGCTGGAACTCTTGTTCTTTGAGCGCCTGGCGAAAGCCGATCGAGCCTGAGCCGGCGTGCGGGAAGCGCAGGTAGTAGATCGCCTCGCCGCGCTCGCCGCGCTCGGCGTGCGGCGGTTGAAGCCCGAGATCGCCGAAGACCGCCGCGTAGAACGCAAGCGACGCCTCCAGATCCCGGCAGACGAGATCCACGTGCCCCAACCCGACCAACATCAGGCGACAGACTGTCTGAGCGGCGCCGCCACGTCCACTAGTCGACCGCGGCGGGCGCGAGCGGCCGCGATACGAGCGACCGGGGCCGCGGCAGGCGCGCGCACGCAAACAGCCCGAGCAGCGGCACAAGCGCGCTGATCGTGAGCGCGCTCTTCAGATCGACGGCGTCCGCGACCGCTCCGAGCACGACTGCGGCCACGCCGCCGATTCCCATCGCGAGCCCGACGGAGATGCCCGAGGCCATACCGATGTGCCGAGGCAGATAGCTCTGTGAGAGCACCATCGTCACGCCGTACGTCCCGACGACGCACATGCCGAACGGCACGAGCGCAAGCGCGCCGACAAACCCACCGGCGTACACGAACGTCAGCATCAGCGGCGGGGCGAGCATCTGGGTGACGAGCAGTGTCCGGCGAAGCCCGACGCGGTCCGCAACCGGCCCGAGCACGAGCGTTCCCACCGCCCCCGCCATCAACATCAGGAAGAGCAGGCGGTTGCCGTACGCCTTCGAGTGCCCGAGCGACACCACCCAGAGCGGCAGGAACGCGAGCAGTGTGAACCAGGCGATGCTGCGCAACGCGATCACGAAGCCGAGCAGAGCCATCGCATGCGTGTCGTCGTCACCGGCGGCATCGGTCTTCAGGAGCGGCGCGTCGGCGAGGCGTGAGAACTCGCGCGTCATCCGCGTCAGCGCGAACGCAGCCAGCGCGACCGGCACCATCGCAATCAGGGTCGCCCACAGGCCGAACGAGACGACGAGCTCGCCGGTGGCGAACGCGCCCAGCGCATATCCCGTGTTGCCGCCGATGTTGAAGTACGACATGCCGCTCGCACGCTTGCGGCCGCTCGCGTAGGCGGCGTACTTCGCGCCTTCGGGATGGAACGCCGCGACGCCGAGCCCTCCGGCGAGGACGAGCAGCAGGACGACCGGATAGAGCGGTGAGATCGCCGCGCCGGCGACCCCCACGGCGGCAAGCAGCGTGCCGGCGGGAAGGAGCCAGAGAGCGCCGCGGCGATCCGACCAGAGGCCGAAGAGCGGCTGGACGAGCGATGACGACGCGGTCGCGGCGAGCAGCAGCAGCCCGGCGAGCGCGTAGTTCAGGTTGAAGCGCGTCGTCAGAAAAGGGATCAGCGCGGGGACGCTGCCCGACGCGAAGTCGACGGCGAAGTGGCCGCCCGAAAGCGCCACCATCGATCGCCGGTCGATCCCCTCCCTCACCCGGGCCAGGCTAGTCGAGCGACTCGGCGAGGAGCGTCGCTACGTCGACCACGCGAAGCTCACGACCGCTGGCGCGGACGCCGTCGTCGAGCATGACGGTGCAGAACGGGCACGCAACGGCGAGCGTCTCGGCGCCCGTCTCCGCTGCCTGACGGACGCGCTCCTCGTTGATCGGCGCGCCCCGCTCCTCCATCCACATGTGCGCGCCACCCGCGCCGCAGCAGAAGGTCTGCTTGCCGTGCTTCTCCATCTCGACCGGCGTGCCGACCGCGGCGACGAGCTCGCGCGGATCGGCGGCGATGTCGTTGTGCCGCGCGAGGTAGCACGAGTCGTGGTAGGTGATCTCGGTCTCGCTGCGCGCCGGCTCGAGCTTTCCCTCGCGCAGGAGCTGCGCGAGGAGCTCGGTGTGGTGCATCACCTCGTAGCGGCCGCCGAAGTCCGGGTACTCGTTCGCGAGCGAGTTGAGGCAGTGCGGGCAGCTCGCGACGATCTTCGTCACGCCCGTCTCGTTCAGCGTCGCGACGTTCTGCTCGGCGTACGCCTGGAAGACGTACTCGTTGCCCATCCGACGGGCCGGGTCGCCGGTGCACGACTCGCGCGCGCCGAGGATCGCGAAGTCGACACCCGCCTTCTGCAGGAGCTTCACCGTCGACTCGGCAGCGATGCGCGCGCGCTCGTCGTACGCGGCGGCGCACCCGACCCAGTAGAGGATCTCCGGCGCCGGGTCGCCCTCCTCGATCACACGCACGCCGAGCCCCTCCGCCCACGACGCGCGATCGCCCTGCGGCTTGCCCCATGGGTTGCCGACGCGCTCGACGTCGCGCAGCATCGTCTCGGCTTCCTGTGGGAACGACGACTGCACCATCACGAGGTCGCGGCGCAGGTCCACGATGTGGTCGATGTGCTCGATCGAGACCGGGCACTCGTGCACGCACGCACCGCACGTGACGCAGTCCCAGATCATCTCCTCCGGTACGCCGTTGCCCGCGATCGGGCTCAACTCGCCGCCGGCGAGCAGGTTCGGGCCCTCCGCGAAGACCTGGTCGCGGATGCCCATGATCACGAGCTTCGGCGACAGCGTCTTGCCGGTCGCGTACGCCGGGCAGACGTCCTGGCAGCGGCCGCACTCCGTGCAGGAGAACGAGTCGACCATCTCCTTCCACGTCAGGTCGCGGATCGTCCCGGCGCCGAAGCGCAGCTCCGCTTCGGGAACGTCGAAGCGCAGCGGCTCCAACCTTCCCCGGCGCCGCGTGCGCGAGAAGAAGACATTGATCGCGGCGGTCGCGATGTGCAGATGCTTCGAGTACGGCAGGTAGACGAGGAACGTGAGGATCACGCAGACGTGCGCCCACACGAAGATGCGCTCCGGGACGCGGGGATCGGGGATCGCGCCGCTCAGCGCATTTGCGAGGAACGAGTCGTGCGCCGGCCATTCGTTCAGCCCGGCGGCGATCTGAGACGCGTGCCAGCCGAGCAGCGTCAGCACGACAAGCGCGATCAGCGCGAGGATCAGATCGGCCTCGCCGAGGTGCGAGCCGTCGAAACGCCGTGGCCGCACGACCTTCCTGATCCAGAGCGCAGCGACGATCCCCACGAGCACGCTGAGGATGAAGACGTCGACGAGCGCCATGAACCAGCCCTGCGCGCCGAGCCACGGGAACGTGTGATGCCGGCCGGTCGCGCCGATTCCCGCCATCACGATCGTCGGGAAGAGAACGAGGAACCCCCAGAAGATGAGCGCGTGCATCGCGCCGGGGACGAGCCGTTGGAAGAGCTTGCGCTGCCCGAGGACGATCGTCGCCTCGTTCTTGACGCGCAGCGGCAGGTCATCGGTGCGGTCGAGCGGGCGCGCGGCGCGCACGAGGCGCACGAGGAAGAGCGCGCGGCGGCCGAACAGGAAGCCTGCGACAACGAGCAGCGCCGCGAGCGCAAGAGCTTCTATTGCGAGCGCACCTTCCTGAGCTCGGCGGTGATCGCGGGCACGACCTCGTGCAGGTCGCCGATCACGGCGTAGTCGGCGTGCGCGAAGATCGTCGCCTCTGGGTCGGCGTTGATCGCGAGCAGCTTCTTCGCGCCTTTGCAGCCGGCGATGTGCTGGGTCGCGCCGCTGATCCCGCACGCGATGTAGAGGTCGGGCGAAACCTTCGTGCCGGTCTGGCCGACCTGGTCCGTGTGCGGCCGCCAACCCGCGCTCGTGACGACCCGCGAGCAGCCGACCGCTGCGTCGAGCAGCGCCGCGAGCTCCTCGAGGATCGCGAAGCCGTCCGCCGAGCCGACGCCGCGCCCGCCCGAGACGACGACCTTCGCATCGGCGAGCGAGACCTTGCCGCCCGTGTCCGGCGCGACGTGGTCCACAACCCGGACACCGTTCCCCGGGAAGGGCGACAAAAGCATGACGTCGGGCTTGGCCGCCGGCGGGAAGGCGAACGGCGCGGCGGTGAGCAGCCGCGTGTCCGCGTGAATGCGCGCCTCCTCGAGCAGGGTGCCACCCCAGCGGATGCGGGTCACCTCGTCGCCGCGCACCTCGGTCACGTTCGCAGCGAGCGGTAGGTCGAGCTGCGCCGCGACGTGCGCGAGAACCTCGTTGCCGCGGTCGGAGCCCGGCCCGACGATGTCGTCGCCGCCTGCGGCTTCGACGAGTGCCGTCGCCCACGCGCTCGGTGCGTACGGGCCGTCGACGTGCACGGCCCGTACGTCGCCGCCGAGCGACTGCGCGAGCGTCACTGCCTGCAGCGACAGCTCGTCGTCCGTTCCCTCCAGAAAGACGACAGTCATGCCACACCCAGCTGCTGCATCACCTCGACGACGCGCGGCGCCGCAGCAGCACCCTCGCCGAGTACCTCCGCCTGCTTTCCCGCACCCTCCGGCACGACGAGGCGCAACTTCTCGAGCTTCGGCGCCGGGCGTTCAACGGATCGCGAATCGAGGGGCTTCCCCTTCGCGCGCAGCTTCGCCGGCACGGACGGATAGCGCGGCAGGTTGAGCCCTTCCTTGACCGTCACCACCGCGGGCAGCGCAACGTCGTAGACGTCGCGGCCGCCGGCCACTTCCTGCTCGCAGCGCGCGCGGCCGCCGTCGACCGTCAGTCCCTTCAGCCCGGTCACGACCGGCAGGCCGAGTGCGTATGCGACTCGAATCCCAACTTGATAGTTGCCCGCGTCCGCCGACTCGTTGCCGAAGACGACGAGGTCGAACGGCTCCTCCTCGCGGATCGCGTCGGCGATCGCGCCGGCTGTCGCCTGCGCGTCCCACTCCTCTTCGGTGACGAGGTGGATGCCGCGGTCGGCGCCGATCGCCATGCAATCGCGGATCTGCTCCTCCGCCTCCGGGGGGCCGAGCGTCAGCACGACGACCTCACCACCCTGCGCCTCGACGATGCGCACGGCCTCCTCGACGCCGCACTCCTCGTGCGGCGAGATCGTGAAGCCGAGGTGCCGCGTCTGGATCGCCTGCGCGTCGTCGGTCAGCACCATGCGCCCACCGGTGATCGGCACGCGCTTGACGGCGACCAGGATCCTCACGCGCGGATCCTCGCGTTCTCTGCGTCGAACACCGGCGTCGAGTCGTTGCTCTGCACGGTCACGGGATACTGCTCGCCGAGAAACTCGACGAGCAGCTCCTCGCCGACGTTCGCGTTCTCGGACGGCAGGTACGCGAGCAGGATGTGCTTGCCGATCGAGGGCCCGGCGCCGGCACTCGTCACGTACGAGCGGCGGCCGTGCGCGTCGACGAGCGGCGTGCCGTTCTTCGCGAGGATCGGCTCGCGGCCGAGCATGAAGCGTTTGGTGCCGTCCTTCGACGTGTGGTCGTCGACAGTGAGCGTGCAGAGCACAGCGACGGCCTCGGTCTCGCGGTGGTTGAGGTGCGCTTCCCGGCCGATGAAGTCGGCCGCCTTCACCTTCGGCGACGTCATCCCGGCCTCGACCACGTCGAAGTCGGCATCGAGCTCGAAGCCGAACGCGCGGTAGCACTTCTCGAGGCGGCCGGTCGTGCCGTAGACGCCGATCCCCGCCGGCACGACACCGTGCGGCTGCCCCGCCTCCCAGAGGAGATCCCACAGCTTTGCACCCTGCTCCATCGGGACGTAGAGCTCCCAGCCGAGCTCCCCGACGTACGAGATCCGCGACGCGAGCACGCTGAGCGAGTCGATCTCGATCATGCGGCACGTTCCGAACGGGAACGCCTCGTGCGAAACGTCGGCCGAGGTGATGCTCGCGAGGATGTCGCGCGAGCGCGGCCCCCAGACGCCGAGCGTCGTCAATGCAGATGTGAGGTCGGTCACCTGTGCGCCGCCGTCGGCGGGCACGTGGTCGGCGTACCACTTCAGGTCGGCCATCCCGTGCGCGCCGCCCGTGACGACGCGGAACTGCTCGTCGCCGAGACGCATCACGGTCAGGTCGCTCTTGAACGTGCCGCTCGGCGAGAGCACCGGCGTGTAGACGACCTTGCCGTGCGCGACGTCCATCTGCCGCATCGAGACCTTCTGCACCGTCTCGAGCGCGCCCGGCCCGGTGACGTCGAAGATCGCGAACGCGGTCAGGTCGAACATCGCGGCCCGGTCGCGCATCGCGAGGTGCTCCGCGTTGATGATCGGCGACCACCAGCGCGACTCCCACTCCGCCTCGCGACGGTTGATCCGGTCGCCGTACTCCTCGAGGAGCGGAGCGTTCGACTCGTACCAGTGCGGGCGCTCCCAGGCCGCAGCCTCGTAGAACACGGCACCCAGCTCCTGCTCACGTGCGTAGTACGGCGAGAGGCGCACGCGGCGGTTCGACTCCCACTGCTCGTTCGGATGGACGATGCCGTACGTCTTGTTGAAACCCTCGGCCGAGCGCGCGCGGACGTTTGCGCGCGTCTTCTGGCAGTCGTAGAACCGCGCGATGTCAGACGACTGGAGGTCGATCTCGGACTCGCCGTGCGTCATCCACTCGGCCACCGACTTGCCGACACCCGGCCCCTCCTTCACCCACACCGCGGCGGCCGACCAGAGGCCCTTCACCTCAGGCGTCTCGCCCAGCAGCGGCAGTCCGTCCGGCGTCAGCGAGAGGAGGCCGTTGATCGCGTACTTGATCCCGACCGACTCGTCGTTCAGCACGTCGGGGATCAGCTCGAGCGCGTCCTCCATCTGCTTCGTGAAGTCGTCCTGTGTGAACGGCAGCTCGGTCGGCGAGAGCGCGGCCTCCTCGTTCGAGGGGATCTCCTCCGGGTCGTGAAGGATCGCCCGGTGCGCGTACGAGCCGATCTCGAGCCCGCTCCCGTCCTGGCGCTCGTACATGTTCGTGTCCATGTCGCGCACGATCGGGAACTCGATCACGCCCTTCGTGTCCTTGAAATGCGGCACGGGACCGACGTCGATCATCTGATGCACGGCCGGTGTCAGCGGGATCGTCGCGCCGGCGAGGCGCGCGATCTTCGGGCTCCACACACCGCAGCAGACGACGATCGTGTCGGTCGCGATATCGCCGCGCGAGGTGCGAATGCCCGTCACGCGCCCGTTCTCGACGTCGATGCCCAGCACCTCGGTGTTCGCGAACACGGATAGCGCTCCCAGCTCCTGCGCTTTCTCGCGCGCGATCGTGCCGAAGCGCAGCGAGTCGACGATGCCGACGCCCTCCGTGTAGAAGCCGCCGACGATCACCGACTCCTCGACGAACGGCACGAGCTCCTTCACGCGCGCCGGCGTGATCAGCTCGCAGCCCTCGATGCCCCACGCCTTTGCCGAAGACATTCGCCGCCGCAGCTCCTGCATCCGCTCCTCGGTGCGTGCGACCTCGATGCCGCCGCTCTCGGTGAAGACGCCCCACTCCTTGTACTGACGCACCGACTCGGCGGTGAGCTGGGTCATCTCCTTCGAATGGTCGACCGGGAAGATGAAGTTCGACGCGTGCCCGGTCGAGCCGCCCGGATTCGGCAGCGGCCCCTTGTCGAGCTGGACGAGGTCGGTCCAGCCGAGGTTCGCCAGGTGGTACACGAGGCTGTTGCCGACGATGCCGGCGCCGATCACGACGGCGCGGGCAGTTGCGGGCGGACCTGATGTATCAGTCATATCCGGCTGATATATCACGCCTCGAGAAGCACGTCACGCATCTCCTGCTCGAAGCGCTCGACGTGCTCTCGCATCAGCTCGGACGCGCGGACCCCGTTACCTCGGAGGATCGCGCCGAGTAGCTCGGCGTGCTCGTGCACTGCCGCGCTGAGACCTGTCTTCTCGAGGCCGAGCATCCAGATGCGGAGAGCGTGCGTGTAGTACTCCTCGAGCGTCTCGACCAGGAAGTGGTTGTGGCTGGCGCGGTAGATCGCGGTGTGGATCCGGCGGTCGAGGGCGATCAGCGAGCGGTCGTCGCGGCGACGGCGCGCCGCGAGCTCGGTCAAGAGCGACGTGATCTCGTCCAAATCGGCCTGGGTAGCGCGTTCTGCGGCCAAACGGGCCGCCTCCGGCTCGAGCGCGAGCCGCACCTCGCAGAGCCGCGCGAGGTCGCGGACGTCGACCGTCGTCACGACCATCCCCCGCCGTGGGAACACCTCGATCAGCCGCTCCTGGGAGAGCCGGCGAAGCGCCTCGCGCACGGGCGTCCGGCCGATTCCGAGCCGCTCGACGAGCTCCGGTTCCTTGACGAGCGCGCCCGGTGCGAGCTCGAGCGACACGATCAGTTCACGGAGCGCGAGGTACGCCTGGTCGGCGAGCGACGACGCCTCCACGAGGGGCGGGGCCGCCAGCGTCGCCGTGCCTGCCCTAGCCACGGAGATATATTAGTCGTATCCTCCGCGTCGATCACATCGACCGAAAGGATGAGTGCGTGGCAACGACGATGCCGTCGTCCCTCGAGATCGCGCAGCAGGCGACGCTCCAGCCAATCACGGAGATCGCCGCGGCAGCGGGGCTCACGCCGGACGAGATCGACCCGTACGGCAAGTACAAGGCCAAGGTCTCGCTGTCCGTCCTCGAGCGCCTCGCCGACCGGCCGAACGGCAAGTTGATCAACGTCACCGCGATCACGCCGACGAAGGCCGGCGAGGGCAAGACGACGACGTCGGTCTCGCTGACGCAGGGACTCGGGCATATCGGGAAGAACGTCGCGCTCTGCCTGCGTGAGGCGTCACTCGGGCCGGTGTTCGGGATCAAGGGCGGCGCCGCCGGCGGCGGCTACACGCAGGTCGTTCCGATGGAGGACATGAACCTCCACTTCACCGGCGACATCCACGCGATCGGCGCCGCGAACAACCTGCTCGCCGCGATGCTCGAGGCGCACCTGCTGCACGGCAACGAGCTCGACATCGATCCGCTCTCGGTCAGCTGGCGCCGGTGCATGGACATCAACGACCGGTCGCTGCGCGACGTCGTCGTCGGCCTCGGGGGCAAGGCGAACGGCTACACGCGCCAGACCGGCTTCGACATCACCGCCGCGTCGGAAGTGATGGCGATCGTCGCCGTCTCCGCCGACCTGCACGATCTGCGCGCGCGGCTCGGAGCAATCACCGTCGCCCAGACGCGCGACGGTGAGCCCGTCACGGCGGAGCAGCTCCAGGCTGCGGGCTCGATGGCGGTTCTGCTGAAAGAAGCGCTCAAGCCGAACCTCGTCCAGACGCTCGAGGGGCAGCCTGCGTTCATCCACTGCGGCCCGTTCGCGAACATCGCGCACGGCAACAACTCACTCGTCGCCGACCGAGTCGCGCTGAAGCTCGCCGACTACGTCGTGACGGAGAACGGCTTCGGCTCCGACATGGGCATGGAGAAGTTCTTCGACATCGTCTGCCGGCTGGGCCACGTCCGTCCGGATGCCGTCGTGCTCGTCGCAACCGTGAAGGCGCTGAAGCACCACGCCGGCGACCCGGACGGCGGCCCGGAGGCGATCGAGATCGGCTCGGGGAACCTCGCACGCCACCTCGGCATCGTGCGCGAGTTCGGGTTGAACGCCGTCGTCGCCGTCAACCGCTTCCCCGGCGACACCGACGATGAGATCGAGCTCGTGCGCCGGATCGCGCTCGAGCACGGGGCCTACGCGGCCGAGGTGAATGACGGTTTCATGCGCGGCGGAGCGGGCGGCGCGGCAGTCGCCGAGGCCGCGGTAGCGGCGGCCGACGAGCCGAACACGTTCGACTTCATGTATTCGCTCGACGAGCCGATCGAGGACAAGATCGAGGCGATCGCACGGCGCGTCTACGGCGCGGACGGGGTCTTCCTTCAGCCGGCCGCGCGTGCAAAGGTCAGGGAGTTCACCAAAGCCGGGCTCGACAACCTCCCCATCTGCATGGCGAAGACGCACCTGTCGCTCTCCCACGATCCGAAGCTCGCGAACGCGCCGGTCGGGTTCACTGTCGGCGTGCGCGACCTGCGCGCTTACACCGGCGCCGGCTGGATCGTGGCGCTCTGCGGCGACATGCAGACGATGCCGGGCTACGGCAAGACGCCCGCCGCCATGAACGTCGACATCGACGAACGGGGTGAGACCGTCGGCCTCTTCTGAGTCAAACGACGTGCAGGTCTCGTGCCGCAACCTGTGGAAGGTCTTCGGCCCGAACGCAGAGCGCGTCGTCGGAAGCGACGACGCCGAGCTCGGCCGCGCCGAGCTGATGGCGAAGACCGGCTGCACCGTCGCCGCCCGCGACATCTCCTTCGACGTCGGCCGCGGCGAGGTGTTCGTCGTGATGGGCCTCTCCGGTAGCGGCAAGTCGACGCTCGTCCGCTGCCTGACGCGCTTGATCGAGCCGACGTCCGGCGAGGTGAAGATCGGGGGTGTCGACGTGGTTGGGGCCGACGGGAAGCGTCTCCGCGAGCTGCGCCGCACGAAAGTCTCGATGGTCTTCCAGCACTTCGGCCTCTTCCCGCACCGCACGGTGATCGACAACGTCGCCTACGGCCTCGAAGTGCAGGGGATCGACAAGCCGGTTCGCTACGGCCGCGCCCACGAGCTGCTCGAGGTCGTCGGCCTCGCGCACGTCGCGATGTCGTACCCCGACCAGCTGAGCGGCGGCATGCAGCAGCGGGTCGGCCTCGCACGCGCGCTTGCCGTCGATCCCGAGGTGCTCATCTTCGACGAGGCGTTCTCGGCCCTCGACCCGCTGATCCGCCGCGAGATGCAGGACGAAGTGCTGCGCTTGCAGGAGCGCCTCCAGAAGACGGTGATCTTCGTCACGCACGACCTCGACGAGGCGCTGAAGCTCGGCGACCGGATCGCGATCATGAAGGACGGCCGCTTCGTGCAGGTCGGCTCGCCGGGCGACATCGTCGGCGCGCCTGCCGACGACTACGTGCGCGACTTCGTCCGCGACGTCCCGCGCGGCAAGGTGCTGACCGCCGCCTTCGCGACGCAGCCGCGCTCGACCGAGACGCCGGAGGAGACCGTCCGCCACGACCAGCGCCTGAGCGAGCTGCTGCCGGTCGTCTTCGGCGCGAAAGGCCCGATCGGCGTCGTCGACGGCGCCGGCGAGGTGGTCGGCATCCTCGACCGCCGCATGGTGATTCACGTGCTCGCCGGCCACGAGGAGCCGACAGCGCCCGAGCAGCCCGCGGCGTCCAGGCAGCCGTAGCGATGTCCGCGCCGACCGCGACTCCGCTCTATCTCGCGGACGCGGTGCGTCGCCTCGACCACCGGTTGGGCGCGCACATGCGCTGGGCGGCGCCGATCGCGATCGCCGTTCCCCTGTGCATCCTCGCGGCCGCGCTCGAGGGCATCCACAGCGGCTTCCCCTCGAACTGGGTGCTCGGTGTGCCGCGCTGGTTCGACGACCTGGACAACTGGGTCACGAACAACGACGAATCGAGTTTCTTCCTGCACTCGGTCGTCGGCGGGTTCGGGAATCTGCTGAACAGCGCGACGAACGACGTCGTGCACTTCCTGCACTGGCTGACCTGGGTCGGCGTGCTCGCGATCGCCGTGACCGTCGCGTGGCTCGTCGGCTCGTGGCGCACCGCGCTCTTCTCCGCGCTGATGATCTCGTCGTTCGGCGTGCTTCAGATCCCGAACGGAGGCGCGAACGGCATCTCGCAGATGTGGCCGAGCGCGATGACGACGCTGGCGCTGATGGCGGTTGCGATCGCGCTCTCGACGATCGTCGGCATCCCGCTCGGTGTCGCCTCCGCGGTGTGGCCCGCCGTGCACAAGACGCTGCGCCCGGTGCTCGACCTGATGCAGGTGCTGCCGGCGTTCGCGTACCTCGTACCGATCGTCGTGCTCTTCTCGATCGGCAACCCCGCCGGCATCGTCGCGACGTTCATCTACGCCGTGCCGCCACTCGTCCGCTACACGGAGCTCGGCATCAGATCGGTGCCGAAGGACGTGATCGAGGCGGCCGACTCGTTCGGATCGACGCGCCGCCAGATCCTCCGCAACGTGCAGCTGCCGCTCGCAACGCAGGCGATCATGCTCGGGCTCAACCAGGTGATCATGATGGCGCTCTCGATCGTCGTGATCGCGTCGCTCGTCGGCGCCGGCGGCCTCGGCGATCCGGTGCTCGCGGCGCTGCAGACCGAGCAGAACGGCGAAGGGCTGATTGCCGGCGTCCTGATCGTCTTCATGGCGATGTGGCTCGACCGCACGTCGGCCGCACTCGGCGCGCGCGCGTCGCGCACCGGCCCGACGCGGCGGAAGCTGACACGGACGGAGCTCGTGGGCGTCTGGGGCGGGCTGGCGGCGCTCGTGCTCGTCTGCCGCTACGGCTTTGGCCTCGGCGACTGGCCCGCCGGCTGGGGCTTCTCGCTCGTCGACCAGGCGACGAACGCCCTCAACTGGCTGACCGACCGGCTGATCGGCGTGACGACGCCGATCTCGAGCTTCCTGACGCTGCATCTCCTGAACCCGCTCCAGCGCTACCTGTACGACGTGCCGTGGTGGCTCGTCGCCGCGATCGTCGGCACGGTCGGCTGGGCGCGTGGAGGGTGGCGCCGCGGCCTGCTGCTCGTCGGCTGCGTCGTGCTGCTCGGGCTGATGCAGGCGCCGATCGGCTACACGTTCCAGGGCACCGTCTCGTACAACTTCAGCGCGTGGGCGGACGCGATGCAGACGCTCAGCTTGATCCTGGTCGCGCTCGCGCTCGACCTGATCATCGGGATCCCGCTCGGCATCGCCGCGTATCGCTGGCGCCCTGTCGACCACGTGCTGCGGCCGATCCTCGACACGTTGCAGACGTTGCCCGCGTTCGTCTACCTGATCCCGATGGTCGCGCTCTTCGGCGTCGGCAACGTCACCGGAATGTGCGCGTCGCTGATCTACGCGCTGCCGGCTGCGGTGCGCGCGACGACGCTCGGGCTGCGCGCGGTGCAGCGCGACGTGATCGAGGCCGGGCACGCGTTCGGCTCGACGCGCTGGCAATTGCTCTTCAAGGTGGAGCTGCCGATCGCGCGCCCCTACTTGATGCTGGCCGTCAATCAGACGATCCTCCTTGTCATGGCCGAGGTGGTCGTCGCAGGTCTCGTCGGTGCCGGAGGGCTCGGCCTCGACGTCGTCACCGGCTTCTCGCGCTCCGAGGTTGGCCTCGGCGCGGCCGCCGGTCTTGCCATGGTGCTGATGGGGATCGTGCTGGATCGACTCAGCCAGTCGAGCCCGGAACGAACACAACACGGAGGAGCGTGACATGAACAAACGCAGGTGGATCCGCCTCGCGATCGTCCTCGCCGTCGCTGCAGTCGCTGCGATCGTCGCGGCGTTCGCGTCGACGTCCGCCCACGCCGGGAAGCCGACGATCGTCCTCGCGACGAACTCGTGGGAGGGCTCGCTGGCGAACAACGTCGTGGCGCAGTACGTGATCGAGAAGGACCTCGGTTACAACGTCAACCTGCTGACGATCGACGAGGATCCCGCGTGGCCCGCGATGTCGCAGGGCAAGGTCTCCGCCGTGCTCGAGGAGTGGGGCCATTCGAACCTCTACGCCCAGTACATCAAGGGCAACCACAAGGTCGTCGACGCGGGGCTGGAAGGGCCTGACGGCAACATCGGCTGGTACGTCCCGACGTACCTGATGAAGTCGCATCCGGAGCTGAAGACGTGGAAGGGCGTGAAGCAGGACTGGAAGCTCTTTGTCACGCCGCAGTCGTCGCCGAAGGGACAGTTCCTCGACGGGTCGCCGAGCTACGTGACGAACGACACGGCGCTCGTGACGAACCTCGGCCTCAATCTCAAGACGGTGTTCGCGGGAACCGAGGCCGCGCAGCTGACCGAGATCGAGCAGGACTACAAGGCTAAGAAGCCGGTCCTCTTCTACTGGTACACACCGCAGTTCCAGAACGCGATCTACAAGTTCTCGCAGGTCGCGCTACCGCCGTGGACAACCACGTGCGCGAAGCTGAAGCCGGCGCAGATCAACTGCGCCTATCCCCCGTACCACCTCTACAAGGTGATGGACGCGAACCTCGCCTCCGAGGCTCCCACGGTTGCGAGCTTCATCAGGCGCTTCAACTGGACGTCGGACGACCAGAACACGGTCGCCTACAACCTCGCGGTGAAGCACATGAGCAACAGCGCCGCCGCTGCGGCGTTCGTGAACTCGCACAAGGCGCTCGTGCAGTCGTGGATCTCGAGCTCGTCGAAGCCGACGAAGATCGAGCCGCCGGCCGCCGGGACGTGAGCCCCTCGGTGCCTGGCACCTTCGGGTGCCAGGCACCGCCTCTAGGCGGACAGCAGCACGATCCCGGCAACGACGACGCACGCGCCGGCGAAGCGCCAGCGCGAGACGTGCTCCTTCAGCACGAACGCGGCGAGCGCGGTCGCGACGACGACGCTCGTCTCCCTCACCGCCGCGACTGACGCCGCCGACGCGCGTTCGAGCGCGGCGAGCACGAAGGCGTAGGCGACGAACGTCGCGATTCCGGCGGTGAACGTGGCCGGGCCGGCGGCAGCCCGCACTGCAGCTCCACCCTTCACGCGCAGCACCGCACCGGCGTAGAGGACCGTCGGGCCGAGCATCGACAGCTCGAGGTACGGGATCGGCCCTGCGTGCGTGATCCCGTGCTTGTCGACGAGCGTGTAGCCCGCGATGCAGCACGCGATCGCGATCCCGAACGCCAGCCCGCGCGCATCGGCACGCCCGAGCCCGCGTACGAGCAGGATGCCCGCAACGATGAGCGCAACTCCCGCGACCTGGTGCGCGCTCGTCGAGTGCCCGAGCGCGACGACGGAGACGGCGAGCACGAGCACCGGCGCGCCGCCCCGCGCGACCGGATAGACGACGGAGAGCGGCGCCAGCCGGTACGCGGTCGCGAGCAGCGCGAAGTAGGCGAGCTCGAAGAGGCCGCTGCCGACGAGCCACGGCCAGACGCCCTCGTGAGCGCGCCAGACAACGATCGCCACCGGCGCAAAGACGACCTCCGCGGTGAGCAGCGCCACGACCGTCGCGGCCTCGACGTCCCGCGCCCGGGCAAGCAGCAGGTTCCAGACCGCGTGGAAGACCGCGGCCGTGAGAGCGAAGGCGAGGGCGAGCGCCGGCATGCGGCGACGGTACGCTCGCATCCGGATGACAACCCAGGCGATCGTCTTCGACTTCAACGGCACGCTCTCCGACGACGAGCCGGTGCTCGCGCGCGTCTACCAGGAGCTGATTCCCGGGCTCACCGTCGACGACTACTACGCGCGACTCGCAGGCCACACCGACGAGCACATCTTCGACGGGGACACCGAGCTGATCGACGCGCGCGTCGCTCGCTACAACGAGCTCGTCTCAGACGGCTCAACCGTCGACGAAGAGACGCGCGAAGCGGTGCGGTACGCAGCGGCCCGTGTGCCGGTCGCGCTCGTCTCCGCGGCGATGCGCGCCGAGATCCATCCCGTGCTCGACGCATCCGGCATCCGCGACGCGTTCACGGTGATCGTCGCGCAGGACGACGTGACGCACGGCAAGCCGGACCCGGAGCCGTACCTGCGCGCAGCGGAGCTGCTCGCTCTGCCACCCAGCGGACTGCTCGTCTTCGAGGACACCGACGTCGGCGTCGCCGCTGCGCGCGCCGCCGGCGCCTACGTCATCGGCCTCACGCGGACGATCGGCGCGAAGCGGATGGGCGGCGCCGACGAGCTGATCGAGCGGATCGACCTGCAGGTAATGGACCGTCTCCTGTGTTCGTGATCGCGCACCGCGGCGCGTCCTACGACGAGCCCGAGAACACGCTGCCCGCCTTCGAGCGGGCGATCGCGGTCGGTGCGGACTACGTCGAGCTCGACGTCTGGCCTGACCTGAGCGTCACGCACGACCGGCCACGGCGAGGCGTCGCGTACCCCGCGCTGCAGGAGGTGATCGACGTGTGCCGCGGCCGGATCGGGCTGATGGTCGAGCTGAAGCGCCCCCGCGGCGACGTGGTCGACCGCGCGCTGCGGCTGCTCGACGACGACGCCGTGCTCGTGTGCTTCCAGCGGCGTGCGCTCGAGCAGTCACGCGCGCGCCGGCCGAAGATCAGGACGGTGCAGCACGTCGGCTTCGGCGTCAGCATCCGCGCCGCCGCCGGCGCGTGGGCGGCCGGCTTCCGCGACGACAGGGTCACGCGGCGCGGGCTCGAGCGCGCGCGCAGCTTCGGGCTCGAGACGACCGTCTACACCGTGAACGACGAGGCGCGCCTGCGCGAGCTGCGCGATCTCGGCGTCAGCGGAGTCTTCACCGATCGTCCGGATCGTGCCCTGCGAGCGTTGGGGCGTTCGCCGGCAGGCTGATCACCTGCACCCCCTCGGACGGAACCGTCGCGATGACGCTCGAGCCGACGGGAAGCGCGGACGCCCGTGTCGTCGACATGTCGGAGATCAGGCCGCCCGTCATCTTGAGCCGCGTGACAGGCCCGAGGAACGTGTGCGTGATCACTTCGCCCGTGAGCGTGTTGCCGTTTGCCGCCGCGCCGTTGCCGGACGCAGCGAGCTCGAGCGACTCCGGGCGGATCAGCACGAGCACGCGCTCGCCCTGCGAGCGGCCGCGGGCGGCGTCGACGTGAAGCCGGCTGCCACCGTGGTCGATCTCGCCGGTCGTTCCGTCCACGACCGTCGACTCGAGCCGATTCATCGTGCCGATGAACTCCGCAACGAACGGTGTGAGCGGCGCCGTGTACATCTCGGACGGCGTCCCCATCTGCTCGATCACGCCGCCGTACATGACCGCGACGTGGTCGGAGACGGCGAGCGCCTCCTCCTGGTCGTGCGTGACGTACAGCGTCGTGATGCCGAGCTCGAGCTGGATGCGGCGGATCTCCTCGCGCAGCTGCACGCGCACCTTCGCGTCGAGCGCCGAGAGCGGCTC
>DATAUN010000179.1:0-12339 GCA_036268235.1 Gaiellaceae bacterium
CGTCGCGGTCGGCGTCTTCCCGTGGGTCGCGAACGCGCGCGCGGTGATGCAGGGCGACACCGTCGGCTGGGTGAAGTCGATCCACGAGACGCGCTACGGCGAGCTGCTCGGCCTGATCATGGTCGGTCCGCACGTCACCGACCTGATCGAGGCGGGCACGGTCGCGATCGACGCGGAAGCGACGGTCGAGACGGTCGCCGACGGCATGGCCGCGCACCCGACGCTCAGCGAGGCGATCAAGGAAGCCGGCCTCGTCGCACTCGGCCGCGCGATCCACCTGCCGAACAAGAAGCGCGCGCCGGCCAAAGCGTGAGGATGTGGCTCGTCCTCGGGGCGGTGGCGGCGGTCACCTCGCTGCCCCTCGGTGACGGGCACGTCTCGTACTCGACGCCCAAGCAGGGCTGGATCTATCTCTGCGCAGGCGGCCCGGGCGGCGGCGGCGGCGCCGTCGGCGGCTCGACCCCGTGGATCCACGGCTCGACGTTCGACCCGAGCGCGAAGCCGGTCGTCGCGGGCTCCGTCACGTGGCCGAACGCGCGGATCTCGTTCACGAAGGTGAACGGTCACGTGCACGTCGTCGGCAACGGCCTGCCGAAGAGCACGCCGACGGGCGTGTTCCCGATCCAGCCCGGCACGACGGCGTACCAGTACGACCGCAACCCGAACACGATCGTCGCGCAGACGATCAACTGGACGCTGCCGATCCCGAAGCCGGCGTCACGACCGAGCTGCCTGACCGGCGGCCCGATCGGAATCGCCGTCAACGGCGTGCCGATCTTCGACGCGCTCGACGCCTTGAATCGCGACGGTGTCGCGCACGAGATCCAGGACAGCTGCGGCGGTCATCCGCAGCAGCAGGGGATGTACCACTACCACGAGATCACGTCGTGCCTACCGAAGACGGGGCTCGTCGGCTACGCGCTCGACGGCTACCCGATCTATGCCGGCGGCGGCTACACCGACGCGCAGCTCGACGCATGCCACGGCATCACCGTGAAGGGCCAGTACCGCTACGAGGCGACGGCCGCGTACCCGTACACGCTCGGCTGCTTCCACGGCAGTCCGCTCAAGTTGCCGCCGCCGCGGTAGCGACCGGCGCCTCGAGCGCGCGCACGCCGGGCGCGAACGCCACCGCGAAGTTCGTCACCACGACTGCGCCCGCGGCGACGAGCAGCGTCCACTCATAGCCGAAGTGGTCGCCGATCGGCCCGAACGCGAGCATGCCGACCGGCATGAAGACGTACGACACGAGGATGTCGTACGAGCGGACGCGCGAGAGCACGTGCTCGGGGATGCGCTGCTGCAGCGCCGTCTCCCACCAGATGTTCATCACCGCGACCGAGCCCATGCCGAGCCCCCAGCCGATCGCGATCACCGGCACGGGGAGCGGGCCGGCGAGCGCCGCGATCGGGACGGCGATCAGCGTCGAGACGACGAAGCCGGTCGACAGCGGATGCCGCGGGCGGAATCGCATCGAGGCGAGCGCGCCGAGGATCGCGCACACCGAGCCGCACGCCGACGTGACGCCCCAGTCGAGCTTCGCGTGGTGGAAGTGCGCGAGGAACGTCAGCGGCCCGAGCACGAGGAACGACGCGAACGCCGCGTTCGTGATCGCGAAGCCGATCAGCGGAGCGCGAACCCAGTCGCGCGACGCGACCTCGTGGAATCCCTGCTTGAGCTCGGTCGCGAAGCGCGTGCCCGCAGCGCGCAGCGGCGCGTCGACGTCGAGCTGCGCGAGGAAGAACGCACTCGCGGCGAACGACGCGGCGTCGATCGCGAAGATGTAACCGGGGCTGGAGAACGCGAGGACGACGGCGGAGATCATCGGCCCGAACACGTTCATCGTGTTGCGGCTGAGCCCGAGCAGCGCATTCGCCGACTGGAGCTTCTCCGTGCTGATCGTCTGCGGCAGCAGCCCGTCCGCGGCCGGGTTGAAGAACGCGGACGCCGTTCCGAACACCGCCTCGGTGACGATGAAGAGCGGCAGCGTCATGTGGTGCGTCAGCAGCATCGTGGCGGTGAACGCGTGCACCGCGCAGCGCACGATGTCGCAGCCGAGCATCACCGTGCGCCGCGACAGGCGGTCGGCGAGCACCCCGCCGGCGAGTGTGAAGACGACCCGCGTGATCATCAGCGACGCGAGCACTGCCCCGAGCGCCGCGCCCGAGCGGTTGATCGAGAGCACCGCGAACGTCAGCGCGAGGGGGACGATCGCATCGCCGACCTGTGAGGAGACGCGCCCCAGCCACAGCAGCCTGAACCGGCGCTCGGCAAGCGGCTCCCACGCGTCCCCCAATCCCACCGCGGCCGACACTACACCGTTCGAAAGGGAGAAAGTAAGGCGTCCGTAAGTCCTGCGCCGGAGCCGCAAGTTTTCCGCGAGGCGTGCGTCTTACCCAGTGGACGTGCCCTCGTCCCCGCTGGAAGCCTCGCCCGCCCGCGGGCTTCCAGCACGTGAAAGGCCTCACCTTGAGCCGCATGAGGTGGGGCCTTTCTTTGTGTTTGCAGCGAGACGGCCGAGGGGTAGGCTCGGTGCATGGGAGTGGTGAATCGCCGCAACGCCGTCGTTGGCTGGCTCGCGCTGGCCGTCGGCAAGCGCGTCCTCAAGCGCAAGGCGAAAGAGGTCGCGCCGTCGATCGACCCGGAGACGAAGCGGCCGAACAAGAGCGCAATCGCCCTCGCGGTCGCGAGTGTTGTCGGTCTGGTGACGTTCTGGCGCAAACGTGCCGGTGACGACTCCGGCACGACCGACTGAGCGGCTACTCTCGAAGGGCAGTCGGTGATGGCGCCCGCTGCGGGTGAGCGCCGTCGCTCACATCACATCCAGTAGTGCCCTTGGCTCTCGACGAAGCGAGTGGAGCGGCATTCCCGAGCGGGAGGAGACACTCATGTCTGAACGTAGAGCAACGGTGCACGAGAACCGCAAGCCCAGGCGGCTTGCCGATGAGGCGACTGACTTTCGGCGCCGGGCGCTCGTGGAGCGGCTCGTCAGCCGGAACGTCTCGGAGCAGGAGATCGTCCGCGCGCTGCGCGGCATGAAGTAAATAAACCGGCAGCCGGTACGCGCGCGTGCCTACGATGGTCGGCCGTGCTCGAAACCGTCTGGCATCCCGATGCGCTCGCGTTCGCCTTCTCGCGCAACGGCTCCGCGCCGTCCGACGAGAGCGAGCTCGACGTACTCGGCGAGAGCTACGCCGGCCGGTTCCTCAGCGTCGCGGAGCTCGCGGCGTGGGAGCCGGCCGGTGAGCTCGGCGACTCGACCCGCGCGCTCCTTGCGGTGCGCGACCTGGCGCGCCGCGCCGTCGCCGAAGGGCTCGTCTTCCCGCAGCTCGCCGAGATCGGCGGCGACTGGTTCGCGTTCTGGGGCGCGACGCTCGAGGCGCAGGTCGAGTCGACGCTGACCGCGATCGCCGCGGCGGCGCCCGCAGTGATCGCCGACTATTTCCACGGCGACCGCGCGACCGTCGTGCACGACCTCTATCCGCGGCTCGTCGACCGCATCGCGCGCGACCGCCTCATGGACGCGGGCGTGTCGCTCGGCTCGTCGCGCGCGTTCGGCCGCGGCCGCGCGGTCGAGGCGTTCCTGCACGGCCTCACCTCGCCCGAGCCCGACCTGCCGCACGGCCCGACCTACCGCGCGCTCGAGAAGAAGATCACGCGGTGGGTCGACACCGGCCTCGGCCGCATCGTGCGCGCGCCGTGGCGCGTCGGCCTGCACCTCGACGAGCGCGGCGCCGGGCTCGTCCTGCAGCTGTGGCTCCACGCAACCGACGACGAGACGGTTGCGCTGCCGGCGTCGCTCCTCTGGGACGCCGGCCCCGACGCGTTCGAGTTCCTGCGCGACGCGGACGCGTACGAGGACCTCGCCGAGTCGTTTGCAACGCTGCGCCCGCTCCTCGAGGAGAACGGGATCGACTTCGATGCGGAGCGGCCGCGCGAGGTCGCGCTCGACGCGGAGGACGCCGCCTACTTCCTGCGCCGCCTGATGCCGCAGCTCGAGGTGCCCGTCGCGCTCCCGCCGGCGTGGACGCAGCGCCCGGCGCGCATCCGCGCGGATCTCTCGGCGCGCACGAGCCCCGGGTGGTTCGCGCGCTTCGACTGGAAGCTCGCCGTCGACGATCTCGGCCTCGACGAGGACGAGCTGCGCAGGCTCGCGGCCGAGCAGCACCCAGTCGTGCAGGCGGGCGGGCGCTGGCAGGCGCTTCGCCGCGACGACGTGGCGCGCGCGCTGCGCTTCCTCGAGCGGCGCGAGTCCGGCGGCGATCTCGTCGAACTCGTTCGCGCGACCTCGGGGCTCGCGCTCGACGACTACGGCCTGGCGCTCGGCGAGGTCTCGCTCGACGAGCGGCTCGAGGAGCTGATCGGCAGCGACGCGAAGTTCAAGCCGCTGCCGACGCCGCCGGGGATGGAGCTCGCGCTCTACCAGTTCCAGGAGTCCGGGCACGGCTGGCTGCGCCTGCTCGGCGACCTGGGGATCGGCTGCGTGCTCGCCGACGACATGGGCCTGGGAAAGACGGTGCAGGCGATCGCGATGATCGTGTCGGAACGCGAGCAGTTCGGGCGCGAGGTGCTCGGGCCGACGCTCGTCGTATGCCCGATGAGCGTCGCGCGCCAGTGGGTCGCGGAGATCGAGCGGTTTGCGCCCGGCCTGCGCGTGCATCTGCATCACGGCTCCGATCGCCTGCTCGGCGAGCGCTTCGCGGAGGCGGCGCGCGCGAGCGACGTCGTCGTCACGTCGTACGACATCGCGACCCGCGACGTCGAGACGCTGCAGCTCCTCGATTGGGACCGCCTGCTGCTCGACGAGGCGCAGGACGTGAAGAACCCGCAGACGCGCCGCGCTCGCTCGCTGCGCTTGCTGCGCTCGCGCCGCCGCGTCGCGATGACCGGTACGCCGATCGAGAACCACCTCGGCGAGCTGTGGGCGATCATGGATCTGCTCAACCCGGGCCTGCTCGGCTCGCGCGAGTGGTTCCACCGGAACTTCGCCGAGCCGATCCAGCTCGACGACGACCAGCCTGCGCTCGAACGGCTGCGCGCGATCGTGCGGCCGTTCATCCTGCGACGCGGGAAGAACGATCCGGAGGTCGAGCTCGACCTGCCGCCGATCACCGTCGAGAAGGACTACTGCCGGCTGACGCTCGAGCAGGCCGCGCTCTACCAGCAGACCGTCGACAACTGGCTGCCGCGTGTCGAGGCGCACGAGGATCGCTTCGGTCGCCGCGGCGCGGTGCTCGCGATGCTGAGTCAGCTGAAGCAGGTGTGCAACCACCCGGAGATGCTCCTGCAGCAAGGCGGCCCGCTCGAAGGACGCTCGGGCAAGCTCGAGCGCCTCGTCGATCTCCTGTCCGAGGTGCCGGACGGCGACAAGTCGCTCGTCTTCACGCAGTACGTGCGCTTCGGCTCGCTCGTGCCGTTCCTGGCGGAGAAGCTCGGCAAGCGCGTCGAGTTCTTCCACGGCTCGCTGAACGCCGCGCAACGCGAGGAGCTGCTTGCGCAATTCGCGACGGAGGAGGGGCCGGCGGTGCTCGTCGTCTCGCTGCGCGCCGGCGGTCGCGGCCTCAACCTGCCGTCGGCGAACCACGTCTTCCACTTCGACCGCTGGTGGAACCCGGCGGTCGAGCAGCAGGCAACCGACCGCGCGCACCGGCTCGGACAGAAGAAGCCGGTGTTCGTGCACTCGCTGATCACGCAGGGGACGCTCGAGGAGCGGATCGACGAGCTGCTCGAGTCGAAGCGCGAGCTCGTGCAAAAAGTGATGGCAGGGACGAGCGAGGACTGGCTCGGCGAGCTCGACCTCGGCGCGATCCGCGCCGCGGTGTCGTTGGCTCCGGACGCGATCGAGGCGGCCGCGTGAACCCCTGGGCCCAGCTGCTCCGAACGAAGTTCGGCGCAGCCGAACTTCGTTCGCGAGTTACAGATCTGCGCGTGGAACCCTCATTGGTCACCGGCACCGTCGACGGCGAGCAGGTGAGCCTGAGCACCGCGCCAATCCCGCCAGGCATCTGGGCCGCGATCGACGTCGACGCGCCGTACCTCGCGCAGACGCTCGAGCACACCTGGGAGGAGCCGCTCGTCCCCGAGGACGTCGTCGAGGTCGGCGAGGTCGGCCCGCTCTGGCGCGCCTTCGCCGAGGCGGTCGACGCCGACCCGGCAGTGCTCCTGCGCTGGCGCGGCTACGGCGCCGAGGCGCGCACCGACGACGGCGACCCGTGGCTCGGCGGCGCGCTTCCGGAGCTGCCGGCGCCCGCCCGCCGCCCGCCGGAGTCCGTCCCGAAGCGCTTTGGGGCAAGCACCGTCCGCGTGGGCGACGAGGACCTGGTCGAGCAGCTCGTGCGGGTCTACGCGGCGTTCGCCGCGCGCGACGCGTAGGCGGGCGCGCGCCAGAGCGCGTCGTCGCCGAGCGGCTCTCGCACCGCGTCGCCGCTGCCGACGATCGCCAGCAGCGCCGACTCGGCCGCCTGGCGATCAGGCGCGTCGTTTCCGTGGGTGAGCAGCGCGGCGACCTCCTGCGTCGTCAGTCCGTCCGGGAAGTAGGCGAGCAGCTCGCGCGGATCCTCCGGCGGGTCCCGCCGTTCGAGCGTCGGGTCGATGTTCGCGACCACGACGTCGTAGGCCTCGGCGGGCTGGAAGCCGCCCGCCTCGAGCTTGACGCCGTCGCGCTCGACGACGAGCGACGGCGCCGTGTACCGCACAAGCCCGTCCGAGTTCGCGGCCTTCCCCTGCAGCTCGGTCGCCGAGCCGGCGGCGGTGCGCGCTTCGACACGGTCGCGCTCGTACGCCTCGGTTACGTCGGGGTCGTCGAGACGCGCCACGATCTGCTCGCCGACGACCTTCGCGAGCTGAGCGTCGTCCTCGAGCACGAGCTCGGTCGTGAAGTTCGCGAACTGGATGGCGCGGAAGACGCGCCACTCGGAGCCGGGATCGTCGATCCGTGCGGCGACGACGGCGCGGCAGGCGCGCGCGGTCGCGCTGACGCGCTGCTTCGGCACCGGCGAGAACGGCATCCCATAGCGGCGGAATCTCAGCTGGCCGAGCGCGGACCGAAGCGGCGTGTAGCCGCGGTCGACGTACTGCTGCGCGCTCTCGGTCAGCCCGATCAGAACGAGCCTCCACTCGAGCTGCGCGCCGTAGCGCCATTCGATGACGCGGAGCGCCGGGTTCGCCGAGTATCCCCACGGACAAGCGGGATCGTTGTAGATCGTTGCGCGGATCATGCGGCCACCTCCTGGAAGACTTGTTCGAACACGGCGGCCGGTTGTGCGCCGGAGACGCCGTACTTCTCCTCGACAACGAAGAAGGGCACGCCGTTGATTCCGAGCAACTGCGCGCGGCGCTCGTCCTCGCGGACAGCCTCGGCGAAGCGCTCGGTGGTGAGGACCTCGCGCACCTCGTTCTCGTCGAGCCCGATCTCGGCGCCCAGGCGGGCGAGCGTGTCGTGCTCGCCGACGTGCTCGCCCTCGGTGAAGTAGGCGCGGAAGACGCGCTCCGTCCACGCGTCCTGGAGACCTCGCTCGCGGGCGAGGTGCGAGACGCGGTGGGCGTCGAACGAGTTCGTGCGACGGGTGCGGTCGAGGTGGTACTCGAGCCCTTCCTCGGCCGCCATGCTCGAGACGCGATCCTGTGCGGTCTGCGCCTCCTCGAGCGTCATGCCGTACTTGTCGGCGAGGTGCTCCGTCGTTCTGCCGGGCGAGTCGTGCGGTGCACCGGGGTCGAGCTCGAAGCTCCGCCAGACGACCTCGACGGGCTCGTCGAGCGTTGCCGCAGCTGCCTCGAACCGGCGCTTTCCGATGTAGCACCAGGGGCACACGACGTCCGACCAGATTTCGATCCGCACGAGTGGCAGAGTACGCGCGTGCAGATGCGTGCCGCAGTGCTCGAGGAGTTCGGGCAGCCGCTCGTCGTCCGCGAGGTCGAGCTCACCGAGCCGAAGGCCGGTGAGGTGCTTGTGCGGCTCGTCGCATGCGGCGTCTGCCACACCGATCTGTACACGGCTTCGGGTGCGGATCCGTCGGGCTATGCGCCGACGGTGCTCGGGCACGAGGGCGCAGGTGTCGTCGAGCGCGTCGGCGAAGGCGTGACGTCGGTTGCGCCGGGCGACCACGTTGTGACGCTGTTCTCGCCGCAATGCCGCGAGTGCGTGCACTGCCTGTCGGATCGCACGAATCTCTGCCTCGCGATCCGCGAGCAGCAGAACCTCGGCTACCTGCCGGACGGTACGACGCGCCTTTCGCTCGACGGCGAGCCGCTGCGGCACTTCATGGGCTGCTCGACGTTCGCGGAGTACGCGGTGCTGCCGGAGATCGCGCTCGCCGTCGTCAACCGCGAGGCGCCCCTGGCAGGCGCGGCGCTCTTCGCGTGCGGGCTGTCGACGGGCATCGGCGCCGCGTTGAACACCGCGAAGGTCGACGCGGGGTCGACGTGCGTCGTCTTCGGCGCCGGGATGGTCGGGCTCGGCGCGGTGATCGGCTGTCGCCTCTCGGGCGCCGAACGTGTGGTGTGCGTCGATCTGTCGGAGGACAGGCTCGAGCTGGCGCGGCGTCACGGTGCGACCGAGACGATCGTCGGTGGGGAAGACACGGTCGCGCAGATCGTCGAGTCGACAGGTGGCTTTGGCGCCGACTACACGTTCGAGGCGACCGGCAACGTGAACGTGATGCGCCAGGCAGTCGAGTCGGCGCGGATGGGCTGGGGGTTGTGCACGGTCGCGGGCGTCGCCGGCCGCGGCGAGACGCTGGACGTCGTCCCGCGTTTCCTGATCACGGGCCGGCGGATCGCTGGGTCGTCATTCGGCGGCGTCAAGGGACGCGACGGCGTTCCCGCGTTCGTCGAGCGGTGGCTCGCCGGCGAGATCGACGTCGAGAGCTTCGTCTCCCACCGGATCGCCCTGGACGAGGTGAATCGAGGCTTCGAGCTGATGGAGGCGCAGGACGGGATCCGCAGCGTGATCGAGTTCGGCTAGTTCGCAGTTGACAAACGCGCCGAGACCCGTTTACATACGCCCCGGTCGAGTTACCGGAACGCAACCGGAAATACCCGGCGGAGGGAAACGCTAGGGCAAACGACCGAACGACGCAGGGGGAACTTCATGCACAGACTCATGACGCGGCGTCTGCTGACGCTCGCGTTCTCGGTCCTCGTCGGCGTCGCGGGGACCGCACTTCTCGCCGGGCCTGCGCGCGCGACCGTCCCGGCTCCACCAACCGGCTGGACCACCACCTGGAGCGACGACTTCACCGGGGCCGCCGGCACCGGGGTCGACACCTCGAACTGGCTCTACGACACCGGGCCGGGCAGCAACTTCGGCACCGGTGAGATCGAGACCATGTCGAACAGCACCTCGAACGTCTTCCAGGACGGCGCCGGCCACCTGGTGATCAAGGCGATCCACACCGGCACGAACCCGACCTCGGGCTGGACCTCGGGCCGCATCGAGAGCCAGCGCGACGACTTCGGCGCCCCCGCGGGCGGCGAGGTCGAGATGCAGTCGTCGATCCAGCAGCCGAACGAGAGCACGGCGAACGGCCTCGGCTACTGGCCCGCGTTCTGGATGCTCGGCAACGGCATGCGCAACGGCGGCACGTGGCCGAGCTCGGGGGAGATCGACATCCTCGAGGACGTCAACAGCCAGTCCGACGTCTACGGCACGCTCCACTGCGGTACCGATCCGGGTGGGCCGTGCAACGAGACGAGCGGGATCGGCTCCGGCGCGCACGCGTGCTCCGGCTGCCAGACCGCGTACCACACCTATGCGGTGCAGATCGACCGCTCGGTGTCGCCGGAGCAGATCCGGTGGTACCTCGACGGCTCGAACTACTTCACCGTGAACGCGAACCAGGTCGACGCGACCACGTGGGCAAACGCGGTCGACCATCCGTTCTTCATCATCTACGACCTCGCGATGGGCGGCGGGTTCCCGAACGGCGTGTGCGGTTGCACATCGCCGACGACGGCAACCGCGTCGGGCGGGTCGATGAACGTCGACTACGTCGCCGTGTACAACAAGGCCGCGGGTGGCGGCGGCGGTGGCGGCACCGACATCGCGCAGGGTAAGACGGCAACCGCATCGTCGCTCGAGAACAACACGTTCCCGGCGTCGAACGCGGTCGACGGCAGCCAGACCACGCGCTGGTCGTCGGCGTTCAGCGATCCGCAGTGGATCGACGTCGATCTCGGCCAGTCGTACAACATCACGCACGTGACGCTGAACTGGGAAGCCGCGTACGGCAAGGCGTACCAGATCCAGACGTCGCAGGACAACACGAACTGGACGACGATCTACTCGACGACGACGGGTGACGGCGGCACCGACGATCTCGCGATCACCGGCACCGGCCGCTACATCCGCATGTACGGCACCGCGCGCGGAACGGCGTACGGCTACTCGCTGTACGAGTTCCAAGTGCAGGGCACCGCCGGCGGTGGCGGCAGTGGGACGCTGCTCTCGCAGGGCCATGCCGCAACGGCGTCGTCGCTCGAGAACAGCACGTTCCCGGCGTCGAACGCCGTCGACGGCGACACCGGCACGCGCTGGTCGTCGGGGTTCAGCGATCCGCAGTGGATCTACGTCGACCTCGGTGCGACGCATTCGATCAGCAAGGTCGTTCTGAACTGGGAGGCGGCGTACGCGACCGCGTTCCAGATCCAGACGTCGACCGATGCGACGAACTGGACGACGATCTACTCGACGACCACGGGGACGGGCGGCGTGCAGACGCTCAACGTCTCCGGCAGCGGCCGCTACGTCCGCATGTACGGGACGAAGCGCGCCACGCAATACGGCTACTCCCTGTGGGAGTTCCAGGTCTTCGGGACCTAGTCGCGCAGCGATCGCCCCGTCCGGTCTCAGCCGGGCGGGGCGGTCGACTCCGCGATGACGAGCTCGGTGGCGAGCTCGACGCGCATCGCATCCGTGCGCTGCCCTTCGAGCACGCCGGTGAGGACCTGCACGGCGAGGCGTCCCATCTCCTCGAGCGGCTGGCGGACGGTGGTGAGCCGCGGCATCGCGATGCGCGAGGGCTCGAGCGCGTCGAAGCCGACGATCGAGAGCTCGCGGGGAACGTCGATCCCGAGCTCGCGTGCGGCCTGCAGGGCGCCGATCGCCATGTTGTCGTTCAGCGCGAAGATTGCGGTGGGCCGCTCGGGCAGGCTGAGGAGCGCGCGGGCGGCGGCGCGGCCGCTCTGGTCGTCGAGGTTGCCGCGGTGGACGAGCTCGGGGTCGGGCAGGATGCCGGCGGTCGCGAGCGCGGCGCCGAAGCCGGCGTAGCGGTCCTGCATCGAGCCGAGGTCGCGCGGACCGGTGATCACGCCGATGCGGCGGTGGCCGAGCTTGAGCAGATACTCGCCGGCCTCCATGGCGCCGGAGAGGTTCGCGGCGGAGATCGTCGGGATGCCGGGCGACAGCTCCTCGCGCGGCTCGATGACGACGAACGGGTAGCCCTGGTCGGCGAGCGTGCGCAGCTCATCGGGCGATTCGGTCGGCGTGATCAGCACGCCGCCGTCGCTTGCGTCGTGAACCAGGAGCTCGACGAGCGTACGCTCGCGGATGTGCTCGTAGCGCGTGACACAGAGGGCGAGGCGGAGGTTGCGCTCGTAGAGCGCCTCGGCGATGCCGGCGAGGATCGTCGCGTAGTACTCGTACTGGACGATCGGCATGGTGACGCCGACGAAGCCGGTACGCACGGCGCCGCGGCCGCGGACGGACGCGGCGGGGAGGCCCTGCTCGCGGACGGCCTGGAGGACGAGCTCGCGCGTGCGCGCCGAGACGTCGGGGCGGCCGTTCATCACGCGCGACACGGTGGCGACGGAGACGCCGACCTGGTCGGCGATCCTCCGCATGGTCGCGCGACTCGGCGCTTCGTCCGGCATTTCCGGAACGTTACCGCGACTCTTGTTGTGTGTTTGTTGGCCGGGTGCGGTGGCGGGTCGTCCTCTGCGCTCCCAAGCGGCGCGATCGCGGTCGTCTGCGGGCAGACGGTTACGCGCGCGCAGTTCGCCGACCTGATGCAGCAAGGGCGGGCGGCGTACGCGGTTGCGAAGAAGCCGTTTCCGGCGCCGGGGACGGCGACGCGGAAGACGATCGAGCAGCACGTCGTCTCGCTGCTCGTCCAGCACGCGGAGCAGCGCTCGGCGGGGCCGTCGCTGGGCGTGAGGGTGACGACCGCGCAGGTGAACGCGGCGTTCGCGCAGCTGCTCAAGTCGCAGTTCGGCGGCTCGCGCGTGAAGCTCACCGCGGCACTCGGGAAGCAAGGCGTGACGCTGGCCGACCTGCGCGATTCGGAGCGCTCGAGCCTCCTGCAGGCGGCGATCGCGAACAAAGTCGAGGCTCACGTGAAGGTG
>DATAUN010000180.1:0-6129 GCA_036268235.1 Gaiellaceae bacterium
GGCTACGACATGACCGCCAACTGGACGCCGACGACGACGGGGCCGATCGGCGGCCAGAAGATCCTCGGTGTCGACAACACGACGAGCAGCAACTGCACGGGCGCCGCCTACGCTGCGATCGCAACCCTCGCGAGCGCGACGACGGCGACCTACAGCGACCTCAGCCGCGCCACGGCCGCGACCGACGGCCATTGGTTCTGCTACGAGCTGATGAGCACGTCGACCTCGGCGCCGAACTGGACCACTCCGTACTCCTTCCCGGCAGTGCAGATCGGCATCGTCGCGAACGCGATTACGACGGCGAGCGGTGGCAGCGCGGGCTCCGTGAGCAAGAACGACACGATCACGATCACGTTCAACCAGAGGACCACACTCGCAAGCCAGGCGAGCATGACCGTCTGCGTGTTCCGGAGCTCGAGCGGCAACGCCATCTTGCTCGGCGACACGAGCAGCTGCGCCTCGGCGACGACCGACGCCTACACAATCGGAAAGCTCACCCCCGGCTCCGCGACGCTCGGAAGCAACGTCTCGTTCACCGCCTCGTCGTCGACCGTGGTCACAACCGCCGCCCCGTGGACCGTCAAGGTCACGATCTCTCCGACCTCGAACAGCACCTCGAGCATCACCGGCACGCCGACCTGGACGTTCACCCCGGCGGCTGCGATCAAGTCGAATCAGACGTCGCACCAGGCGACAATCTGCGTTTCCGGCGCGAACTGCCAGCCGACCGACAGCACGACGTCCTTCTAGTCTCCGACGGTGGCCGTACGTCAGAAGCCGCCGGTCGCACCGGTCCGTTGGTATCGCCGTCCGTGGACGCACCTGATCCTCGGGCTGCTGGTCGCGATCCTGGCGATCACCTGGACCGGCGAGCGGGCGCGGCAGGGCGTCCTCGACAACCTCGACGCGCGCCTCCGGGACGCGGGGGCCGGCGTCGACGCGGGCATGATCACGGTCGAAGCCGAGCAGCTCTCCGCGCTCCGGTCGATCGAGTTCACAAACGGTGTCCCGCAGGCCCTCGAGGAGACGAATGCCGACGAGCTCAACCGGCTCGTCACCCCCCTGCAGGCGAACTCCGGCGTGCCGATGGTGGATGTGGTGGAACCGACCGGACGGGTGATCTTCGCGGTGCGCTCGAAGGGTGCTCCACGGCCCGTGGCGAGCCGCGCCGGGATGCCGGCGATCGCGCAGGCGATGCGCGAGGCGCGCGGCGCGCGCGGCGGCCGGTTCAGCGAGCTCGTGATCTTCAAGACGGGCCCGACGTTCGTGACGATCGGGCCGCTGATGATCCAGAAGGATCCCGTCGGCGTCGTGCTCGTGATGACGCCGCTCGCAGACGTGCTCGGCCGTCTGTCGCAGGAGGTGCGCACCGACCTCACCGCATACACGCAGACGGGCGTCCCGATCGCGACGACGAGCGTCGGCACACCGACCCGAGTCAGTCTCGACACGGCAAAGACGCTGATCGGCGGCGGCGCGGTCATCAACCGCTTCACCGCGGGCGGAACGCGCGAAGCGCTCGGCCGGCTGATCATCGACCACGAGGCGGCCGCGGTCCTCGGCGTCTCGCTGCACGACAACAGCCCCGCAACGCGGCGCGCGGTCATCCTCTACTCGCTGCTCGGGCTGCTCGCGACCGTGATCCTGATCGCGACCTTCTGGGCGCGTGTGCACCACACACGAGCTGAAGAATGAAGCTCAAGTTGAGGGTTATAGTCGCAGGTGCGGTTCTGCTCGCGCTCGCAGCTCCCGGGCTCGCTCACGCGGCGGCCGTGCAGCGGCCGAACCCGATCTTCGTCAGTCCGACGGTCGACTACGTCAGCCCGATCCAGTCCTCGACCGGAGGGATCGCTCAGCTTCCCGCGCTCGAGCCCGCCGTGATCCAGCAGGCGGTGGCCGACCAGAACTACCTGAGCTATCAGCGCCGCGACGACCTCGGCGGGTTCGTGCCCGCCCCGATCGGCCAGCTCGCGCTCTCGAGCGGGGGTCACAACGTCGTCGGAGTCGGCGCGCCGGGGAGCCAGATCCCCCAGTTCGCTCAGGCGGCGAGTGGCTCCGTCCAGAGCTTCGCCTTCACCGGCGGCGGCACACCCCCACCCCAGAACGGGACGAACCCGGTGACCGGCCTCGGCACGCCGCCGCCTGTGACCCCGCCGACGAACACGAACACGGTCCCGCCGCCGAACCAGGGCTTCGGCGGGAACCCGCCGCCGCCCTCGACGGGGACCACCACGACGACGGGAACGACGACCACCGCCTCGCCGCCGCCGACCACGACGACCTCTCCACCTCCGACCACGACGGCGCCCCCACCGCCGACGACGACCACTCCTCCTCCAACGACGACGGTCCCGACCACCACGACGACGCCGACCACGACCACGACGGGCGGCGGATCCGCGTCACCGCCACCGCCCTCGGGCACGTCATGCGGCACGATCGGGCTGAGCATCGTCAGTGACAAGTCGGACTGCCGCATCTACGCCGTCAACATGGCGCCGGGCGACTCGGCGACGGAGCGCGTGACGATCACGAACCAAGCCGACCAGGCGTTCACGCTGTCGCTGCGCGCGCTCGGCACGCAGAACCAGCTCTGGAACGACCTCGAGCTCGGGATCTGGCAGGTGAACACCGCGGCCCCGTCGCCCCTGCCGGCGCTCCTCCTTTGGACGACGCAGCAGAACTCGCTGACGACGCTGCAGCCCGGCGCTTCGATCACGTACGAGATCGAGCTGTACCTGCCGACGAGCGCCGGCAACGACGACCAGGGCCTGACCGCCGTGATCGACTTCAACTGGGAAGCCTCGAGCTAGCGTTTTTGGCTCAACAAAGCCTTCGGAACCCCCCATCTGAGGCATTGACCGCCGTCGGCGCCCCCAGGTAGAACAGTCATAGCGCCCGACACCTTGCGGCTCGGTCGCTACTGCGGACACATGGATCTCTCTACGCCTACTGCGGACGGAATCGTGCGGCCTCGGCGCCGCCGAGCGCGCCGCCTCGCACTCGTCCTCGCGACGCTCGCGGCACTCGCCGGCGGCGGCGCGCACGCAGCACTCGCCGACGGCGTGCAGCTGACGTTCAGCCAGAACCCGGTCGCAGCGGGAGCGACCGAGACGATGACCGCGCAGATCTCGAGCTCCCTCGTCGAGCCGGACGGCTCCGTCACGTTCGTGGCCGTGAGCGGACCGGTCACCGGGACCCTCGACAGCTCGGTTGGCGAACCCACTACGGACCTCAACGCCACCACCACAACCGCCACGTTCTCGACGTCGTCGCTCGGCGTTGGCACCTACACGATCAAGGCGGAGTACT
Source organism: Gaiellaceae bacterium (assembly GCA_036268235.1). Lineage (GTDB taxonomy): Bacteria > Actinomycetota > Thermoleophilia > Gaiellales > Gaiellaceae > PALSA-600. The sequence goes on from DATAUN010000180.1 coordinate 3,313, forward strand.
CGCCGGGCCTCTTCACCACCGGGGTGTCGATCATGGATTCCGACCCGGAGACGCTCGTCGTCGGCACAGGCACGACGACAACGAAGACGGCGACGCAGGTGCTGCTGAGCGCGCCGCCTTCGCCCATCCTGTCGACGTCGCCGGTCACGCTGATCGCCACCGTCCTACCGGCGAGCGGGCTTGGCACTCCGACCGGAACGGTCGACTTCGAGGACATGAGCTCCAGCCCGGCGGCGCCTCTCGGGACCGGCGTGCCGCTGGTCGGCGGCGTTGCGACACTCGTCCTCCCGAACCTCTCTCCCGGCCCGCACGCGATCATTGCGACCTATAACGGGGATAGCTCCTACAACCCATCGAGCTCTGCCGAGGCCCCGCTCCAATCGAACACGCCGGTCTCGAACGTCTACTCGACCGTGTCGACCGTGACGACGTCGCCGGAGACGATTGCCGACGGCGACCCCGTGATCATCACCGCGACGATCCAGCAAACGGTGGCGCCCGGAGAGCCGACGCCCGCGTCGCCGACAGGCGGGGTCACGTTCAGCTCGACCTGCGACACCGATACGAACGGCCAGGACGCGTCACTCGGCCACGCGGCCCTCGGGACGGGACCCCCCGGGATAACGGTCGCCCCCAACGAGGCGGCAATCGAATTGAACACGCTTGCCCCATGCGCCTACACGATCGACGCGGACTACGACGGCGACGGCGTAGACGAGTCCAGCACCGGCACCGCGACGCTTACGGTCCTCGGGACCAGGGCCAGCACGAACATCTCCTACACCGGGGCGACGTCGGGTGAATACGGCCACGCCGCGACCTTCTCGGCAAGGGTCACCGACCAATCCGGAAACGCGCTCTCGGGCCGCACCGTCGTCTTCGCGCTCCCCGACGAGCAGCAGTGCTCGGGAACGAGCGACTCGAACGGCGAGGCGTCGTGCTCGCTCGCGGTCTCGCAGGACGTCCCGGGGGGAACGCTCACGGTGTCCGTGCCGCGGGATCTCCAGACGACGGGCAGAAGCATCAACCTCAACTTCACCGTTACACAACAGCCGACGACCCTGACGACGGGGTACCAGCTCGGCCAGACGATGACGACGCTCACGGGGACGCTGCTCGGAGACCTCGGACCGCTCGCAAACCAGACGCTCGCGCTCTCGCTCGGCAGCGAGACCTGCTCGGCGCCGACGACGAACGCCGGCGTCGCAACCTGCACCGTGCCGACGATCACCGGTCAGCCCTCGACGACGCTCAACGGGACGTTCGCGGGCACTACGGACTACGCCGCGTCGAGCGCCGGCACGATCGCGCAGCTCGTCTTCGACACGAGCCTCCAGTACACCGGCGCGGCGACCGCCGCCTACCACGCCCCGGCAACGCTCTCGGCCGTCCTGACCGAGACCACGGGAACGCGCCTTTCCGGGCGCACGGTGACCTTCACGCTCGGTACGCAAAGCTGCACCGGTACGACAGACGCGAACGGCGTCGCCACCTGCACCCTCCCGTCGATCGTGCAGGACAGCGGCGCGTACACCGTCAACGCGTCGTACGGCGGCGACGGCTTCACCAACGGGACCTCGACAAGCGCGCCGTTTGCGATCACGCTTGCGCCCACGACCACGGCCGCGGCGACGCCGGCCGTCGGCTCCAGCGCGACGACGCTGAGCGCGACGCTGACCAGCTCCGGAACGCCGCTCGCAGGCAAGCTCTTGACGCTCTCGCTCGGTGCCAACTCGTGCACCGCGACAACCGCCGCGAGCGGTGTCGCGTCGTGCGCCGTGACGACTCCCACGGGCTCGTCCGCAACACTCACCGCGACCTTCGCCGGCGACCTCGATTACGCGACGTCGAACGACACGAAGACGGTCGCGCTGCTGGCGCCCGCGACGCTCACGTACAACGGCGCGACCGCAACCGACTACGACGACATCGCGTTGCTCTCAGCAACGTTGCTCGGGCCGAACAGGACGCCGCTCGTGCTCCAGCGGGTGACCTTCACGATGGGCTCGCAGAGCTGCATCGGGATCACCGATCTTCACGGCGTCGCGTTCTGCCTGATCCTCGTCTCGCAGCCCTCCGGCTCGTATCCGCTGACGGTCGCGTTTGCGGGGAGCTCGACGTATGCAGCAACGACCGCGGCGACGACGTTCGCCGTCACGCACGAAGAGACGACCGTCGCGGTCACGACCGCAGCGACGGCGCTCGTCGGTAGCAGCACGACGCTCAGCGGTGTGCTGCTCGAGGACGGCATCAAGCCGGTCGCCGGTCGCACGCTGACGCTGAAGCTCGGCACGCAGGCGTGCACCGGCGTCACGAGCACTTCGGGTGTCGCGACGTGCAAGGTCACGGCGAGCGGAACGCTCGGCCCTGTCACCGCCAGTGGGTCGTTCACCGGCGACTCGTACTACGCCGCGTCGGCAGGGTCGACACAGTCGCTGCTCTACGCACTCGCGCCGGGCGGCGGCACGTTCGTGATCGGCGACCGCAGCACGACGGGTGTCGTCACGTTCTGGGGATCGCAGTGGTCGAAGTCGAACGCGCTCAGCGACGGCTCGGCGCCGTCGTCGTTCAAGGGCTTCGCGCTACGTCCGACGGCCCCCACGTGCGGAGTGAACTGGAGCACCGATCCGGGCAATAGCGCACCGCCGCCGTCCGGACCATTGCCCACCTACATGGCCGTCATCGTGACGAGCTCGACGAGCAAGTCCGGCTCGACGATCTCAGGCAACACGATCGCCGTCGTCGTCGTGAAGACGGCGAGCGGATACGACGGCAACCCCGGTCATGCCGGCACGGGCACCGTCGTCGCGACGGTGT
>DATAUN010000181.1:0-4090 GCA_036268235.1 Gaiellaceae bacterium
TCGCCGCGCACTCCACCGTCGAAGAGGTGCGCGAGGCGATCGGGGCGACGAGCCTCGCCTACCTCTCGCTCGACGGGCTCGAGGAGTCGACGCGGCGGCCCGCGTCCTCGCTGTGCCGCGCCTGCCTCACGCGCGAGTACCCGACGCGCGTGCCGGCAGACGCGACAAAGCTCAGGTTCGAGACCGTCTAGCTACTGCTCGAGGACGCGCGATGCCTTCGCGATCCCGCGCGAGATCAGATAGGCGGCCGTCGTCCACTTCATGAAGTCGACCCAGGTCGCGGCGCCCACCTGGCTCGAGGCGAGGCAGACGATGGCGATGATCACCGCCATAACGGCCCACCAGAACCACTCCGCGTTGCCCGGAACCGGCAGACGCGCGCCACCCGGCCAATTCGTGGAACCTTCCATGTCGAGCCTCCTCGTTGCGATTGCCGCAAGGTTCAGCGCACGGCGCCAAGATCCTTCGCCCGCCCGAACCGCACCGCGCGCTGCACCTGGCGCGGGTCAAGGCCCTGCTCGATCAGCTGCTGGCGCAGCTCGCCCTCGGAGGCGAGCCGCAGGAAGAGCCACGCGAGCGCGACGAGGGTGACGATCGACCCCTCGGCCATCATCACGATCCCGCCCAGGTTCTGGTCGTGCGCCGGAGTGATCCCCCACTCGGGCGCATGCTTGTAGACGCCGTAGAACGGGCTCGACGACCAGATGAAGATGTTGCCGAGGATCGTCTCGATGATCCGCACGGTCGCGATGTAGCCGAGCTTCATCCCGGTGCCGAACCACGCGGGCGCGGGCAGCGTCTCGACGACCGGCTCCCACATCAGGCAGCCGGCGGTGAAGAAGCAGAAGTGCTCGAGGGCGTGGATCGAGTCGTGGTGAAGCGCGCCGTCGTAGAGGAGCGGGATGTGCCACATATAGAGGTCGACCGCCCAGATCGGCAGCGCGACGAGTGGGTGCGCGAGCACGCGGAGCTTCTCGACGATCGGGATCGCGAGGACCGGCCGCAGGATCTGGCCGTTCATCCCGAGCACGAAGCACAGCGGCGCGAGATCTCCGAGCAGGACGTGCTGCGCCATGTGGATGAAGAAGAAGTGCTGCTCGCCGAGCTCGTCGATCGGCGAGTTGAGCGCGAGGACGACGAGAGCGATCCCCGTCCAGAAGGCGGCCTGGCGCCAGCCGGAGACCGGGCGCCCCGTGTGCTTCAACGTGCGCGTGCGGCGCAGGTAGAGGAACGCAACCACCACCGTCGGCACGACCTGAAGCGGCTCGAGCGACCAGGGCGAGTAAAGCGACGGCGAGCCCATCGGCAATTGGAAGACTAGTCGCGTGCAGCTCTTCCACTACCACCTCGTCACCTCGCAGCTCCGTGACGTCGAGGCGCGCTATCTCGGGAAGCTCGGCTTCGACCTGGTGGCGCGCTACGGGCGGATCGGCGACGAGCACGTTGCCGTCGAGCAGGGCGTCTCGTGGGAGAAGCTCGATCACGACGGGTTCAAGCTGCGGCTGTCCGAGCTGGAGCGCGGCGCCGTCAACGTCGTCGTCCAGCCGGGGCACTGGCGGGTGCCGCGTGTCGACCATCTCGGCGTCGCGCTCGACGAGGACGACTTCCAGTCGGTGCTCGGCCGCGCGATGCAGTGGAACCTGCGGGTGCAAGAGCACGGCGGGCGGCGCACGTTCGTGGCGACGAACGCCGGCTACCGGCTCGAGGTTCATCCACCGCGCGACTGGATCGAGGAGCTGCTCGCAGAGGGCGACGACCTGCGCCTGTCCGAGCTGCAGCTGCGCGCCGACGAGCCGGAGTCGAAGGCGGGCGCGCTCGCGGACATCCTTGGGCTCGAGGCGAAGGACAACGCAGTGCAGGTCGGCGAGACACTGGTGCGCTTTCTCGCCGGCGGTCCCGAAGGCCGACCCGAGCTGTACGGTGAGCGCTTCGAGTGACGGAGCACAGCTACGCCGCAGCAGGGGTCTCGCTGGCGACCGCCGGCTCGATCGTCGAGCGCCTCCGCACAGCGGTCGAGTCGACAGGCGCGCAGGGCTTCGGCGCGTTCGCCGGGCTGCACCCGCTCGACGGGGAGCGGCTCCTTGCCGCGTCGACCGACGGCGTCGGGACGAAGCTGATCCTCGCGCGGCAGCGCGGCCGCCTGCGCGACTGCGGTGCCGACCTCGCAGCGCACTGCATCAACGACGTCGCCACCTGCGGCGCCGACCCGCTGATGCTCCTCGACTACGTCGCGGCGAACGAGATCCGGCTTGAGGAGGTCGCCGAGCTTGTCGACGGCGCCGCAGACGTCTGCCGCGCGGCCGGGGTCGCGCTGGTCGGTGGCGAGACGGCCGAGCTGCCCGGCATCTATGCGGAAGGCGAGCTCGATTTCGCCGGCACGTGCGTCGGCGTCGTCGCTCGCGACGACCTGATCGACGGGTCGACGATCGCGCCCGGCGACGTCGTGATCGGCTTCCCGTCGGCCGGTGTGCACGCGAACGGGTTCACGCTCGTCCGGCGGGTGCTCGACGACGAGGACTACGACGGCCCCGACCTGCTTGCCCCGACGCGCCTCTACCTCGACGTCGCGCGCGCTCTCCGCTCACGCGCGAAAGCGTTCGTGCACGTGACGGGCGGCGGCATTCTCGGGAACCTCGAGCGCGTGCTCCCGGACGGCCGCACAGCCGCGCTCGACTGGGACGTGTGGGAGCGCCCGCCCGTCTTCCACTGGCTCGCGCGCCACGTCGAAGAGGACGAGCTCCGTCGCGTGTTCAACGTCGGCATCGGCTGGTGCGCGGTCGTCGCCGAGGCGCAACCTGGCGAGCTCGCGATCGGGACGATCGCGTGATCGGCGTCCTCGTCAGCGGCAACGGCACGAATCTCCAGGCGCTGATCGACGCCGACCTGCCGATCTCGGCCGTCGCATCGAATCGGAAGGACGCCTACGCGCTGCACCGCGCGCGCGAAGCAAGGATCCCAACCGCGACGTTCAGCCTCGACTGCCACGCCGACCGCACCGAACGAGACCTCGTGCTCGCGACGTGGCTCGAGGAGCACGACGTCGACCTCGTCGTGCTCGCCGGCTACATGCACCTGCTCACCGAGCCGTTCCTGCGCCGCTTCCCCGGGCGCATCGTCAACGTCCACCCTTCGCTCCTGCCGGCGTTCCCAGGGGCGCACGCGATCGACGACGCGCTCGCCGCCGCTGCCGAGACGACCGGCGTCACCGTGCACTACGTCGACGAGGGGCTCGACACCGGGCCGGTGATCGCGCAGGAAGAAGTACGCGTCGAGCCGCGCGAGACACTCGAGGCGCGCATCCATTCCGTCGAGCATCGACTTCTGCCACAGGTGGTGAGAGAGCTGTGCCTGGCCGCGCACTGATCTCGGTCTACGAGAAGGAGGGCGTCGACCGCTTCGCACGGGGGCTGCACGACCTCGGGTTCGAGCTCGTCTCGTCGGGCGGAACTGCGGCGTTCCTCGAGGAACAGGGGCTGCCGGTGACGCGCGTCGAGGACGTGACCCAGGCGCCGGAGATGCTCGGCGGCCGCGTCAAGACGCTGCACCCGCGCATCCATGCCGGCATCCTCGCGCGCCGCGACCTGGCCGAGGACAACGCAACGCTCGCCGAGCACGAGATCGAGCCGTTCGACGTCGTGTGCGTCAACCTCTATCCGTTCGCGTCGGTCGCCGGACGGCGCGGCGTGACCGAGGCGGAGGTCGTCGAGATGATCGACGTCGGCGGTCCGTCGATGCTGCGCGCCGCCGCGAAGAACTTCCCGCACGTCGCGGCCGTCTCGAGCGAGGAGCAGTACGACGTCGTCCTCGACGAGCTGCGCGAGCACGGCGAGGTGACGCTGGACACGAAGCGCAGCCTCGCGCGCGAGGCGTTCCAAACGACTGCCGCGTACGAGGCGACGATTGCGAACTGGTTCGGCGAGCTCGAGAAGTTCCCCGAGCAGCTGACGCTCGCGTTCCGCAAGGTGACCGATCTCTCGTACGGCGAGAACCCGCACCAGGCGGCTGCCTACTACCGCGAGCTCGGAGCGCGCCGTCATCTCCTCTCGCAGGTCGACCAGCTCGGCGGCAAGGAGCTGTCGTACAACAACCT
>DATAUN010000182.1:0-5619 GCA_036268235.1 Gaiellaceae bacterium
CTCTACGACGAGAAGAGCTTCGACGATCCCGACTTCGTCTACGTCAACCCGACGGGCAAGTTCGTGATCGGCGGCCCGATGGGCGACACCGGACTGACCGGCCGCAAGATCATCGTCGATACCTACGGAGGCGCCGCGCCGCACGGCGGCGGCGCGTTCTCCGGCCAGGACCCGACGAAGGTCGACCGCTCGGCTGCGTACGCCGCGCGCTACGTCGCGAAGAACGTCGTCGCGGCGGGCCTCGCCGACCGCTGCCAGATCCAGGTCGCCTATGCGATCGGCGTGGCGCGGCCGTTCTCGGTGCTCGTCGAGACGTTCGGGACCGAGCACGTGCCGGTGGCGAAGATCGAGGCGCTCGTCGACGAGCAGTTCGACCTGCGGCCGGGCGCGATCCTCCGCGACCTCGACCTGCGCCGTCCGATCTACCTGAAGACCTCCGCGTACGGCCACTTCGGCCGCGACGACCACGACTTCACGTGGGAGCGCACCGACAAGGCCGACGCGCTGCGCGCCGCCGCAGGGCTGGCGGCGACCGCCTCGGTCGACTAGCCCGCAGGGCCACGTCCCCAAGCCGGCCGAAGGACAACACCACTCCGGCCATGGTTGGTGCAGCCCCGTCTGGTGCCAGGCACCGTCGCGGACCGTCCACAGGTGGACATGTCCTCCGAGTGGTTCAAGGGGGTCCGCGCCGGAAATCGCTGTCCGGGGGAGACGGGTAACTGGGGAACGTTCGTCACGCGGTGGACGTGGCCGAAATGGCCAACCGAACCACGGCCGCTATCGGAGAACGGACTAGGCCGCGCGGCGCACGAAGAGACCGGCGGCGGCCTTCTCGCCGATCGCCTTCTCGCTGCCGTCGACGCCGACGCGGAACTGGCCCGCGGCCGGCTCGGCGGCGCGCAGCTCGACGACCGTGCCGGGCACGAGCCCCTCGTCGTAGAACCAGTGCAGCAGGTCGCCGTCGTGCTCGGCGAGCCGGATGATCGTCGCCGTTGCGCCGGCAGGCAGATCCGAGAGCGGCTCGAGCTCGCGGTTCTCCTCCTGCTCGAAGTCCGGGTCGATCGGCCAGCCGTGCGGACAGCGCTCCGGATGGCCGAGCTTTTCCTCGATGCGCTCGATCATCTCGTCGGTGAACGTGCCGCCGAGCTCGTCCGCATGCACGTGCGCCTCGGCACCGGTGTAGCCCATGAAGTCGGTCAGCAGCCGCTCGATCACACGGTGCTTGCGCACGACCTTCCGCGCGCGATCGGCGCCCGCCTCGGTGAGGATCGCCTCCTTGTGCTCGCCGCGCTCGACGAGCCCCTCCGCCTCGAGCCGCTTCAGCATCTCGCCCGCCGAGGCCCGCGACACGCCGAGCATCTCCGCAACCCGGGAAGCGATCGTCTGCGACGTGCCGGGCGGGTCGGGCCGGTACTCGCCGATCGGGAACGCGAGAAAGTAGATCGTCTCGAGGTACTCGTCGATTCCGTGGCTGACGGCCATGAAACCGATCGTAGAGGTGCGCCGTATGTAAGGTCCGCCTGACATGAGCACTGCGAGCATCCTGCTCCTCGGCGCGATCGCCGGCCTGACGATCTTCGTCGGGCTGCCGATGGGTCGTTATCGCAGCACCTCGCCGGCCCTCCGCGCGTCGCTCTCGGCGCTCGCCACCGGCATCCTCGTCTTCCTCTTCTGGGACGTGATGTCGAATGGCGTCGACCCGATCGAGTCGAACATCCGCGGTCATCACTGGTGGGTCTTCGCCGGCGAGGCGGCGCTGCTCTCGCTCGGGTTTGCCGCCGGTCTCATGAGCCTCGTCTACTACGACCACTGGATGCAGCACCAGCGCGCGGCGCCGCTCGAGCAGCCCTCGTGGCTCCAGTCGCTCACGCCGGGGCACCGGCTCGCGGTGCTGATCGCGACGGGCATCGGTCTGCACAACTTCGGCGAAGGGCTCGCGATCGGTCAGTCGGCGGCCTCGGGCGAGCTCAGCCTCGCCCTCGTGCTGATCATCGGCTTCGGCCTGCACAACACGACCGAGGGCTTCGGCATCGTCGGCCCGATGTCGGGTGAGGTCGAGCTGCCGAGCTGGCGGTTCCTCGGTGCGATGGGCCTGATCGGCGGCGGGCCGACGTTCCTCGGCACGGTCGTCGGCCAGGCGTGGGTGAGCCCGGCGCTCGGCGTCGTCTTCTTCGCAGCCGCCGGCGGGTCGATTCTCTACGTCGTCATGCAGCTCTTCGAGGTGTGCAAGCGCTTCGGGATGCCGAAGCTCGTCGGCTGGACGCTGCTGATCGGAATGCTGCTCGGCTTCGCCACCGACTGGGTGCTGGTAGCCGCCGGGGCCTGAACTACCCTGGCCCTCCTTGGGCCACTTTCTCCATGCGGTAGGCGTCTTCTTCCACCAGCTCGCGGCGGTGAAGTGGGAGTTTCTCGGCCTCGCGCTCGCGTGTCACGTGATCAAGCTGCTCTTCCGCGCGGGCGCATGGCGCGCGATCGTCGACGCCGCGTATCCCGGTGCGCGGCTGAAGTACCGGACGGCGCTCGGCGCGTACGTCGCGGGCGTCGGCGTCAACTCAGTGGTGCCGGCGCGCGGCGGCGATCTCGTGAAGATGTACCTCGTCAAGCATCGCATCGAGGATGCGACGTACTCGACGCTCGGACCGACCTTGATCGTCGAGACGCTGTTCGACTCGGTGACGGCGGGGATCGTGCTCGTGTGGGCGCTTGCGACCGGCGTGCTGCCGACACATACGTTCTACTCGCGCATCCCGACCGTCGACTGGAAGTTCTTCCTGCGGGACGAGCGGTTCACGCTGTACCTGATCGGCGCGCTCGCGATCCTTGCCGTCGTCGGCTGGTTCGTTGCGCGCGCCCGCATCTACCACTTCCGCGAGCGCGTCCGTCAGGGCTTCGCCATCCTGCGCGATCGCCGCCGCTTCCTACGGTCGGTGCTGCTGCCGCAGAGCATCTCGTGGTTCTTCCGCGTCGGCTCGCTGTACTTCTTCCTCGAAGCCTTCGACGTGCACGCGTCGATCCACAACGCGTTGCTCGCGCTCGTCGTCGACTCGCTTGCGACGCTCTTTCCCGCGACGCCCGGCGGCGCCGGCACGAAGCAGGGGCTGACGGAGTTTCTGTTCCGCGGGCGCGGCGAGTCGCACGCGCTGCTGCTCGCGTTCAGCGTCGGCATGAACATCGCGATCACCGTCGTCAATCTTCTGCTGGCGCTGATCTCGATCTGGCTGATGGCGGGGACGCTCTCGTTCAAGCAGCTGCGCCACCGCGCGCGCACCGAAGAGCAGCCCGCGTAATGGCCTACGCATCGGTCTATCCGCTCGTCACCGCGCGGGCGGTCGCGCGCGCGTTCACGTACGAGGTTCCCGACGACGTCGGCGTCGGTGCGATCGTGCGCGTGCCGTTCGGGCGCTCGCGCGCGCGGGGGATCGTGACGGAGCTCGTCGCGTCGTCGCCCGAGGGGATCGACGCGCGTCCGATCGAGAGCGTCATCGGCCAGATCCCGCCGACGCTCGTCGAGCTCGCGCTTTGGCTCGCCGACTACTACGGCTCAACGCCTGCGCGCGCGCTCGCGCTCGTCGCGCCCGAGATGCCGAAGCGGCGCAAGGAGCAGGCGCCGCCGGCGGAGCGGCAGTCGCTCGGCGGCGAGGCGGCGCCCGCGTCGCTCTCGGACGAGCAGACGGCCGCCATCGCCCGAATTGTCGACGCCGCGCCCGGGACGAACCTGCTGCTCTACGGCGCGACCGGCTCGGGCAAGACGGAGGTCTACCTCCAGGCCTGCGCCGCGCTGCTCGAACGCGGGCTCGGAACGATCATCCTCGTTCCCGAGATCGCGCTCGCGCCGCAGACGGTGGGTCGGGTGCGGGCGCGCTTCGGCGATCGCGTCGCGATCCTGCACTCCGGGCTGACGGAGGCGGAGCGGCGCGACGAGCGCGAGCGCATCGTGCGGGGCGACGCGCGCATCGTCGTCGGCGCGCGTTCCGCGATCTTCGCGCCGATCCGCGGCCTCGGGCTGATCGTCGTCGACGAGGAGCACGACGCGTCGTACAAGCAGGACTCGGACCCGCGGTATGACGCGCGGACCGTCGCGGCAAAGCGGGCCGCGCTCGAGGGCGCGGTCGCGGTGTACGGATCGGCGACGCCGCGTCCCGAGAGCTGGGCATCGTTGGAGCGTCTCGCGCTCGGCGGCCGCATCGGCGCGTCGCTGCCGCCGGTGCGAGTCGTGGACCTGCGGCGGGAAGCGGGCTACCCGCTCTCGGCGCCGCTGCTTGACGCGCTTCGCCGCGTTGCCGAGAACCGCGGCAAGGCAATCCTGCTGCTGAACCGTCGCGGCGTCGCGCCCGCGCTGCACTGCCGCGCGTGCGGCACGACGATCCGCTGCCCGAACTGCGACGTCGCGCTGACCCTGCACGGCGACTCGTCGCTTCAGTGTCACCACTGCGGCTTCGCGCGCGCTGCGCCTGCGAACTGCCCGGCCTGCGGCTCGCCCGATCTCGCCCGGATCGGCGCCGGCACCCAGAAGCTGGAGCGCGAGCTCGCGCGCGAGCTCCCGGATCTCGAGCTGATCCGCCTCGACGCGGACGTCGTCGCGAAGCCCGAGCAGCTGGCGGCGCTCCTGCAGCGCTTCGCCGACGCGGAGGGAGCCGTGCTGCTCGGCACGCAGATGGTCGCGAAGGGGCATCACTTCACGGGTGTCGAGCTTGCGGCCGTGGTCGACGCCGACACGGGGCTCGGCTTGCCGGACTTTCGTGCGGAGGAGCGCACGTTCCAGCTGATCACGCAGCTCGCCGGGCGCAGCGGCCGCGACGCGCCCGGCCGCGTGCTCGTGCAGACGTTCCAGCCGGACGCGCGCCCGATCGTGCATGCGGCGCGGCACGACGTCGGCCGCTTCCTGACGGAGGAGCTCGAGCGGCGGCAGGCCCTCGACTATCCGCCGTACGCGCACCTCGTCCGAATCGTCGTCACGGGGCCCGCGCTCGAGCCGGTCGTCCGCGCGCTCGAGGAGCTGAAGGCGGGCGTGCAGGGAGCCGAGCTGCTCGGCCCGGCGCCGCTCCTTCGCCTGCGCGGCAAGCATCGCGCGCAGCTCGTCGCGAAGACGAAGCAACCGCGCAGGATCGCCTCCCAGGCGGCGCATCTGCTCGCGGCCGCTGCACCGAACATGCGGCGCGCCGGGCTGAGCGCGGTTGTCGACGTCGACCCGCAATCGCTCTAGCTATTTTGGGCGCGTGCAGCGCCGGCCCGAGGACATCATCGGGGAGTGGGGCGTCCGCGACGTCACGCCGCGGTCGGCGGCTGAGCGGAGGAAGCTGGTCGACGACGTCGACCTCAACCCGCTCACAGGAGCGCCGCTCAAGCGGCGGATTCGCCGTTTTCGCGCCGAGGCCGACCGGTACCTCGCCTCGCTGGGCGGGCCGCTCCCCTACATGCAGCGCCTGCGGGACATCGACGAGGCGGTCGAGGCGCACACGCGTCGTCTCGCCGAGGCGCACGCGCAGCACGGTGGCGATCCGGAGCGCTGGCTGCAGATCGCAACGCGGTGGGACTTCGGCGAGGTGAACGACCTGATCGTGCGCCACAACCGGTGGTACCCCGTCGAGGCGCGGCTTGCGATGGACCCGCGGACGCGCG
>DATAUN010000183.1:0-8965 GCA_036268235.1 Gaiellaceae bacterium
AGCAGTGGGAATGGCGAGACCACTGCGAGCACGAAGGCACGCCGGCCGAGGCGGTCGACGAGGTCGCGGCCGAGCTCGAAAAGCAGCTGCCGGGCACCTGACCTACGCCTGCAGATACGCGAGCACCGCGAGCACGCGGCGGTGGTCCTCCCGCGTCTGCTGCAGGCCGAGCTTCGTGAAGATGCCCGCGACGTGCTTCTCGACGGCGCCGATGCTGAGCACGAGCTTCGACGCGATTGCGGCATTCGAGCGCCCCTCCGCCATGAGACCGAGCACCTCGAGCTCGCGCGGTGTCAGGCGCTGAAGTGGCCCCTTCGCCCGGCCTTGTGAGAAGAGCTGTGCGACCACCTCGGGGTCGAGCGCCGTTCCACCTTCCGCGACCCGGCGCACGGCGTCGACGAACTCGTCGACGTTCATGATCCGGTCCTTCAGCAGGTAGCCGACTCCGCCGCCGCCCTCGGCGAGTAGCTCGGTCGCATACGCGTGCTCGACGTACTGCGAGACGACGAGGATTGCCATCGCAGGCATGGTGCGGCGTAGCTCGAGCGCTGCGCGCAGCCCCTCGTCGCGAAACGACGGCGGCAGCCTGATGTCGACGATGGCGATGTCCGGCCTTTCGCGCCGGGCCGCGTGGACGAGCGCGTCGGCATCCGCGACGGCGTCGACCACGTCGAATCCGTTGTCACGTAGCAGGCGAGTCAGCCCGTCGCGCAGGAGCGCCAGGTCTTCGGCGATCAGGACGCGCACGGCAGCTCCGCAAGTAGCGTCGTCCCACCGCCGGGCGGGCTCACGACCGTCAGCCTTCCGTCGAGGGCTTCGACCCGATGCCGCAGTCCCGTGAGGCCGGAGCCGGCGGGATCGGCGTCGCCCCGGCCGTCGTCGGAGACCTGCACGCGCAGCGTTCCCGGCTCCCGAAGGACGCGGACGTCGATGCGTGTCGCGCCGGCATGCTTCGCTGCGTTCGTCAACGCCTCGGCGGCGACGAAGTAGGCCGCAGTCTCGACCGCGGCCGGGGGCCGCTCGCGCACGTCCGCGTCGACGAACACGGGCACGGCACTTCGATTTGCGAGGGCGGCGATCGCCGCCTCGAGCCCGCGGTCGGTGAGCACAGGCGGATGGATGCCGCGTGCGAGGTCGCGGAGCTCGCGCAGCGCCTCCTCGACGCCGAGCCGCGCCTCCGTGACGAGATCGCGTGCGGCCTCCGGGTCGACGGCGAGCTTCTGCTCGGCCATGCCGAGGTTCATGCCCAGCGCGACGAGGCGCGCCTGGGCGCCGTCGTGCAGGTCGCGCTCGATCCGGCGAAGCTCGCTCTCCTGCACGTCGACGGCGCCGGCGCGCGTCGTCTCGAGCGTCTCGATCCGCTCCTCGAGACGTCCGCGCGAGCGGACGAAGAGCCACCACAGCGCGAGCACCACTGCGAGCGCGAGCAACGGCCAGACCGGCCAGAACGTGCCGCCGCCGGCGAGCACCCAGACGAGCACGACGAAGACACCGAGCGAGACGACCCAGCCGACGACCTTCCGCCACCCGAACAGCGCGAGCACGAGCCCGGTGGCGATGATCACCCAGCCCGGCCAGAAGGTCCCGGCACCGGTCAACGCCCAGACGACCAGGACGACGGCGTCCACGAGCGCGGTCAGAAGCACGCGTGTCGCCACGGCGGGCGCCGCGGGCGCGCGCCCGGGCTCGAGGAGCGGGACGGCGAACCTGCGCCAGGCGGCGGCCACACCGCGCGCTGTGGCGAGGGAGAGCACGACGCCGATTACACCAAGCGGGACGAGCAGCACCGCGCGCTCGAGCGAGTCGACGTGCCACGAGCCAACGTGCTCGTTCACGAAGCGGTACGAGATCGGCATCCCGATCAGCCCGAGCGACGAGCCAAAGAGCGTCACGACCCCGACGCCGAGCGGCCACGCGACGAGCACCCGCGCGAGCAAGTACCCCTGCTCCCGCCAGAACATCGCATCCTGCGCAACGGCGCGGGCGCGGCCCCAGTAACCCGCACCGCCGGAGGTGAGCCGGTTCCGGCCCACCTCCGTTCCGAGCAGCCGGTTCGCAAGTTGGCCCTCCGCCCGCGCGCCGCCCCCGATCGCCGCACGGAACGCAACAAGCGCGGGCGACGCGAGAGGCGTCAGGCAGAGCAACGGCACGGCGATCCAGCCTGCGAGCAGCAACCCGAACGCGAGGGTGCCGCTCGCGAGGCCGGAGACTGCGAAGAGGACTCTCCTCATGACGACGCCTCGAGCTGCCGTTCGGGCAGCCAGCCAAGCGCACGCGGCAGGTACCAGTTCGCGCGGCCGAGGATCTTCATCGTCGCGGGGAGCAGCACGCCACGGATGATCGTCGCATCCAGCAGCACCGCGACCGCGAGGCCGACGCCCATCTGCTTGATGTCGAGTGAGCTCAGCGACGCGAACAGAGCGAACACCCCGACCATCACCGCAGCGGCCGAGGTCACCGTGCCGGCCGTCGTCCTGATCCCGACCGCGACCGCGTCGGAGTTCGACATGCCCCCGTCCACGAGCTCCTTGATCCGGCTGACGATGAACACGTGGTAGTCCATCGAGAGGGCGAACAGGATTGCGAACAGGAACAGCGGCAGCCAGGTCACGATCGCACCGTCCGAGTGGAATCCGAGCACGGACTGAAGGTGTCCCTGCTGGAAGATCCACACGAGCACACCGTACGCCGCGCCGACCGACAGCAGGTTCAGCCCGATCGCGGTCAGCGGAATCACCACGGACCGGAAGGTCGCGAGCAGCAACAGGAACGCGAGCCCGAGCACGAACGCGAACACGTACGGGAAGCGATGCTTGACCGCGTTGTTGAAGTCGACGTTCCCGGCCGTGTCGCCCGTGACCGCGTGGTCGACGTTCGGGATCCGCCCGATCGTTACTGGGATGAGCGTCGAGCGGAGCACCGAGAGCGCCCGCGTCGACGTCGCGTCCTCGCCGTTGCCGCGCACCGGCAGCGAGATGCGCTCGACGGTGTGCGTCGTGTTCACGGCAACGGTCACCGGCTCGACCATCAGGCCGGTCGCGACCGCCTTCCGGTGCAGCTCGGCGACCGCGTGCTGCACGGGCGCCGCCTCGACGTCCTTCGCGCGCAGCACGAGCTCGAGCGGGACCTGCGTGCCGGGGAACACCGCATTCGCGCGATCGAAGGCCGCGACCGACGGGATGCTCTTCGACATGTCGGCGACACCCGGCATCGCGGTGTGAATGGAGAGCGCCGGGAGCGCGAGCACGACGAGCGCCCACAGCGAAGCACCGGCTGCGAGCCACGGATGCCGAAGCACGGGCCGCAGGACGAAGCCCCAGATCCGTGAGGAGTCGGCGTCGCCCTTCGCGCGCTGGATCAGCGTGCGGCGGGTGCGCCACCGCGGTACGAGCACCGCGAGCACTCCGCGCTCGATGCGGTCGCCGAGCTTGCCGAGCAGCGCCGGCAGCACGGTCAGCGAGCCGATGACGGCCACGGCGACGACAAGCATCGACGCGATCCCGAGCGCCGTGAAGATGCGCGAGCCGGAGAGCAGCATGCCCGCCATCGCGATCAACACCGTGCCGCCGGAGACGAGCACTGCCATCCCGGACGTCGACGCTGCGCGGATCAGGGCGTCGTCGCCGTGACCGCGCCGTCGCTCTTCGCGCTCGCGCTTCACGTAGAAGAGCGAGTAGTCGACGCCGACGGCCATGCCGATCAGCAGGATCACGGAAGCCGCGGGATCGGCGGTGTGCCAGACGTGACTCGACAGCGCGTCGAGACCGATCGCCGCAAAGACTGCGGAGATCGCGAGCAGCACCGGAATGCCGGCCGCGACGAAGGCGCCGAACGCGAGCAGCAGGATCACAAACGTGATCGGCAGCGACAGCTCCTCTGCCTTCGAGAGGTCCTTGTTGCCTTTGTCGCCGCCCTGCAGGTCGACACTCGCCTCGCCGTACTCGGCGACCGTGAAGCGCGGGGCCTGCCGCTGTAGCTGCGCAACAGCCTTCAGCACCGGCTGAACCTGCGTGTCGGCGTTCGCGGGGTCGCCGCGCAGGTCGAGTGCGACGAGCGTCGAGCGGCCGTCGCGCGAGGTCTGCGTCCGGCGGACATGCTCGACCTGCGGCAGCGTGCGCAGCCGTGCGACAACGGTCCGCGCCTCACGCGAGATGTCGCCCGTCTTCGACTGGATGAAGACGCTCTCGCTCGCCGGCGTCTGGAAGCCGGCGTGCGCGAGGATCGTCTCCGCGCGGGCCGTCTCGCCGTTCGAGCTCTCGGCGTCCGTGAGGCCTTTCTTCCCGGCCAGCAGCCCGAGGGCGACGGCCGCAACAACGAACGCGAGCCAGAGCAGTGTCGCGGTCTTCCAATGCGCCGCGCTCCAACGAGCGGCCCGCGCGGTGATGTTGAGCTTCATTTCGCCTGTCCTTTCGTCGGTCAACCTGTGCTTCGAGGCTGCCGGCGCGCGGAGCGCGGCGAAATGGGACGGCCCGGTGTCAGACGGTGGGGTTAACCCCCGCGTTGCGACACGTGCGCTTCAGACGGGGTCTGACCCCGAAGACGCCCTCTGGAGACGTGTCCTTCGAATGAAGTGTGTGACGAATCGTCCACATCCTGGCGCGCAATCAGCACGATCAGCACGATTGCCGACGGGACCTGGCCGTTTGCGACGGCCGGCGTCTGACCCCGGTTCAGCGCGACGCCCAGGAGAACTGCGTCGCCCAGCTGACTTGGGCGAAGTACTGCGGCCAATTCTTGGGCGGGTAGAGCGGGCCGGCGATCCGCTCGGCACGGCCGTCGAGCGACGGCAACAGCCACAACGCGTCGTCCCTCACGAAGAGGAGGCTCCTGCCGTCATCGGACCAGGTGAGCGAAGTCGCACCATTCGCGCCGGGGACGTTCGTCACGCGGCCGGTCGAAGCGTTGTAGAGGTGCACGCGATGCGCCGCGAACCAAGCTTCGATGCGCCGCTGTGTCCAGGGGCCAAAGCGGTAGTTCGGCGCGGTCGTGAAGGCGAGCGTGGCGCCGTCGGGCGACCACGATGGGTCTCCCGTCTCCGGCCCGCCGACTCTGTGACAAGGCGAGCAGACAACGAGGTGCTTGCCCGTGAACACGTTGCGGCCGCTGTCCCCGGTCGTGATGACGAACGCGATGCCGCGACTCCCCGCCGAAACGGCATCGGTCGCCCCCGACGAGAGCGTCTGCGCGACCTCGCGCGGGCGCGCCCCCGGCTCGGTGATCAGATCAAGTGGCGTCCCGTCGTTGTTGTGGACCATCCCGTTGCCGAACACCCAGATCCCGATCCCGTTCCGCCACCACCCGGCAAGGTCGACGAGAGTTCCGTTCATGCCGTTCAGCGGCTGTTTCGCCGTGCGTGAAAGCCACACGCGCGACGCGCCGCCGTCGATGGGATACGTGACGACGCGTGCCCAGAATTGGCCGTTCTCGGCCACCGCGAGCGCGTTTCCGCTCGGCGACCAGGCCGCGTTGTAGATCGACGGTACGTGCACGAGCGTGCGGACCGAGCCGCTGGACGTGACGAGGCGCACCGTTGTCGGCGAGGAGCACGGACAGACGCGCGAGCGCTCCGGCCCGGCGATGACCGCGAGCTCGTCGCCACGCCAGCCGACAAGCTTTTCGGGCGTCGGCATCGACACCTCGCGCGCACCGCTGCCGTCACCATGCGCCAACCAGAGCTGCGACGGGGTGACGCCGTTCGGGCTCACTTCGAGATACGCCAGCCACTTTCCGTCGGGCGAGAGCCGCGGCTCCTGCGGCACGAAGTAGCCAGGAACGAGCGGCATCCGCCGCAGCTTGCGGCCGTCGACCACCCAGAGCGTCGAGCGCGAAACGAATGCGAGGTTCCCGTGACCTGCGAACGCGCTCAGGTTCACAACGGGTCCGTTCGGCACCCGGTCGATTGCCGGCAGCGACGAGTGTCCCCAGGTGAGATAGGCAGCGACACCGGCGCCTGCGAGCACGACGAGGACGATCGCGAGCCCGAACCGCCGCCGCCGTTGCCGTGCCCGCGCCTCCTCGATCAGCGCCTCGGGCTCTGGCGTCGGCGGACGTTCCAGCAGCAACACGATGAAGCTAGTATGCATAGCACCATGAGATTCGGCAAGGTGAACCGCGACGAGCCGGTCGACCTGCACGAGCAGGTCGCAGCAGAGCTCCGTCGCGCGATCGCGGACGGCGAGGCGCCGCCCGGAGAGCGCCTCCCTCCCGCTCGCGATCTCGCGGCGGTTCTCGGCGTCAACACGAACACCGTCCTGCGCGCGCTGCGCGCATTGCGGGACGAAGGCCTGCTCGACTTCCGCCGCGGACGCGGGGTGACCGTCGCCGGCACCGCCGAGTCCGGCGCAGTGGTCGCGAAGGCGCGCGAGCTGATCGCGTTCGCGCGCACACACGGCTACCGCCGTGACGAGCTGCTCGCACTGATCGAAGAGCTCTAGAGCCGGTCGACGAGCTTGGCCGGCGTGATCGGCAGATCGCGGACGCGCACGCCCGTCGCGTCGAAGACCGCGTTCGCAACCGCGGCCGCGGTGCCGACGATTCCGATCTCGCCGATCCCTTTCGCGCCCATCGGGTTCACATGCTCGTCGACCTCGTCGAGCCAGTGGACGTCGATGCGCGGCACGTCCGCGTTCACGGCGACGTGGTAGCTCGCGAGGTCGTGGTTCAGGTAGTCGCCGAAGCGCGGCTCCATGCGGCTCTCTTCGAGCAGCGCCATCGAGATGCCCATCGTCATGCCGCCGATGAACTGCGAGCGCGCAGTCTTCGCGTTCATGATGCGGCCGGTCGCGAACACACCGAGGGCGCGGGGGATGCGCACCTCGCCGGTGTCCGCGTCCACGTGCACCTCGACGAACTGGGCGCCAAAGCCGTGGCTCGCGAGCGGCTCACGCTCGATCCCGGCGGCCTCGTCCGCCGTGTCGGCATGCACCTCGACCGGCAGCTCCTCTTCGAGCCGCGCGTCCAGCATCCGGCACGCCTTCACAACCGCCGCGCCCCACGACGACGTGCCCATCGAGCCGCCGGCGATCATCGCCTGCGGAAAGCGCGTGTCGCCGATCTCGACGCGCACGCGCTCGACGCCGACCTCGAGCGTGTCGGCGGCGATCTGCGTCAGCGCGGTGCGCGCGCCGGTGCCGATGTCGGCGGCCGCGATCTGCACCACGAAGGAGCCGTCGCGCTCGGCACGCGCCGTGGCCTGCGACGGCTGGCGGCGGGCGGGGTACGTCGACGAGGCGACGCCCGTGCCGACGAGGATGCGACCGTCGCGCCGCGGCGCCTCCTTCCAGCCGAAGCGTTCGGCGCCCTCGCGCAGGCACCCGACGAGGTTGCGCGTGCTGAACCGGTTGCCGCTCTCCGGATCGATCTCTGGCTCGTTGCGGATGCGCAGGTCGATCGGATCGAGCCCGAGCTCCCGCGCGAGCTCGTCCAGCGCCGATTCGAGCGCGAACATGCCCGGGCACTCGCCCGGAGCGCGCATCCACGACGGCGTCGGGACGTCGAGCTTCACCAGACGGTGTGACGTTCGCCGGTTCGGCGAGGCGTACATCATCCGGGTCGGAACAGCGGTCTGCTCGGCGAACTCCGTCACGGTCGACGTCTGCTCGACGACGTCGTGCGCGATCGCGATCAGCTCGCCGGCGCGCGTCGCGCCGAGCCGCACGCGTTGGATCGTCGGCGTGCGATAGCCCGTCACCGCGAACATCTGCTGCCGCGTCACGGCGACCTTGGCGGGACGTCCGACGATCTTCGCCGCCATCGTCGCAAGGATCACGTTCGGGCGCGGCGTCCCCTTCGAGCCGAAGCCGCCGCCGACGTGCGGCGCGATCACGCGCACCTTCGACGGGTCGATCCCGAACGCGCTTGCGACCGCCTTCCGCACCGGCCCCACGCCCTGGTTCGAGTCGTAGAGCGTCACGCCGTCGCCATCCCAGACGGCGATCGTCGCGTGCGGCTCCATCGGGTTGTTGTGCTCGGCCGGCGTGCGGTACGTGGCGTCGACGCTGACCTCGGCCGCGGCGAACGCGCCGTCGAAGTCGCCCTCGTCGGTGTCGGAGGGGAAGCTCGGGTTCACCTTCTCGGGCGTGTACAGCCGCGGATGATCTTCCTTGAGGACGACGTCGTGCTCATCGGCGTCGTACTCGATGCGCAGCGCCCGCTCCGCCTCCTGCGCGGCGGCGTAGGTCTCGGCGATGACAGCCGCCACCCACTGGCTGCGATACGCGACCTCGGGCGACTGGAAGAGCGCGAGCTCGCCGTCCTCCACCTGCTCGAGCTTCGGAGCGTTGCCGTGCCAGATCACCGCGAGTGCGTCGGGCACTGAGCTCTCGTCGACGGAGACGACGCGGCCCTTCGCGATTGTCGCCGCGACTCCGACGACATATACCGCACCGCCGGCCTCGTACTCGTACGCGTACGTCGCCTCGCCGGCGACCTTCTCGCCACCCTCGATCCGGTCGAGTGGCGCGCCGATCGCACGCTGAAGCGTCTCGGTCACACGAGCTCCTCGAGCGTGCGGCGGATCGTGTTGCGGGCGATCGTCACCTTGAAAGCGTTGTCGCGCAGCGGGCGTGCTTCCGCCAACTCCAGCGCTGCCGCTTCTTCGAAACGCGCCGCGGCAGCCGGCCCTCCGCGCAGCGCCTGCTCGGCGAGCCGC
This sequence comes from Gaiellaceae bacterium, assembly GCA_036268235.1. Taxonomy (GTDB): domain Bacteria; phylum Actinomycetota; class Thermoleophilia; order Gaiellales; family Gaiellaceae; genus PALSA-600. The sequence continues at coordinate 8,651 of DATAUN010000183.1, forward strand.
GCGCGCCACGGCTTGTGCGCAACGCCGCCGAGCGCGAGCCGGATGTCGGCGACGACACCGTCCTCGACGCGAAGCGCCGCCGCCACGGAAACGAGGGCAAATGAGAAGGACGCGCGCTCACGCACCTTGCGATACGCCGCGCGACCTGCGAACGGCGGCACCTCGACCGCGAGGATCAGCTCGCCGGGCTCGAGCGTCGTGTCGCGGTGCGGCTCGTCGCCGGGAAGGCGGTGGAAGTCGACGAGCGGGATGCGGCGCGCGTGCGTCACCACCGTCGCGTCGAGCGCTGCGAGCGCAACCGCCAGGTCGGAGGGA
>DATAUN010000184.1:0-9839 GCA_036268235.1 Gaiellaceae bacterium
GAAGCGCGGCGAGGGGCTGCGCGACGGTGCACCGATTCGCGGCCACTTCAAGGCGCAGGTCGCGTGGCTCGCGACGACGACGGTTGCCGTCCTCTTCCTCGCGATCTTCGGCACGGCGCGCCTCCTTGCCGACAACGGGGCAGGCGGCGGCAACGGGCCGAATCCGGTCTCGAAGCCGAGCGGCCCGGTATTCCCGGTTCAGGTGATCGGCCAGCAGTGGCAGTTCACCTACCGCTACCCGACCTACGGCGGCGTCGAGACTGCGACGCTCGTGCTGCCGGTCGGTCGCGAGATCGCGTTTCACGTGACGTCTCTCGACGTGGTTCATTCCTTCTGGGCGTACGAGCTCGGGGTGAAGGCGGACGCGAATCCCGGCGTCGACAACATCGCATACGTCAAGACGAGGCAGGTGCATTCGTTCCAGATCCGCTGCGCCGAGCTCTGTGGGCTCTGGCACGGCTACATGTCAGACGTCGGCTACGTCGTGAAGGACGCGACCTTTGCGAAGTGGATTGCGGCGCGCCAGGCGCAGTTCGCACCGGTCTCGAAGTACCTGCCGAAGTACGCGACGTCATACAACCCGGACCCCACCTTCCGCGCCGGATGAGCCTCCGCAGCCTCTTCAGGTTCAACCTGCTCTCCGGAGTCGTGCTCGGCGTCGTCGGCTTCTACGTCGGGTGGTGGCTAGGCCATCTCATAAAGGCGCCGAGCATCGACTACTTCGACGACACGGGGCAGAACGACATCGCGCTCTTCGTCGCGTACCTCACGGGCGTGATCGGCTTCCTCGTCGGACTCGGCTTCGCGAACTACCCGCTGCAGCGGATGCTCGGCAAGCCGCCGTCGCTTCGTGAGAAGGAGACCGAGGGAATCGGGCGGTACTTCGGGCTCTGCACCGACCACAAGGTCGTCGGCATGCAGTACCTGATCGGGATCGGCGCGTTCATCTTCATCGGCGGGCTGAACGCAATGCTGATCCGCTTCGAGCTGATGCGGCCGACGCACCTCACCTGGAACGGCAACAACTACCTGACGCTCGTCGGCATCCACGGCACGATGATGATGGGGATGATGACGAGCGGGATCATCGGCCCGTTCGCGAACTACCTCGTGCCGCTGATGATCGGAACGCGCCGGATGGCATTCCCGCGCATCGAGGCGCTCACCTTCTGGCTGCTGATGGCCGCCGGCGTGCTCCTGATGACGACAGTCGCGTTCGGCGGCTTCCCCACCGGCTGGACGGGCTACGCGCCGCTCAGCGAGCAGGCGAACATGGGCATGGACGCGTACATCGCGTTCTTCGCGCTCGTCGGCGTCTCGATGTCGCTCCTCGGGCTCAACATGCTGGTCACGGTGATCACGATGCGCGCGCCCGGGATGAGTTGGGGCCGGCTGCCGATCTTCGTGTGGGGCGCGGTCTCGACGTCGATCCTGATGCTGCTCGCCGCGCCGGTCCTGATCTCGACGCTGCTGATGCTGACGCTCGATCGCACCGCGCAGACAGGCTTCTTCAACTCGCAGTCAGGCGGGAGTCCCTACCTGTACGAGAACCTCTTCTGGATCTTCGGACATCCCGAGGTGTACGTGCTCGCGCTGCCCGGGATGGGGATCCTGCTCGAGATCCTGCCGGTCTTCTCGCGCAAGCCGCTCTGGGGGTACCGGTTGGCGGTGATCGGGATGCTCGGCATCACGCTGCTGTCGTTCCTCGTGTGGCAGCACCACCTGTTCGTCAGCGGCATGAACGCAGACGTGCGGCCGTTCTACATGCTCTCGACCGAGCTGATCTCTCTGCCGACCGGCTTCATCTTCGTCTGTGCGCTCGGCACGCTCTGGAAAGGCCGCATCCGACTGACGGTGCCGATGCTGTTCGCGCTCGCGTGGATCTTCAACTTCCTGATCGGCGGGCTGTCGGGAGTGTTCCTGTCGGATGTGCCGAGTGACGTGACGACGCACGGCAGCTTCTTCTCGATGGCGCACTTCCACTACACGATCATGGGCGGTCTGATCTTCTCGTTCTTCGCGGGCATCTACTACTGGGTGCCGAAGATGACGGGCTACATGCTCGACGAGCGCCTGGGGAAGATCCACTTCTGGGTCATGTTCGTCTCGTTCAACTCGACGTTCGGGCCGCTGCTCGTGGTTGGCTTCCTCGGGATGCCGCGGCGCGCGGTGACCTACGCCGGGTATCTGCAAGGCGCGAACGACTGGGTGTCCGTCTCGGCGTTCGTGCTCGGTGCATCCATGCTCGTCTTCATCGCAAACCTCATCTGGTCGCAGCTCTTTGCGCGCGTGCCGGCCGGGGCGAACCCGTGGGGGTCGAAGTCGATCGAGTTCCAGCTGCCTTCGCCGGTCCCGGTGCACGACTTCGACCGGATTCCGACGTTCGGCCCCGATCCGTACCCGTATGGGGTCGTCGGTGAAGAGGCGGGGATCGGCGGTCCCGCCGTCGCCCCCGCGAGGCCCGTCACATGACGGAGCTTGCCCACGAGTCGACCGACTACAGCGTTGTCGAGCGCGAGCCGCCGGAGGTGCTGCAGCGGAACCTGTACGTCGCGGCGCGGCTGTGGGCCAGCTCGACCGCGTTCTTCTTCTTCGCGTTCCTGTTCGCCTACTTCTACCTCCGGAGCCTCGACAACCACGGGCTCTGGCGGCCGAAGCACGTCGACCCGTCGCAGACGCTCGGCGTGCTGACGACGCTCGCGGTGGTCGTCACGGCGGTGCTCTTGCGCTGGGCACTCGTGAATCGCCGCGCGGACAATCGGCGTGCCTGGCGGCAGAAGGGCGCCGTCTCGATCGCGCTGATCGTGCTCGCGATCGTGTTGCAGATCGTCGAGTGGTCTACGCAGGGCTTCGGTCCGACCGACGGCGCGTACGCGAGCGTGTACGTCGGCTGGACGGGGATGGAAGCTCTCTTCCTCGTCGGGCTCCTGTACTGGCTCGAGACGACGCTGGCGACGTCGCTCCGGTACCGCAAGGTCTACCCGGCGAAGTTCGCGGCGGGCGAGGCCGCGGGCGACTCGCATCGCGAGGCTCCGGACATCCGCGACCCGCTGTCGCTCGTCCCGGCCACGCTCGAGGCGGTGTCGTTCTACGCGCTGTTCCTCGGCGGCATCTTCATCGTTTCCTGGATCGTCCTCTACCTCCTCTAAGCCATGGGCTTTCTGCTCCGTGGGGCGAACTGGCCGGTCGAGTGGCCGCTCGTCGCGATCGTCGACGCCGGCTTGCTGTACGCGCTCGGCGGCCGCTTCGCCGCGCGGCCGTCGCGGTGGCGAAGCGCCGCGTTCTATTCCGGGCTCGCGACGCTCGTCCTCGCGATCGACTCTCCCGTCGACGCGTACGCGGACACCCTCTTCTGGGTGCACATGGTGCAGCACGTCCTGCTGATGATGGTCGCCCCGCCGCTGCTCCTGCTCGGGCGACCGTGGCCCAGGCTCACGCGCGCGTTTCCGCTCGACGTCCGTCGCCCGCTCGCGCGCGCGGTGCTCACGGGCAGTGCGCTGTCGCCCCTGCGGCGTGCCGCTGTCGCGCTGGCATCGCCGCTGCCGGCGTTCGCGCTCTTCAACGGCGTGCTGGTCGTGTGGCACGTGCCGTACCTCTTCGACCTGACGCTCCGCAGCACGCTCGTGCACGACCTCGAGCACACGCTGTTCTTCGGAACCGGGCTGCTCTTCTGGCTGCACCTGACGCCGCCCGGGGCGAGGCGGCGGTTGAGCGACGCGCAGCGCGTGGCGTACGGCACCGGCGCGATCCTCGTCAGCTGGGGGCTCGCCGTGGTGCTCGGGTTCGCCTCGCACCCGCTCTACGGCGCCTACGCAGCGCTGGCGCACCGGCCGGGCGGGATCTCGGCGCTCGCCGACCAGCACCTCGCGGCCGGAGTGATGTGGGTGCCGGCGTCGATTCCGTTCACGATCGCCGTGCTTGTTGCCGCCTACCGCTTGCTCGACCAGTCGAGCCCGCGGCGTACGCTTACGACCGAGGACCTTCGACCGAGGGAGACCTGATGCTCGCTTCGTTCCTCACCGCCTCGCTGCTCACGCTGCTGCTCCCTGTGGGGCTGCTGGTCGTCGTCGGCGTCTGGTGGACGTGGACCGTGCGTCGCCGCGGTGAGCTCTAGGTGCGGCGTCTCTTCGCGATCGGCGTCGCGGCTGCCGCGGTCGTCGGCGTCGCGGTGGGCGTGCTGTTACACAGCTCGTTCAGCGCGGGACGCGCACAGGCACAGCCGCTCGCGGTTCCGAAGCTTCAAGGGCAGGCGACGTGGAAGGCGGGCCGGGTCGCCGCGCCCACGTTCGTTCTGAACGACCAGCGCGGGCAGGAGATCAGCCTGCGCTCCTACCGCGGCAAGACGGTCGTGCTCCTCTTCATGGACTCGCTGTGCCGGAACGTGTGCCCGGTCGAGGGGAAAGAGGTCGCGCTTGCGGTCAAGCAGCTCGCCCCGAGCGCACGGCCGGCCATCCTGATCGTCAGCGTCAACATGGCCGACACGCGCGCGACGATCGCCGATGCCGCCGCGCACTGGAACCTGCCGAAGGGCTACGAGTGGCTGCGCGGGACGCGCGCCCAGCTCCAGCGCGTGTGGAGCGCGTACCACATCGCCGTCATGGCGACCAAGAACGGCGGCGTCGTGCACAGCGACGCGTTCTACGTCATCGACCGGAACGGCGACGAGCGCGCCGGCTTCCTCAGCCCGTTCATTCCGGGCCTGCTCACGGGCGACCTGCGCTACCTCGCTACCCGTGCGTCGCCGACGCACACGTGAACGTCCACGGCTCGCGCTTCTTGTGCCCCGCGGGCCGATTGCCCGGGTAGGTGAGTGTGAGCCGGAGGTAGACCCGTTTGCTCTTGCAGATGTCGAGCCGGTCGGCGACGACGCTCACCTCGTAGTTGTGGAAGTGGCCCGCGGCGCAGTTCGGGGTGCAGTCGTTCGCGCGCACCTTGCCGGTCGCGGCAGCGCTGCCGAGTGTCCAGCCCGACCACTTCAGGGCGGTGAGCGCGTAGTTCGCGTCGGCGCACGTGAGCACGATCGAGGCGGGATGCTGCTCGAGCTTGCCGCAGTTGCTGACGTAGGCCTTGCCGGGCGTCGCCCCCGCGGCGGCTGCCGCGACGAGCGCGGCGAGGATCGTGGCAAGCGCGAGCCGGGTCATCGCATCGGATACTGCTCGCCCGCCCGGATGGGCGCAAGCAGCCTGTTGCCCGGCGGCGCCAGCGGGCATACCCAGCGCGGGTCGTACGAGCACGACGGGTTGTAGGAGAAGTTGAAGTCGAGGACGAGCTTCCCGTCGCGACTCCCGAGATCGGAGCCCTTCACGGTGTCGAGGAGGTAACGGCCTGCGCCGTAGGTCTCGCGGCCGCTCGTGCCGTCGGCGAAGCAGAGGTACACGCCGCCGCCGTACCCTTCGAGCCAGTACAGATCGAGCGAGTGAGGCTCGCCGCCGAGCGCGAAGACCGCGCGCCCGAAGCGCGTGAACGAGTACGGCTGCTCGCCCGAGGTTGCAATCTCGCGCTGCACGGGCTCGGCGGGCTCGACCTCGGCGAGCACGCGGAGCTCCGCGTCGTAGTCGAAGTACGGCAGCCCGCCGAACCCCGCGCGCGTCTCGGGAGTGAGCGGCGTCTGGGGATGCGAGCGGAAGAGCTCGTCGCGCACGTCGCGCCACCGCTGCCACGCGCGCTCCGGGTCCGCGGACGCACGCACCTCCGCGTACGTCTCGAAGACGCGGCGCTTCCAGTCGAGAAGCTCGAGCTCGTCGATGGAGCCGAGTCTAGTTCTCGATCGACACGCCTTCGCTCAGCGTGCCCGTGTTGCCGCAGAAGTCCTCCGCCGTCGCGCGCAGCGTGTAGCTCCCGTTCGCGAACTGATTCGTATCGAGCGACCCATGTGTCAGCAGGAAGACGTACCTCCCCGGCAGGCCCCAGTAGTAGTGGTGGTCGAACACGGGAAAGTTCTGGTAGGTGCCCGATGCGTAGACGTCCCAGAACTTCCGCTGCGGCGGCTCGGTGCGCATGAAGTCCGCGGCGACCCGGCGCCAGACGACACGGCCCGAAGAGGACGTGAGTGACGAGCGGACGAGCGCGGGCGCGAGCGGGTAGCCGCCCCACACGCCGGGTACGCGCATCGGCGGTACGTCCTCGGCCTCGCCGCCGACGATCACGTCGCCGCTCAAGCGATTGCCGTCGATCCGGCCACCGGTGTGGTCTGCGAACGCGAACGCGCGCACCTCCGGTGCCGTTCGATCGACGTACGGACGGATGTGCAGCAGCGGGTTCACGACGCGCTCGCGGTCGATCTCCGTGAAGTGCACATGATGAAACGGAGCGATCACGGTGCCGAGCTCGGTCACGCCCGCGATCACGTGCTCGCGGCTCCTTACGAGCACCTTGATGTGCATGTAGCGGAAGACGCGCCGGCCTGCGCGCACGCCGACCGCGTCGTGGTCGATGACGTGCGCTCTGCCCGACACGACCGGGTACACGGGCGTGCCGTCCTTCGCCGCGATGTCGATCCCGTTGTGGAACGAGTAGTCGCCGGGATCTCCCGCGTCGTCCGTGCCGAGCGTCTCCTCCGAGATGGTGCGCGGGTCGCCGAAGCCGCCGCGGATCGGGTGCTGCTTCTCGAACGGCTTGATCGGCCAGCTGTAGTCCTTCTTCGAGCGTCGCCTGATCCCGCAGCGCGTCGAGGCGCCGACCCGCTCGGTCCGGCGGATCACGATCCGCGTCGGCCGGGCCGCGCCGCAGCCGGACGCGAGTGCCATCAGGGCAACGGCGAGGAGCACCGGACGGGCCGCAGGCATTGCCGCGACCGTACGGCCCGGCATCTGGGCGCAGGTTTCGGCGCGGCTTCCTTAACCAACCTGCAACCTTTCTGCGCCGCGCCGTCAGACGGTTGTCAGACGGGACATGCTTACCTGTAGGGGTGATCGAAGCCCGGGAGCTCACGAAGGACTACGGCGAGAAGCGCGCGGTCGACGGTCTGACCTTCGACGTGCGTCCCGGCATCGTGACCGGCTTCCTCGGGCCGAACGGCTCCGGCAAGTCGACGACGATGCGCCTGATCCTCGGCCTCGACCGGCCGACGCGCGGGCACGTCACCGTGAACGGCAAGCCGTATGCGCAGCATCCGGCGCCGCTGCACGAGGTCGGTGCGCTGCTCGAAGCGCGCTCGATCCACACGGGCCGCTCGGCCCGCAACCATCTGCGAGTCCTCGGGCAGACGCACGGAATCGGCAAGCAGCGCGTCGAGGAGCTGATCGATCTCGTCGGACTGCACGAGGTCGCGAACAAGCGCGCCGGGAAGTTCTCCCTCGGCATGGGGCAGAGGCTCGGCATTGCAACAGCGCTGCTCGGCGACCCCGCCACGGTGATGCTCGACGAGCCGGTCAACGGCCTCGACCCGGAAGGGATCCAGTGGATCCGCACGCTGCTGCGCGGGCTCGCCGCCGAAGGTAGGACAGTCTTCGTCTCGTCGCACCTGATGAGCGAGATGGCGCTGACCGCGGACCATCTGATCGTGATCGGGCGCGGCAAGATGATCGCCGACACGAGCGTCGCCGACTTCGTCGCCGGCGCGTCGAAGCAGCTCGTCCACGTGCGCAGCCCCCAGGGCGCCGCGTTGAGCGAGCTGCTGTCGGGGCTCGGCGCGACGGTCGAAGAGGTCGAGGACGGCATGCTCGAGATCGGCGGGCTCAGCGCCGAGGCGGTTGGCGAGGCCGCGGCTGCGAACAGCATCGTCCTGCACGAATTGACGCCGCACCAGGCATCGCTCGAGGAGGCGTTCATGGACATCACGCGCGGCGAGCTCGAGTTCGGCCACTCCGAGGCGGCGGTATGAGCGCGGTCACGGTTCCGAAGCTCGTCTTTCGCGGCGGCGTCACGCTGCCGCGGGTCATCCGCTCCGAATGGACCAAGTTCTGGACGGTCCGCTCGACCTACTGGACGCTCTTCGTCGCCGCGATCCTCACGATCGGCTTTCCGCTGCTCGCAGCGACGGTCATCTCGAGTCACTGGGGCCAGCGGAGCCCGGGCGACCGCGCGCACTTCAACCCGCTCGACCCGGCGCTCGTCGGCTCGCAGATCGCGCAGCTCGCGTTCGGTGTGCTCGGCGTGCTGATCATCAGCAGCGAGTACTCGACCGGCATGATCCGCGCGACACTGACCGCGGTTCCGAAGCGGCTGCCGGTGCTGTGGGCGAAGACCATCGTGTTCGGATCGGTCGCGCTCGCATTCGCACTGCCCGCCGTCCTGATCGCCTTCTTCGCGACCCAGTCGATCCTCACACGCCATCACGCGAGCTTCTCGTGGCACCACCCCGGCGTCGCGCGTGCCGTGATCGGCGCCGCGCTGTACCTCGTCGTGACCGCGGTGATGTCACTCGGGATCGGGACGATCCTGCGGAACACGGCGGCCGGCATCTCGACGTTCGCGGCCATCTTCTTCGTCCTGCCCCCGCTGATGGACGTCCTGCCGACGAGCTGGAACAACGCGATCTCGCCGTACCTGCCGAGCAACGCAGGCCGCGCGATCATCCAGCTCCACGGCGGCTCGGGCTCGCTTCGGCCGTGGCCGGGCTTCCTGCTCTTCGTCGGGTACGCGGTCGTGGCGCTCGTCGCCGGTGCGTTCGTGCTCAAGCGCCGCGACGCCTAGCTTCTCGCCTATCGTCTGCTGATCGGCGCGCCGGTCACCGCAGCGAACGACTCCCCGATCCGCACCGAGCAGCTGCGGAAGGTCTTCGGCGGCGGTAACGACGCCGTCGTCGCGGTCGACGAGCTCGATCTCGAGGTGCGCGCGGGCGAGTTCTTCGGGCTGCTCGGGCCGAACGGCGCCGGGAAGTCGACGACGATCGGCATGCTGACGACGACGGTCGTGCCGACCGGAGGCCGCGCCTATCTCGCCGGCATGGACGTGCGGAAGCGTCCGGGTGCGGTCAAGCGGCGGATCGGCGTCGTGTCGCAGTCGAACACGCTCGACCGCTCGCTGACGGTGTGGGAGAACCTCTACTACCACGGCCGCTATTTCGGCGTTCCGCGCAAGCGGGCGCGGCAGCGCGCGGACGAGCTGCTCGAGCAGTTCGCGCTGTCGGAGCGCGCGGGCGCGATGGTGTACCACCTCTCCGGCGGGCTGGCGCAGCGCCTGATGATCGCGCGCGCGCTCGTTCACGAGCCAGAGGTTCTCTTCCTCGACGAGCCGACGTCCGGGATCGATCCGCAGACGCGCATCAACCTCTGGCGTATCCTCACCGACCTGCACGACGCGGGCCAGACGATCCTGCTGACGACGCACTACATGGAGGAGGCCGACCGGCTCTGCCAGCGAATCGCGATCATCGACAACGGTCGCACGCTCGCGCTCGGCAGCCCGGCCGAGCTGAAGCGCACACTCGGCGCAGACACCTTGATCACGCTGACGATCGAAGGCGACCCGGCGCCGCTCGCCGAACAGGCGCGCGGGCTCGACGGCGTTCGCGCGGTGGAGCAGGAGGAGAACCTGGTGCGAGTCTTCGCGACGCGCGCTGAAGGCATCCTCGCCACGCTCGTGCAGACGGCGACCACGCTCGGCTTGCACGTGCGCGACGCCGCGAGTCAGCCGCCGAGCCTCGAGACGGTGTTCCTGTCTCTGACCGGACGGGAGTACCGCGAGTGAGCGAGTCGTTCGCCACGTTCATGGCGCTGCTCGGCCGTGACCTGCGCGTGCTCCGCCGGCAGTTCGGCCAGTTCATCGTGCGCACGATCATGCAGCCGCTGCTCTTCGTCTTCGTCTTCGCGTACGTGTTCCCGAAGATCGGGCAGGGCTTCCACGGCGGCGCGACCGGCGTCTCCTTCACGACCGTGCTCGTTCCGGGATTGATCGCG
>DATAUN010000185.1:0-2616 GCA_036268235.1 Gaiellaceae bacterium
GTCGCGACGAAGAGCTCGCCGGTTGCAGTCGCGTCACGCGCTATCTGCTCGTTGTCGGCCTCGACGTGCCGAAAGCACACGGTCGAGAACGGATGCGGCGCGACGACTTCCCAGCCGGGCTCCGCCTCGACGAGCTCGGCGAAGAGCTGCGCGAGGCGCACGTGCTCGCGGATCAGTGCGCGTAGCCCCTCTGCGCCGTACCAGCGCAGGACGGTCCACAGCTTCAGCGCCCGGAAGCGACGGCCGAGCGCCGGGCCGTAGTCCTTCAGGTCGACCGCCGCCTCGGTCGCCGCGAGGTACTCCGGCACGAGCGCGAACGCCTCGTGGAACGCCTCCGGCCGGCGCGTCCAGAGCGTCGAGCAGTCCATCGGCGTGAACAGCCACTTGTGCGGGTTGACGACGACGGAGTCGGCGCGCTCGACCCCTTCGCTGCTCCAGCGCAGCTCCGGGCACACCCACGCCGAGCCCGCGTACGCGGCGTCCACGTGCAGCCAGACGCCCGCCTCCTCGCAGCGCCGCGCGAGCTCCGGCACGGGATCGACCGACGTCGTCCCGGTCGTCCCTACCGTTGCAATCACGGCAGTGGCATCCTCGAGTGGGAAGTCGGTGCGCATCCGGTGCTCGTCGTCGACGTCCACCTTGCGGTACTCGAGCCCGACGAGCCGCGCCGCTTTCTCGTTGCTGAAGTTGGCCTGCTCGGATGCGTAGACGACGCCGCCGGGACGCTGCGTGCGCGCGGCGGCAAGCGCAGCGACGGTTGCGGTCGAGGCGGTGTCCTCGATGTGCCCGTGCCACTCGCGCGGCAGCCCCAGGAGCTGCGCGAGCCAGTCGAGCACCGTCACCTCGAGCTCGGTCGCGGCAGGCGACGAGAGCCAGGTCATGTTGTTGACGTTCAGCGCTGCGATCAGCAGCTCCGCGAGGATTCCCGGCTCGGAGCCCGTGTTCGAGAACCACGCGAAGAAGCGCGGATGGTTCCAGTGCGTGATCCCGGGCAGCAGCAGCTCGTCGAGATCCTGCAGAACCGCCGAGAAAGGCTCGCCCTGTTCGGGCGCAGAGGCCGGCAGCTTGGCGCGGATGTCGCCCGGCTGCACGTCGGCGGCAACCGGAAGGTCGCCGAGGTTCGCGAGGTACGCATCGACCCAGTCGGCAGCGCGGTTCAGGTCGTCCCTGAACTCGGTCACGGGCGCTTCTTCCTCAGCTTCTCGATCTGCTTCCACGTGCGCGTGTTCACCACGTCGTCCTTCGTCAGCCAGGCACGCCGCGCCTGCCCGACGCCCAGCTCGACGTAGTCGAGCGCGCCGACCTGGTGCCCGTCCGAGTCGATCACGAGCTTCAGCCCCGCCTCGCGCGCGGCACGCGCGTGCACGTCGGTCAGGTCGAGCCGGTCCGGCTGCGAATTGATCTCGAGAAACGTGCCGGTCTCGAGCGCCTTCGCGACGACGTGCTCGATGTCGACGTGCGCCGGGGCGCGCTTACCGATGCGGCGATTCGTCGGGTGGCCGATGCAGTCGACGTACGGGCTTTCCATCGCCGCGCACACACGGCCCGTCGGGTCGTGGTCGAAGCGGGAGTGCACCGACGCGACGACCCAGTCGCGCGTCGCCAGCTCCTCGTCGGAGACGTCGAGCGTCCCGTCGGGGCGGATGTTCACTTCGATCCCCTTCAGGATCCGGAACGGCTGCACGAGCTCGTTGAGCGCGTCGATCTGCTCCGATTGCTGGTGGAGAAGGTCGCCGCGCAGGCGCTGCGAGTGATCGCAGATCGCGTAGTAGGCATAGCCGCGCGCGATCGCCGCCTCCACCATCGCCTCGAGCGAGTCCTTGCCGTCCGACCAGGTCGTGTGCGTGTGCAGGTCGCCGCGAAGATCCGCCAGCTCGACGAGGCTCGGCAACGTGCCTGCGCGCGCGGCGGCGAGCTCACCGCCGTCCTCGCGCAGCTCGGGCGGGATCCAGTCGTACCCGAGAAAGCGGTACACGTCCTCCTCGCGCGCGAAGCGATGCTCCTCGCCGGTCTCGACGACCGTGACCGAGTACTCCGAGACCGAGAAGCCGCGGCGCACCGCATCCTCGCGCAGCGCGACGTTGTGGTTCTTCGAGCCGGTGAAGTGCTGGAGCAGGTTGCCGTAGCTCTCCGGCGGCACGACGCGCAGGTCGAAACGGGAGCCGTCGTGCGAGACGACTGTTGCCTTGGTGGATCCCTTCGCCGCGATGTCGACCACCCACTTGAGCGAGCAGAAGTAATCGACGAGCGCCTGCGGGTCGGTCGCGGTTGCGATGATGTCGAGGTCGCGCACGGTTTCGCGCATGCGGCGCGCCGAGCCCGCGATCGACACCTCGACGGACGCGGGGTGCTCGCGCAGCACCTCGGCGACCGCGCGCAGCTTGGGGAGCGTCGTGCCGAGGAGCGCGCGGCGCGGGCCCTCGGTCGCCGCGGGCAGTGCAAGCGCGGCCGCGATCTTCTCCTCGGTGCCGGGGCCGATGCCGGCGTGGCCGCGCAGCTGCTGCGCCTCGGCCGCCGCCTTCAGCGCCGCCGCGGTCGTGATCCCGAGCTCCTGCCAGATCCGGCGTGCCGTCTTCGGGCCGAGGCCGGGCAGCCGCATGAAGATCGCGACCTCCT
>DATAUN010000186.1:0-1994 GCA_036268235.1 Gaiellaceae bacterium
GTCGGTCAGCTCGCGGGCGCGACGGAGCCGCGCGTCGAGCTCGTCGGGCGAGAGGTACCCCGCCGCGACAAAGCCGAGACCGCCGGAGTTCGCGACCGCCGCGGCAAGCTCGGGCGTCGACGGGCCGCCGGCGAGCGGCGCGAGCACGACCTGCGGAATCTCCATCGCCGCAGTCTGCCCGCGCCGGTTACCGTGGCGAGCGTGCCGGAGGGTGATGCGCTCCATCTGGCGGCGCGGCGGCTGCAGCCGCTCGTCGGTCAGCGGATCGAGGCCGAGTCGCCGCATCCGCGCGCGCAGGCTCTGCGCATCGCCGACCGCATCGACGGCCACGTGCTCGAGTCGGTCGAGGCGATCGGCAAGAACCTGCTCTTCCGCTTCGACGGCGGGGTGTCGCTGCGCTCGCACCTGCGCATGTCGGGCCGCTGGTCGCTGCGGCCACGTGGTGAGCAGCGCGCCGGCCGACCGTGGCTCGTGCTGCGCGGCGAGCACGTAGAGGGCATCCTTTGGAACGGCCCGGTGCTCGAGCTGCACACGCGCGCGCTCGCGGGTCTCGGTCCCGACATCCTGGAGCGTCCTCCGCGCATCGACGCGATGCTCGCGCGGCTGGACGAGGCGGACCAGACGCGTTGGCTCGGAGAGACGCTGCTCGACCAGTCGCTCGTCGCCGGCATCGGGAACATGTGGCTCGCCGAGGCGCTCTGGGCGGTTGAGGTCTCGCCGTGGCGGCGGCTCGGAGACGTGGGCGAGGACGAGCGGCGCCGCGCGCTCGCGTCCGCGGCCGAGCTGATGCGCGCGTCGGTCGACGGCGGCCGGCCGCGCGGGCATCAGGTCTATCGCCGCGTCGGACGGCCGTGCCCGCGTTGCGGCTCGCGGATCCGCTCGTGGGGGCAGGGCGACGGCAACCGGATGGCGTACTGGTGCGCGGGGTGCCAGAGAGGAGTGGACCCGCCGGGCGCGTAGATGTGCGCGTGCTGCGTGCCCCGCATCTCTACGAGTCGCTGCGCGCGTTCTGCCTCGCCGCGTTCGCGGCCGAGCGCGGCGCGCAGGTCCCGTTCGCGTTCGAGGAGCACGCGACGCGCGAAGGCCCGTCGCTCTACGAGTACCGGCCGCTCGTGCGCGGCTTCGTCGAGGAGCAGGCGCCGACACTCCGCCGGCTGCCCGATACGCGAAACGCGATCGACGACCTGAAGCGCGAGCCCGCGGCGGCGATCTTCGCGCGCGCGCACGCCGGCATCGGCGACACGGGTGACGACGCGCTGTTCCGCTCGATCCTCCTGCCGATGCTCACGTGGACCGCAGAGCGCTGCGGCGGCTTCGACTGGGAGGACGAGGCGTTCGACGCGGCGTACAACGATCTCGAGGAGACGCTCTTCGGCACGGCGCGCACCTACGTCGCGCTCGCCCCGGTCGTCGGCCTCTCGGCGGGAACCGACGCCGACCTCGGCGGCGGGATCACGCTGCGCCCCGTCGTGAGCGGCGAGATCTCGCATCTCTGGCCCGAGGCACGCGGGTTGATGCCGCCCGAATTCGGACGCGACGTCGATCGGCTGCTCGTGCTCGAGCTGAAACGCGAGCTCGAGCCGGAGGAGTCCGAGCCTCCGGACGCGGCAGCGGAGCTCGCAGACGCGGTGACGGCCCTTCGGCTTGCGACGGCCGGCGCGATCGCCGCCGGCCCCGTCGTCTTCGAGCGCCTCGACTTTCGTCCGCTGCGCGTCGCGCCGCTGCTGCCGATCGCGGCGACCCAGCCGCGCGGCGACGCGACGCGGCTCGACCAGCTGCGCGCGCGGCTTGCCGCCGACCTCCGCTCGAAGCTCACGCTCGCCGACGACGACCGCGAGCTCGGCGAAGCGCTTGACCGCTGGGAGCTGTCGCTCTTCTCCGAAGAGCCGTTCCGCTCCGCACAGGTGCGCGAGGCGATCGGGTGCCTCCTCGGCGGTGACGGCGGCGGGGCGTGGGCGGCTGCGATGCGGGCAGCGGTGCTGCTCGCCGACAAG
>DATAUN010000187.1:0-10501 GCA_036268235.1 Gaiellaceae bacterium
CGCTCGAGGTAGCGCTCGAGGTAGACCCGGTCGTCGCCGAACGCGGCCTTCGCCACGCGCTTCGCCGCCTCGACAGCATCGGCGAGCTCGGCCTGCGCGCGCACGATGCGCATGCCGCGCCCGCCGCCGCCGGCGGCTGCCTTGACGATCAGCGGCGGCTCGTCGGTCTCCGGGATCGTCGGCACGCCGGCCCCCGCGGCGATGAGCTTCGCGGCGAGCTTGTCGCCGCCCGCACGCAGGGCCGCGGCAGGCGGGCCGATCCACGTCAGTCCCGCGGCGGCGACTGCCTCGGCGAAGTCGCCGTTCTCGGCGAGGAAGCCGTAGCCGGGATGGATCGCGTCGGCGCCCGACTCGCGCGCTGCGTGCAGGTGCTCGTCGAGATCGAGGTACGACGCGATCGCGACGGTCTCGTCCGCCGAGCGCGCGTGCAGCGAGCCTGCGTCGTCGGCCGCGGCGACGGCGACCGTCGCGACCCCGAGCGCACGCGCGGCGCGGAACACGCGCAGCGCGATCTCCCCGCGGTTCGCAACGAGCACCTTCTTCACGGCGCGGACCCTAGCCGTCGACCAGCAGCCCGTTCAGCGGGCCGAGAAAGCGCCGGGTCCGGCGCGAGATGTGCGGCAGCAGCGCGACGCGGTCGTAGCCGCGGTCTTCGGCGCGCTCCCGCCACGTGTCGAACGTCGGCTCGTCGGCCTGAAGATGCTCGCGCCACAGGGCGAGCCGCGTCTCTCGCGCGATCTGTTCGTCGCACGTGATCACGCATGCCTCGGTGTCGTTGAACAGCGAGTGTTCGTTGAGGTTCGCAGAGCCGATCGCGAGCCAGCGGTCGTCGACGATGCCGATCTTCGCGTGCACGTAGACCGGATGCGCGCGGTCTTCCTGGTAGAGCGTGCACGCGAGCAGGCGGTCGTGGCGATCGGCGTCGACGAGGATCCCGAGCTGGCCGCGGGTGTCGTCGGCGCCGTTGTTCGGCCGCGACGGCAGCACGATCACGACGCGGAACTCGTCGTTCGGCGGATTGCGCAGCTTCGCGGCGATCAGCTCGACGAGCTCGGACGACCAGAGGAACTGACTCTCGAGGTAGACGAGCCTCTGCGCTGAGCGAAGCGCGCGCACGTATGCCTCGAGAATGCGGAAGTCGCCGCGCGGCAGCGCGTCGTACACGCCGTTCGGCACCGTCCGGACGAACTGCGTCTCGACATCGCCCCGCGGCTCGTTCGCGACCGGCCCCAGCATCTCGCCGGTGACCTCGCGCCAGCGAAGCGCGAGGTGCGCGGCGACGTCGTCCACGACCGGCCCTTCGAGGCGAGCTGACGCGTCGTGCCAGCCGATGCCGCCACGCGGTGGATGCTCGTGTGAGTCGAGCCGGTCGCCGGCGAGCGCGGTGAGGTCGATCCCGCCGACGTAGGCGATGCGACCGTCGACGAGCGCGATCTTCTCGTGGTGGCAGTGCATCGGCCGCTCCCGCGAGTCGAGCGCCATGTGGATGCGCGTGCCGTGCACGAGCGCCTCGCGCTCCGCGCGCACCCGGCTGCGCGACGGCGTGAAGAGCGGCAGCGGCGCACCGGCCCACGCGAGCACGCGCACGTCGACCCGCTCCGCGGTCTCCGCGAGGAGCTCTCGTAGCGTCGGGCCGCCGTGCTCGAGCCGGAAGCCCGGCTCGAAGTGCCAGCCCGCGAGGAACACCGACTCGGTTGCGCTGCCAATGTCCTCGCGCAGGCGTGCGAGCGCGCGCTCGCCGTCGACGAGGAGCTCGAGGCGGTTGCCCTGCCGCGGCGGCGGATCGCCGGCGCACCAGAGGCCGTCGGCCGGAGGTGCATAGGCGTGGCGCCAGCCGTGCCGGCGGAGCCGCCGGTGGTGGTGGTCGACGACGAGTCGCTCGACGCCCGCGCCGATCGCGTCGTCGAGCCGATCGATCCGGAGGCCCATACCGGCAGCGTACGAACGATCGACGGTACGCTGCCGCACTGCGATGAGGCTCTGGGTGACAGCGATCCTTGTTGCCCTCTGCATCCCGGCGACGGCCACGGCGGGAACGGTGTTCCTGCTCGACGGTCGCGGCTGGGGGCACGGGGTCGGCATGAGCCAATGGGGCGCGGAAGGCTACGCGCGCCACGGCTACACGTATCGCAAGATCCTGGCGCACTACTACCCGCACACGCACATCGGGATCGCTCCCGCGCGCGATGTGCGCGTGCTCCTCGTGCAGGGCAAGCCGAGGATCCGTGTCGGCTCCGCTGCACCCTTCGTGCTCGTCGACGCGCAGGAACGGAAAGCGCACCTGCCCGCAGGCTCGGTCGTCGTCGACGCCGCGTTTCTGAAGCGGCACCCCAAGCTCGCGCTGCCGTTCACGTTCGAGCCGGGTGCGCAACCCCTGACCGTCGGCGGCGCGGGCTATCGCGGCGAGGTCGAGGTGAAGCAGAAGCCCGGCGGCTTGATGGCGGTGAACCTCGTCGGCCTCGACCTGTACCTCCGCGGCGTCGTACCGTCGGAGGCGCCCGGCGGTTGGCACGAGCAGACCTACGAGGCGCAGGCGGTCGCTGCACGCTCCTACACGCTCGCGATGATCCATCCGACTGCCGATTTCGATCTGTATCCCGATCAGCGCTCGCAGGTGTACGGCGGCATCGCCGCCGAGACGACCGATACGAACCTCGCCATCGGCGCGACGGCTGGCCAGGTGCTCGTGTGGCGCGACCAGATCATTCCGGCGTACTACTTCTCGTCGTCGGGCGGGAAGACGTCGTCGGTCCACGACGCGTGGCCAAAGATGGCGCAGGTGCCGTACCTCGTGTCCGTCGCCGATCCGTACGACTACATCGCGCCGCACCACGTCTGGCCGACGCAGGTGCTGACCCCGGAGACGGTCGAGCGCACGCTCGGTGTCGCGGACGCGACCGACATGCGCGTCGTCGACAACTCGTCAGGCCGTGCCAAGGCGGTGCGCGTGCGTACGTCGTCCGGTTGGAAGGTCTTCTCCGGCAACACGATCCGGACGAAGTTCGACCTCGGCTCGACGGACTTCACGATCGGGGCGATGAGCCTCGACGCGCCGACGCGCACGCTCTTCGGGACGCACGTCCAGGTGACGGGGTTCGTGCGCGGGCTCGGCCGCGCACGCCTGGAGCAGCTCACGCCGCAGGGCTGGCGCACCGTGCGGCCGGTGCACGTCGACCCGCAGGGGCGCTTCGACGTGCAGCTCGATCCGAAGCGATCGACCCAGCTACGGCTCGCGTACAACGACGTCGCGGGCGACGCGGTGCCGGTGAACGTGGCGCCGCGCGTGACGCTTCAGGCGAGCGGCGCGCGCGTCCTCGCGCAGGTGACGCCCTGGCTGCCGTTCCAGCTCGAGCGCCTGACCGGAAAGACGTGGCGCACGATCGCGCGCTCGGACGGGCCGTTCGACCGCCGGGTGGCGCCCGGCAGCTACCGCGTCGCGACCGCGCGCGACGCCGGGTACGTCTCGGCGATCTCGCGGGCCGTGTCGGTGCATGTCAGCGTCAGCGGCCCTTGAATCCCCGCTTGTAACAGTCTGTTACAAGCGGCGACCCGCGTCCTGGCAAGCTCGGCGCGAGCTCGGGAAGAGCTTGTAACAGTCTGTTACTTGCTCAGGAGCGCCAGCGCGGCGGGCGCTTCTCGAGAAAGGCGCGCAGACCCTCCTGGCCCTCCGGACTCGTTCGGTGCGCGGCGATGCGCTTCGCCGTCTCCTCCGACGAGAGCGGCGCGTGTGCCAGCTCCTTCGCACCGCGCGCGGCCTCCGGACCGGCCGTGAGCAGCTCCGCGACGATCCCCGCGACGGCACCGTCGAGATCCTCGGCGACCTCGTGCACGAGGCCCATCCGCAGCGCCACCTCGGCCGAGAAGCGCTCGCCGGTGACGAACCAGCGCCGCGCGGCGCTCGTCCCGATCTTCGCGAGCGCGAACGGCGAGATGACCGCCGGCACGATCCCGAGCTTGACCTCGCTGAACGCGAACTGCGCCGACGGCTCGGCGACGACGACGTCGCAGCACGCGACGAGCCCGCACCCGCCGCCGAGCGCGTGACCCTGCACACGCGCGAGGACCGGGGCGGGGCACCCGTCGATCGCGTCGAGCATCGCGCGCATCCGCAGCGCGCCGGCGACGTTCTCCTCGTAGCTGAGCTCGACGGATGCGCGCATCCACTCGACGTCGGCGCCGGCCGAGAACGACGGGCCGTCGCCGCTCAGCACGACGCAGCGGGCTTCGCCGACGTCCGCGAACGCAGCGGCGAGCTCGTCGATCAGTGCCGCATCGAACGCATTGCGACGCTCCGGCCGCGCCATTGCGATCCGCAGCACCGGCCCGTCCCACGAGACCCGAAGCGCGCTCACTCGAACACGAGACCGAGATGCGCGAGCTGCGGGGCGACCGACACCGACGCCTCGAGGTCGAACACCTCCGCGACGTCCGGCTCCTTGCCGATCAGCTCGCGGGCGCGCGACGGCAGCGGCTGCTCCGCGGCCGCGGCAGACTCGAATACGTAGACCGCGCCCCAGCGCTCGGTGTTCTCGTCGGAGATCCAGCCCTTGAACAGCAGTCCCGGCACGTCGGCGAACGCGTCGACCGCGTCGTCGCGGAGGTAGCTGCGCAGCTCCGCGACGGTGGTCAGCGAATCGGCGAGGTTCCAGAGGACGAAGCGGACGACCATCACATGCGGAATATGCCGAACTCCGACTCGGGGATGGGCGCGTTCACGGCCGCTGCGAGCCCGAGCGCCAGCACGCGGCGTGTGTCGAGCGGGTCGATGATCCCGTCGTCCCAGAGGCGCGCCGTCGAGTAGTACGGGTTGCCCTCCGCCTCGTACTTGGCACGGATCTCGTCCGGATCGGCGTCTCCCACCATCGAGAGGACGGTCGCGGCCTGCTCGCCGCCCATCACCGAGATGCGCGCGTTCGGCCACATCCACAGCTGCCGCGGCGAGTAGGCGCGGCCGCACATCCCGTAGTTGCCGGCGCCGAACGAACCGCCCGTCACGATCGTGAACTTCGGCACGTCAGCGCATGCGACCGCCATCACGAGCTTCGCGCCGTCGCGCGCGATGCCGGCTGCTTCATATTCGCGTCCGACCATGAAGCCGGTGATGTTCTGCAGAAACACCAGCGGGACGCGACGCGTGCACGCGAGCTCGATGAAGTGCGCGCCCTTCTGCGAGCTCTCCGCGAAGAGCACGCCGTTGTTCGCGAGGATCCCGACCGGGTAGCCCTCGACGTGCGCCCAGCCGCAGACGAGCGTCTCGCCGTAGAGCGCCTTGAACTCGTCGAAGCGCGAGCCGTCGACGACGCGCGCGATCACCTCGCGCGCGTCCATCTGCGTGCGGTGGTCGTCGGGAATCAGCCCATAGAGATCGCCTGGCTCGACGGCGGGCGGCTCGGGTGCCGCGCGCTCCCACGGCAGCGCCGGACGCGGCATGTGCGCGTTCGCGACGATGCGCCGCGCGATCGCAAGCGCGTGCTCGTCGCTTGTCGCGTAGTGGTCGGCCACGCCGGACTGCCGCGCGTGCACGTCGGCACCACCGAGCTCCTCCGCGGTCACGTCCTGCCCGGTCGCCGCCTTCACGAGCGGCGGGCCGCCGATGAAGATCGTCCCGGTGCCGCGCACGATCACCGTCTCGTCGCTCATCGCGGGGACGTACGCGCCGCCCGCGGTGCACGAGCCCATCACGACCGCGATCTGGGGGATGCCCTGCGCCGACATGCGCGCCTGGTTGAAGAAGATCCGCCCGAAGTGCTCGCGGTCCGGGAACACATCGGCCTGGAGCGGCAGGAACGCCCCGCCCGAGTCGACGAGGTAGAGACATGGCAGCCCGTTCTGTTCCGCGACCTCCTGCGCGCGGAGGTGCTTCTTGACCGTCAGCGGGAAGTACGAGCCGCCCTTCACGGTCGCGTCGTTCGCCACGATCACGCACTCGCGCCCTTCGACGACGCCGATGCCCGTGACGATGCCCGCGCTCGGCGCCTGCCCGTCGTAGACGTCCCAGGCGGCGAGCGCGTTCAGCTCGAGGAACGCCGTGCCGGGATCGACGAGCCGGTCGATGCGCTCCCGCGGGAGCAGTTTCCCGCGCGAACGGTGGCGTTCGACCGCTCGCTCGCCGCCACCCGCCGCGACCTGGGCGCTGCGCGCGCGGAGCTCCTCGACGAGTGCCTCCATCCTGGCTTGGCGCCGTTCGAAGTCGCCGCTGCGGTCGACGCGGCTCTGGAGGAGCGCCATCGGAGCTGAGCCTAACTTCCGGCATGCTGTTCGCGTGCAACGGAACCGCCTGCTCCTGCTCGCCGGTGCCGTCGGTCTCGCGGTTGTCGTCGTGGTGGTGGCGGTCGTGCTCGGCTCCGGTGGCGGCTCGAGCCCGACGACGACAACGACAACGACCGCTTCGGGCGGCTCGTCGGGCCCCGAGGCCGCGACGATCTTCAACGGCGTCCCACAGCGGGGCGACACACTCGGGAAGTCGTCGGCGCCGGCGGTGCTGACGATCTACGAGGACCCGCAGTGCCCGTTCTGCCGCCAGTGGGACATCGACACGCTGCCGACCGTCGTCTCCCAGTACGTCCGCACCGGGCGCCTCCAGCTGCGCTACCGCGGCATTCCGATCATCAGCGAGAACAGCCTTGCGGGCCTGGCCGCGATCTACGCCGCCGGCCTCCAGAACAAGCTCTGGAACATGGCCGTCGCGCTCTACGAGCGCCAGGGCGAGGAGGGGAGCGGCTGGATCACGGTGCCGGTGATCCGCGATGCGGCGCGCGAGATCGGAGCCAACGCGACGAAGCTCCTCGCGGACGCGGACTCGAAGACGGTGAGCGCCGAGGTCACGGCGAGCGCGAAGGACGCCGCTTCGAAGAAGATCGACTCGACGCCGACGTTCGTGCTCCAGAAGACGCTCGGCGCGGCGGAGCAGCTGAACGTGAGCGGCCTCGAGCCCGATCAGTTCACGCCGTCGCTCGACGCAGCGCTCCAGTGAGGCTGCGGGCGGCGATCGCCGTCGCCTGTGTGGTCGGCGCCGCGATCGCGGCGTACTTGACGTACGTCCACTACGCGCACGTTGCGCCGGTATGCACCACCGGCGGCTGCGAGAAGGTGCAGCGCTCGAAGTACGCCGAGCTCGCCGGCGTGCCCGTGGCGCTGCTCGGGCTGATCGCCTACACCGTCCTCTTCGGCGCGACGCTCGTGCGCGGTGTCGCCGCCGCCTTCGTCGGCGCCGCGGTCGCGCTTGCCGGCCTCGCGTTCAGCGGCTACCTGCTCTGGGCGCAGCTCGGGCCGATCGGCGCGATCTGCCAGTGGTGCCTCGGGAACGACGTCACGATGCTCGTCGTTGCGTCGTTGTGCGTGACGAGGATGCTCACTGAACAGTCCACATGACCCGTAGAGGCGCGCTGCTCTTCGCGGCGATGTGCGTGATCTGGGGACTGCCGTACCTGATGATCCGCGTCGCCGTGCGCGAGCTCGCGCCGGTGACGCTCGTCTTCTTCCGCACAGGCCTCGGCGCGCTGCTCCTTGCGCCGTTCGCCGCGGTGCGCGTCGATCTGCGGCCGCTGCTCCGGCGCTGGCGACCACTGCTCGCCTACACGCTGATCGAGGTCGCGATCCCGTGGGTGCTGCTCGCGCGCGCCGAGACGAAGCTGACGAGCTCGCTGACCGGGCTGCTGATTGCAGCGGTGCCGCTCGTCGGGGCGGTCGTCGTCGGGCTCACCGGCGCCCGCGAACGGCAGGGACGGCGTCGCTGGCTCGGCCTGCTCGTCGGAATCGGAGGCGTCGCCGCGCTCGTCGGGCTCGACATCGGGCAGGTGAACGCGACCGCGGTCGCCGAGATCGGCTGTGTCGCGGTCTGTTATGCGATCGGCCCGATCATCCTTTCGCGCCACCTGTCCGACGTTTCGGCGCTCGGTGTCGTCGCCGGGTCGCTCGTCATCTCGGCGGTGATCTATGCGCCGCTTGCGCTGCTTCGCTGGCCGGCACGGATGCCGTCGGCGCATGTCGTCGAGTCGGTCGTCGGACTCGCGATCGTCTGTACCGCGCTTGCCTTCCTCGTCTTCTTCGCGCTGATCGCGGAGGTCGGCCCCGTCCGCGCGACCGTGATCACGTACGTGAATCCCGCCGTCGCGGCCGTGCTGGGCGTGACGATCCTCAGCGAGCAGCTGACTGCGGGGATGCTCGCCGGCTTCGCGCTCATCCTGGCGGGCTGCGTGCTCGCGACCGGGAGCGGGCCTGAACCGGTCCCCGAGTCGTAGCGCATCGCTAGCATCGCGCGGTGCTCGCCGTCCTGACGTGCATCGACCCGCGCCTCGACCCGCTCGCGATCCTCGGGCTCGAGGTGGGCGAGGCGGCGATCGTGCGCACCCCCGGTGCGCGCGTCACCGACGAGACGCTCGCGACGCTTGTGCTCGCCCGTTGGGTGCTGGGCGTCGAGCGCGTGCTCGTCATCGCGCACACCGACTGCCAGGTCACCGGGCGGTCGGAGGACGACATCCGCGCCGCGATCCGCGACGCGGGCGGTCCCGACACGAGCGCGCTTCGCTTCTCGGTCGCGCGCGACGACGGCGCCGACCTGAGCGCGGACGTCGAACGGCTCCGCGCGGAGGTCGGCGTTCCGGTCGAGAGCTACGTCTACGACGTCGTGACGGCGGAGCTCAATCCCGCCGATCCTGCGGGACGATGAGCTCGAAGCGCGTGCCGTCCGCGAGCGGCTGGTAGAGCAGATCGCCGCCGTGCGCCCGCGCATAGGCGCGTGCAATCGCGAGGCCGAGGCCGCTGCCGTTCGCCGTGTCGGCGCGTGAGAAGCGCTCGAAGAGCCGCGGGCGCAACTCCTCGGGGACGCCGGCGCCGCGATCCTCGACCGTGACGCGCAAGTGCCGGTCGCGCTGCTCGGCGGAGATCATGATCGGCGGCTTTCCGTATCGCACGGCGTTGATCAGCAGGTTCGAGACGACGCGATCGATCACCAGCGGGTCCGCCAGCACCGCGAGGTCGCGGGCAACCTCGAGGTCGACGACCGAGTCCGGGGGCAGCGCGTCGGTCACGATCTGCGCGAGGATGCTGTGCAGCACAAGTGGCTTCGGCTCGAGCGAGATCGCGTGCGAGTCGAGTCGGGAGAGATCGAGCAGCTCTTCGAGCAGGCGCCGCAGCCGGTTCGCCTGCTCGTAACCCATCGTCATCAGCTGCTCGCGGATCTCGTCGGAGAGCTCGTCGCCGCGTTCGACGAGCGTTGCGAAGACTCCGTAGACGGACGTTGCGGGCGTGCGCAGCTCATGCGACGCGATCGCAACGAAGTTCAGCTTCAGCTGATCGAGCAGCACCGTCTCCTGGTGCAGCTGTGCGCGCTCGACCGCCAGCGCGACCCGCTCGCCGACGATCTGCAGCAGCTCGAGGTCGTCGCGCACGAACTTGCGGTGGACGAGCGTGCCGACGTGCAGCACGCCGATCGCCTTGCCGCGCACGATCAGCGGGATCCCGAGCATCGACTTGATGCCCTTCTCGCGCAGGATCGGGTTGAGGACGTGAGCGTGGTCGACGTCGTCGAGGATCACCGGCTCCATGCTCGCGGCGATGCGGCCTGCGAAGCCGCCCCCGACGGGGATGCGGACGCCCTGCTCGACCTCTTCCTCGATCCCGACGGCCGAGCGGGCGACCAACTCGTCCTTCTCCTCGTCGAGGAGCAGGACCGCGCACGTGTCGGCGTGGAGGATGTCGCGGATGCGGGGGAGCAGCACCGCGAGCAGCTCGTCGACATCGAGATGCGCGAGTGCCGCGTCCGTGATCGCCTGGACGTTCTCGAGGCGCGTGCGCGCGGCTCGCTCTGCGGCGAACAGGCGCGCATGCTCGATGGCGACGGCGGCGCGATCGGCCGCGAGCTGCAGGAGCTCGACGTCGTCCTGCGTGAAGATGCGGGGCGTCAGCGAGCCGACGTGGAACACGCCGAGCGTGTCGGTCCCGACGAGGAGCGGCACGCCGAGCATCGACTTGACACCCTTCTCGCGGAGGATCGGGTTCGCGATGTCCGCGTGGTCGACGTCGTCGAGGATCACCGGCTCCCGGGTCGCGGCAACGCGGCCTGCGAAGCCGAATCCGACGGGGATGCGGACGCCCTGCTCGACCTCTTCCTCGAGCCCGACGGCCGAGCGGGCGACGAGCTCGTTCGCCTCCGTGTCGAGGAGCAGGATCGCGCACGTGTCGACGCCGAGGATCTCCTGGGCGCGGTCGAGCAGCGACGCGAGCAGCGCGTCGAGGTCGAGATGTGCGAGCGCCGCGTCGGTGAACGCCTGCAGACTGCGGAGCCGCTCGTTGTGAGCCGGCGTGTCCATCGAAAGTGACCCGTCGGGCATTGTGCAGATCTATCCACCGGGACGTTCCGCCAAGCGTCGCGCGAGATCCCGCATCGCTACGGGATCTCGGCGGACAGACAACGAGCAGGGGCGACAGGACTCGAACCTGCAACCCCCGGTTTGGAGGCACGGAGGGAACCGCTCTACTGCGCGGCTCCGGCGAGGTGCGC
>DATAUN010000188.1:0-13605 GCA_036268235.1 Gaiellaceae bacterium
CTCTCCATCGTTCTAGCTATTGATGGATCCCGCGATGGCATTCGCCGTGCACCGGCACGACCCGCCCGCGATCGAGGTGCGGATCAACTTCGGCGTGTTCGCGGGCCGCGAGGCGACGCTTGCCGAGATCGACCGGCTGGCCGAGTGGCTGCTCGACGAGGTCGGCGAGGTGTCGATCATCTCGGAGGAGCGGCACGAGATCGACGCGCAGGTCGAGGCATCCGTGCACCAGGTTCGAATCGAGGTCGGCGCAGAGGGTCTCGACGGCAGGTCGCTGGAGGATCTCGAGCGCCGGATTCTCGAGCGGGCCGAGCATTGGGCGCGCGTCTGCGTGGCCGAGCGTCACGCAGAAATCGCAGACGGCGCCTGACTAGCGCGTCAGCGTGACCTTCGACAGCCCGAGCGGGCTGTCGAGATCGATTCCGCGCAGGCGCGCAAGCTGCATCGCCATCACCTGGCCCGGGACGACGGAGACGAGCGGGCTGAGCCATTCGGGCACACCGGGGACGAGCGGCAGGACCACTGTCGCCGCGGCGGCGATCGCCTCGTCCTCGGTGATTGCGACGATCCGCGCTCCGCGTGCGGCGACCGCGTCGATCGCCGTTCGCAGCTCCGCGAGCGCCGGGCCCGGCGGTGCGACGGCCACGACCGGCCAGCCGCGCCCGATCGCCGCGACCGGACCGTGCATCAGGTCGGCAGCCGAGTACGCCTCGAAGAGGAGACCCGAGAGCTCGCGCACCTTCAGGGCGATCTCGTAGGACGTGCAGTAGTTGATCCCGCGTGCGATCACCGTGCCGCCGTCGATCTCACCGAGCGCGTCGACTGCGTCCGCGTCCGCCCACGAGCGGTCGAGCTGTGCCGCGAGCCGCGCGGGCGTCTCGCGCAGCTCCGCAAGCGCGTGCTCGTCACGAGTGGTCGCCGCGAAGATCAGCGCCATCGCCCCGAGCGAGTTGACGTACGTCTTCGTCGCGGCGACCGCGTGCTCGTCGCCTGCCTCGAGCTTCAGCACCGCGTCTGCCGTCTGACCGAGCGGCGACGCAGGCGAGTTCGTCAGCGCGACCGTCGGACGGCCCTGACGATGCGCCTCGGCGACGACCTCGACGACGTCCGGCGACTTGCCGGACTGCGAGATGCCGATCACGAGCGCGCCGTCGAGCCGCGGCGGCTGACCGTAGAGCGTGAAGAGCGACGGCGTCGCGAACGCGACCGGAACGCGGTTCGCGCGGCCGAGCAGGTACTGCGCATAACGCGCGGCGTTCGAGGAGCTACCGCGCGAGGCGATCAAGATGTACTGCACATCGCTCGAGCGGATGAGCTCGCCGATCTGCTCCGCATAGCCGTGCTGGCGGTCGATCAGACGCGCGAGCGCCTCCGGCTGCTCGCGCAGCTCGCGCTCGAGGAACGTCGTCACGCGATCAGCTCCGCTGCCGCCGCGAGCGATTGGCTGCCACCGCCGAACGTCGCGATGAGCCCGCGCGCGTGCTCGGGCCGCCATACCGGCAGGCCGGTCTCGACGATCACCGCGCCTGGACGGTCGGCGGCAACCATCCACGGGTGCCGGTGCACGTCGCGAACGACGTAGACATCCGCATCCGGGATCTCGCCGCCCTCGCGCACGATCTGCGTCGCGATCCCGTGCTCGGCCTCACCCGCGGCGCTGTTCGCAACCGAGCGGAGCTCGACGATCGTCGGCGTCCGGCCGAACGACACGTCGCCCTCGACGCGAAGCGCCCGGGCCGCCGCGTCCCGAATCAGGTCGCGGTCGACCGCGCCGACCCGCGGCTTCGCAAACGAGGCGAGCGTGTCGACGCGGGCCGCGGCCTCCGCGAGCCGCTCGGGATCGACCCGCGCGGCAAGCGCGTCCACGATCCGGAAGACGTCGACTTCGCCACCGAGGTCGTGGCCGACGATCAGGGCGTCGACGCCCGCCTCGAGCGCGAGCACCGCCGCGTCCGCAGGGTCGTGGCGCGAGCTGACGCCCTTCATCTCGAGCGCATCCGCGAGCACGACTCCCTCGAAGCCGAGCTCATCCCGCAGCAGGTCGCTGATGATCGTGCGGTCGAGAGTCGCCGCGTCGTCGTGCACGCGAATATGTGCGGTCATGATCGACTGCACACCTGCCGCGATCGCGGCGCGGAAGGGCGGCAGTCCGTCCTCCAGGTCGCCGACGAGCGCGGGCAGCTCGAGGTGCGAGTCCTCGACGGTCGAGCCGTGCCCGGGAAAGTGCTTCGCGCACGCGGCGACGCCGTGTCGCTGCAGGCCGCGCACCGCGGCGGCGACGTGTCGTGCGACGAGCGCCGTGTCGGAGCCGAACGCGCGCGTCCCGATCACCGGGTTCGCCGGCACGTTGACATCGGCGACGGGGGCGAAGTTCCAGTTGACTCCGGCGGCTGTGAGGTCGGCGGCGATCGCGGCAGCGACCTCCTCGGTCAGCGCGGTGTCGTCGATGACGCCGAGCGCGGCACCGCCCGGATACGAACTGCCGGTGCGCCACTCGAGGCGCGTGACGTCGCCGCCCTCCTCGTCGATCGCGAGCAGCGCGTCGCCGCGCTCGGCACGAAGCGCGGCGCACAGCGCTGCGAGCGAATCGATCGTGTCGACGTTGTAGGCGAAGAACACGATCCCGCCGCCGCCGCCGGCCAGGAAGCGGCGCGCCCAGTCGGGCGGCACCGAGCCGGGGAAGCTCGGAAACACGCAGCGCGCTGCGAGCTCCGCGCTCACCCGCGCACCGCCCCCGCGGTCAGGCCGAACGCGATCCGCCGCTGCACGAGCAGGAAGAAGACGACCACCGGGAGCGCCGTCAGCGTCGATGCGGCCATCAGCGCGCCCCAGTCCGTATCGCGGCTCGTGCCGTAGAAGTACGAGAGCCACACGGTGATCGTCTGCTTTGCCTGGTCGTTCAGCAGCACACGCGCGAAGATGTACTCGTTCCACGTCGTGATGAACGCGAACACCGACGTCGCGACGAGTCCCGGCCCCATCAGCGGCAGCAGGATCTTCAGGAACACGCCGAGCCGCGTCGACCCGTCGACCATCGCGGCTTCTTCCAGGTCCTTCGGGATCCCGAGCAGGAAGCCGCGCAGCGTCCACACGCAGAACGGCAGCACGAACGTGAGGTACGTGATCACGACGCCGGTCAGCGCGTTCACCTCGTGGTAGCGCGCGAGGACCACGTAGAGCGGGATGATCAGCCCCGCCTGCGGCAGCATCTGAATCCCGATCACGAGCACGATGAACAGCTTGCGTCCGGAGAAGCGGAAGCGTGCGAGTGCGATCGCGGCGAGGAACGCGAGGACGATCGAGATCGCGACAGTGGCCGTCACGATGATCAGGCTGTTCTTCACGTCGTCCCAGAAATACGGCTTGTGGATCGCGGCGCCGAAGTGCGAGAACGTCGGGTGCAGCGGCAGCCACGTCGGCGTCAGGCTGACGATCTGCGTGTTCGACTTGAACGCGGTCGAGATCATCCAGAAGACCGGGAACACCATCACAACGAAGACGGCGAGCCCGACGGCGTTCCAGCCGGCCTGGCGGAGGCCGCGCGCGCGCTTCACTCCTGCACCCCGATCCGCACCATGCGGCGCACGTAGACCACGCTGAGCACTGCGACGATCACGAGCATCAGCAGCGAGATCGCGGCGCCGCGTCCGTAGTCGCTCTTGAAGTAGCCCTCCTCGAAGAGGTAGATGCTCATCAGGTAGTTGCCCGGGACGATCTTCGATTGGCCGATCAGCAGATACGGCTGCGTGAAGACGCCGAAGTCCCAGATGATCGAGAGGCTCGTCAGGATCAGCAGGATCGGCTTGAGGATCGGCAGCGTGATGTCGCGGAACACGCGCCACGGTGCCGCGCCGTCGACTTCGGCAGCCTCGACGAGATCGCTCGGCACCTGCGCAAGACCTGCGTACAGCGTGATCACGACGAACGGCAACGCGCCCCAGACGATCAGCGCCGTCACCATCGCGAGCTGCGAGAACGTCGTCGCGTACCAGTCGTGCTGCGAGTAGTCGCCGATGCCGAGGTGCGACAGCACGTAGTTGAGGATGCCGTTCTCCGGGTTCGTGATCCAGTACCAGATCTCGACGGCGACGACGACCGGCATCGACCAGACGAGCACGAGCCCCGAGCTCAGCAGGATGCGCACCCACGTGCTCACCCGGACAAGGAGCAGCGCAAGCAGCATCCCGATGACGATCGTCAGCGTCACATTCGCCGCGGTGAACACGACCGTGCGCAGCAGCGTGTGCCAGAAGACCTGGTCGCCGAGGATCGAGCGGTAGTTCGTGAGCCCGACCGACTCGCCCTTGTGGCGGATCAGCTCGAAGAGCCCGTACTGCTCGGTCGAGAGCTTCCCGAGCCAGTAGAGCGGATAGCCGAGGACGACGGCGATGACCGCCACGACCGGCGCGATCAGCGCGTACGGGAGGGCGCCGCGCCCGGTCCGGGCCCAGACGCGGCGCCGCCGCCGGGACGTTCCCAAGAGCGTCCCGGCGGCGGCGGCCGTGCTTCTTCCTTCAGGCACTCGTTACGGCTGGTTCAGCACCGAGGCCACGTTGTCACTCGCCGACTGCGCCGCCTGCTGCACGGACAGCTTGCCGGTGAGGATCTGCGCGAGCATGTTGCGCAGGATGTTCCCGTTCTCGACGTCGACCCAGTGCTTCGCGGTCGGCACGAACCAGCTCCGGGCCGCGGCCCGCTCGTTGACGCTCGAGCCGAGCAGGTTGGTCGCGTTCGGGATGTTGCCCTTCGCCTGCAGCGCCTTCTCCGAGCTCGTGCTCGTGAAGTCCTTGATCCAGTCCGTCGCGAGCGACTGGTTCGAGCTCGTCACGGGGACTGCCAGGTCGGAGCCGCCGAGGAAGCCGGGCAGCGCCGTGCCGGCTACGTGGCCCGGCATCACGAACTGCCCCGTTGTAGCGGTGTACTGCTTGCCGACGCAGCACGAGAACCAGCTCGGCCCTTCCATCGAGGCCGCTTGCCCCTGCGCATAGACGTCGTAGGGGTTCGGGTGCGACTCGTCGGTCGTCTTGCTGGCGCGTGAGACCGAGTTGAAGAAGTTCTTGTACGCGGTCAGGCCGGCGATCGACTTCGGCGAAGCGAGCAGCCCCTTCCACTTGCCACTGACCTGCGTCGCGATTCCCCCGCCGTAGTCGAAGACGAAGCCCATCGCGAAGTACCAGTCGGTACCGGCGATGTAGAGAGGCGAGAAGCCCTTCTTCGAATCGACCTTGAAGACCTTCTTCGCGTCGGCCGCGTACGCCGCGGTCGAGTTCGGCAGCTTGGTGATCCCTGCCTTCTTGAAGAGGTCTGTCCGGTAGGTGACGACGCGTGAGCCCGCGTAGTAGGGGACGGCGTAGAGCTTGCCGCCGAACGTGCCCGACTTCGCGAGGCCCGACAGCCAGCTGCCGGAGTTCGCAAAGCTCGACTTTGCGGCCGAGAGGTTCGCGAACGCACCGGCCGCCATGTACTTGGTCGTCTCGGTGTTCCCCATCTCGACGACATCGGGGCTGCCGCTGCCGCCGCCCGCAGCAAGCACGGTGTCGAGCTTCTGCAGGTGGTCGCCCCAGCTCTGGTACTGGACGTTGACCGTCCAGCCGGGGTGATCGGACTGGAACTGCTGGCTCGCCGCGGCGACGATGTCCGGCCAGCCGGACTGCGCGTCGGTCTGGAGCCACACGGTGAGCGTGTTCGAGGTCGCCTTCTTGGTCGCCCCCGAGGTTGTGGCCGCGACTGCGGCCGCCACGACGGCGACCAGCATGAGCGCGACGATGCTGCGTCTTTTCATCTAAAGCCCTCCAGGGTCAGGCGGCCCATTCGCTCGCAACGAGGCCCGGCGCCGCGCATTTGGTACTGACCACTTATCATTGGTCCGGACTCTCTCACAACGTTCACCGAAAAGTCAATACCAATTCTAGAACTGGTCTAGTCCGGTCACTGTCAGCGGCTGGAGCGGCCGGCCCCCGATGCCGATCTCGGTGACGAGCCGGTAGCGGTCGCCGCGGTAGGTCGAGCTCGTGTACTCGACGATCTCGCCGTCGGCGGTCCGCGTCACGCGCTCGAAGAGCAGCGCCGGCGAATGGAGGGGCACTCCGAGCGTCTCGGACTCCTCTTCATTCGTGACCGTTGGCTCGACGGTCTGCGTGCCGCCGATGATCGCGATGTCGTAGCGGCTCTCGAGGAGTTCATAGAACGAGTTCGTCTCGAGGTCGCCGCCGGTGAGGCCGGGCACGAGCGACGAGCGCACGTGCAGCAGCTCGATCGCCATCGGGTCTCCGTCGGCGAGCCGCAGCCGCTTGACGGCGACGACCGCTTCCGACGGGGAGACGTGCAGGATCCTTCCAAGGCGCGCGCCGGCGGCGATCGTGCGCAGCTCGATCGTGCGGCTGCCCGGGGTGAGCCCGCGCGCGCGCATGTCGTCGCTGAACGAGGTGATGTCGATGCCCTTCGCGACTTTCGGTTCGGCGACGAACGTTCCGGCACCGCGACGGCGCACGAGGTACCCCTCGCGCACGAGCTCGTCGAGCGCGGCGCGCACCGTCAACCGCGAGACCTTGAGGTCGAGGCCGAGCTGACGCTCGGAGGGGATCGCGTCGCCGACGCCGAGCGACTCGATCAGCTCGAGCACCCGCTCGCGTGTCTCGCGCTGTTTGCTCACGTCGCTGCGGCGAGCGCCGGCTCGGCGGCCGGCTCGAGGCGCGAACCCGAGGCGGGGTCGAAGAAGTGGAAGCGCGACGGGTCGACCGCGAGCGTGACCGTCCGGCCGACGGCGGCGTCCGACCGAGCGTCGACGCGGGCGGTGAAGAGCGCCTGGTCGACGGCGAGCAAGCTCTCTTCCGAAGCCGATTCCAGGACTTCTGCGGTCATCGGCGGCGCATCGACGTGGAAGAAGAGGTGGATGTCGGAGCCGAGATCCTCGACGACGGCGACCCGCGCCTCGACGGTCGGCAGTTCCGGCGCGAATCGTGCGTCCTCGAAGCTCTCGGGCCGGATCCCGAGAATCACCCGCTCCTGCTCGGGCCCGTCGGCGAGCGGGACGCGGTATTGCCCGAAGCTCAGCGCTTCCCCGTCGTAGGCGGCCTCGACGAGGTTCATCGCGGGCGAGCCGATGAAGGCCGCGATGAAGACGTTCAGCGGGCGGGCGTACAGCTGCTGCGGCCGGTCGCACTGGAGGATCTTCCCGTCGCGCATCACCGCGACGCGCTGGCCGAGCGTCATCGCCTCGGTTTGGTCATGCGTCACGTAGACAGTCGTCACTCCGAGCCGCTGGTGCAGCTGCGCAAGCGACGCGCGCATGCCGACGCGCAGCTTCGCGTCGAGGTTCGAGAGCGGTTCGTCGAGCAGGAACGCCTGCGGCTTGCGAACGATCGCGCGTCCCATTGCGACGCGCTGCCGCTGCCCGCCCGAGAGCTGCGCGGGCCGGCGCTCGAGCAGATCGGCAAGCCCGAGCAGCTCTGCGACCTCGGTGACACGCGCGGCGATCTCCGCCTTCGGTGTCCGGCGTGCGCGCAGGCCGTAGCCGAGGTTCTGGCGGACAGACATGTGCGGGTAGAGGGCGTAGGTCTGGAAGACCATCGCGATGTCGCGGCTGCGCGGCGCGAAGTCGGTGACGTCCTCGTCGCCAATCAGAATCGCCCCGTCGCTCGTCTCCTCGAGCCCCGCGATCATTCGCAGCAGCGTCGATTTGCCGCAGCCGGAAGGCCCGACGAGCACGAGGAACTCGCCATCGGCGATCTCGAGAGAGACGTCGTCGACCGCGGTCACCGAGCCGAACGTCTTGCTCACCCGCTCCAGCTGGATCGCCGCCATCCGCGTCGATGGTATAGACCACAGCGCCCCGATTCAAGCGCGCTCGCGCAAACTTGTCCGAACTGGTATTGACCAGCGATAGGACCACTCGTAGACTGGCCCCATGCGCGGGAGGCTCGGAGTGGAAGCGGCCCTCGTCGACGGCGTCTTCGTCGCCGGCGACGTCGAGGTCGAGGACGGCCGCATCGCGGCGTTCGGCATCTCGGCCCCGGGCGGTCGGGGCTACGCCGTCCCGGGCTTCGTCGACCTGCAGGTGAACGGCTTCGGCGGCGTCGACTTCCTGGACGCGGATGCCGCGGGCTACCGGCGCGCCGGCGACGCGCTGCTCGAGACCGGCGTGACGGCGTACCTGCCGACCCTCATCACAAGCCCGGAGGAGCAGGTGCTCGCGGCGATGCGCGAGGTGCCGGTGGACGATCTCGGCCGGCCGCGCATCCTCGGCATGCATCTCGAGGGGCCGTTCCTCTCCCCGAACCGGCTCGGCACGCACGAGGCCTCGGCGCGGCGCGATCCCGATCCCGCGCTCCTCGATCGGCTGCTCGACGCAGGCCCGGTGCGGCTGATGACGCTTGCGCCCGAGCTCGCGGGCGCGGACGCGCTGATCGACCGCCTGCTCGAGCGCGGGGTCGTCGTCGCGCTCGGCCACACGGACGCGATCGCCGCCCAGGCGAACGCCGCGTTCGACCGCGGCGCGCGCTGCGTCACCCACCTCTTCAACGCGATGCGCCCTTTTCTGCACCGCGATCCGGGCATCGTCGGCGCTGCGCTCGCGCGCGACGACGTGTTCGTCTCGATCATCGTCGACGGGATCCATCTCGCGCCCGAGACGGCGCAGACCGTGTGGCGCGCCGCGCGCGGGCGGCTCGTGCTGATCAGCGACGCGATCGCCGCGGCGCCCCGCGGCGACGGGCCGTCGAGCCTCGGCGAACTCGACCTCCAGGTGCACGAAGGCGCAGTGCGCGGCCCGGACGGAGTGCTCGCCGGCAGCGTGCTGACGATGATCGAGGCCGTGCGCAACCTGCACGCGCTCGGCGTGCCCGTCGAGGACGCCGTGACGGCCGCGACGACGACGCCGGCACGCGTGCTCGGCGACCCCGAGCTCGGACGCATCGAGGTCGGCCTTCCCGCCGACCTTGTCGTGCTGACCGAGCAGATCGAGATCGACCGCGTGCTCGTCGGCGGCGAAGTCCGCGTCGCGGCCTAGAGCAGCCGGGCGCGTTCGTCGTCCGTGATCGCACGCGACCCACGCGCCTCGGCGTCCCACGCGACCAGCACCGAGCGGGACGTCGCCCGAACCTCGCCGTCCACGACGACCTCCTGCTCGAAGGTGATGCTCGTCCTTCCGACCTCGGCGATGCGCGAGCGAACGACAACCTCCGCCACCGGAAACGCGATCTCGCGCCGGTAGTCGATCGTCACGTGCACGAGCACCGACGGCCACTGGGCGAAGCCGCCGACGCGTTCGGCCAGGCTGGCGTCACGCGCCTCGTCGAAGAAGACCGGATACGCGGAGGCCGTGACGTGGCCGAGCGCGTCGAAGTCCGACCAGCGCGTCTGGATGCGGTACTCGTGCATCGGCGTCAGCGTGTCACG
Source organism: Gaiellaceae bacterium (assembly GCA_036268235.1). GTDB lineage: Bacteria > Actinomycetota > Thermoleophilia > Gaiellales > Gaiellaceae > PALSA-600. Next base: position 9,397 of record DATAUN010000188.1, read on the forward strand.
AGCAGGCGCCTCAGTGCGAGCGCACCCGCACCCGCAATCGCGGGCACGGCGAGGAACCACGAGGAGAACGCGGCGAGGACGACGACGAGCCCGAACGTGAACGCCGCCGCGACGCGTACGAGGCCGGTCAGGATCCGCGCCGCCGAGAGCAGGGCGAGCGCGTAGACCGCGATGAAGCAGGCGGAGGTCGCGCGAATGAGATCGTCGGTGCTGCTGAGCCCGGCGAGCAGCGCGCCGAGCAGCAGGACGCCCGAGCAGCCGAGCAGCACGAGCGGCCGGCGCGGGACGCTGCGGTGCGCGTCGCCGGCGAGCGCGCGCGGCAACGCACCTTCCTGCGCGAGAGCGGCGATCAGCTTCGAGGCGCCGCCCATGTAGACGTTCATCGTCCCCATCGTCAACGCGACCGCCAGCACCGCAGTCGCGTCGCGCCCGGCGCGGCCGAAGCCGACGGAGATCAGGTCGGCGAGCGGCACGCGCGAGTGCGTCCCGGCGGTCACGGCGATCGTCGCGGCCGCGAGCCCGGCGTAGAGCACCGTCACGACGCCGAACGCGAGCGTGATCGCGCGCGGCAGGTCGCGCTCCGGATCGCGGAACTCCCCGGCGAGCTGCGCGACCGCCTCCCAGCCCACGAAGAGCCACACGAGGATGTTCGCGGCCGTGCCGACCGCCCACCAGCCGTGCGGTGCAAACGGCGCCCAGTTGCGGCCGCCGCGTGCGGGGAGCGCGATCCCGATCGCAATCGCGATCACCGCGACGAGCACCGACGAGAGCACGAGCTGGAAGCGCGACGAGACACGCAGCCCGGACGCGTTCGAGGCGAGCACGGCCGCGTACATCGCGAGCCCCACGCCGGCGGCGACCGCGGTCCCCGAACCGGTCAGGTCGGCGACGTAGTAGCCGCCGATCAGCGCGACCGCGGGCGCGCCGAGCAGCACCGCACAGACGAACCAGCCGCCTGTCACCGCCGCCGCCGCGTCGCCGAGGCCTTCGCGCACGTACGCGCTGACGCCGCCCGCGACCGGGTGCCGGACGCCGAGCGCGGCGAACGTCAGCGCGAGCGGTGCCGAGAGCAGGAGCAGCGCGATCCACGAGACGATCGACGCGGGGCCCGCCGCCTGCACCGCGAGCGCCGGGACGAGCAGCACGCCGGGGCCGATCAGCGCGCCGACGTACAGCGCGGCGCCGTGCACGACTCCGAGCCGGTGTGCGTCATTACCGTTCGGCGGATGTTCCGTCATGGCTTCCGCGCGATGATGCCGCTCTGGCTGGGGGTCGTGCCGTTCGGTCTCGCCTACGCGGTGATCGCGCGCGACACGGGACTCTCGCTCGTCGAGACGCAGGCGCTCTCGCTCTTCGTCTTCGCGGGCAGTGCCCAGGTGAGCGCGGTGGGGCTCTTCGCGCGCGGCGCGGGCGGCCTCGAGGTCGTGCTGACGACGTTCCTGCTCAACGTGCGGCACGTGCTGTACGGGATGTCGCTCGGCCGGAACGTGCCGCTGACGAAGCGCGAGCGGCTCGTCGCCGCGTACTTCCTGACGGACGAGGCGTACGGCGTCTCGGTCGCGCGGGGCGCGCGGACGTTCCCGTTCGTGCTCGGCGCGGAGTTGAGCCTCTTCCTGACGTGGAACCTCGCGACGTTCGCCGGCGCGCTGCTCGGCGGCGTGATTCCGGACCCGGAGAAGATCGGCGTCGACTTCGTCTTTCCGCTCGCGTTCCTCGCGCTGCTCGTGCCGCTGCTGCGCCGGCGTGCCGACGTCGTCGTCGCAGTCGTCGCGGGCGCGGTCGCCTGGGGGCTCTCGAAAGGCCTGCCCGGCGGGCTGCCCGTGCTCGGCGCCGGCGTCGGCGGCGCGCTGCTCGGCGCCGCGATCACCCGCGGGCGGACGGACGTCGAATGAGCTTCTGGCTCACCTGCGGCGGGATGGTCGCCGTGACGTTCGGCTCGCGGCTCTCCGGGCTGACCGTGCGCCTGCACCTGCCGGACTTCTGGCTGCGCTTCCTGCACTTCGTGCCGATCGCGGTGTTCGCGGCGCTCGTCACGCCGTCGCTCCAGGGCTCGCGGGGCGAGGGCGGGATTCGCGTCGCCGCGGCCGCGCTCTGCGCGCTCGTCGCCTGGCGGACACGGCAGCTCGCGGTGGCGATCGCCGCCGGGATGGCGGCGTTCTGGCTGCTGCGGCTCTTGCCCGGATAGCCAATGCAGACGGCGGGCGGCGATACGCTTCTGGCCGCGCCCCCGTAGCTCAGTGGATAGAGCAGCGGTTTCCTAAACCGCGTGCACAAGTTCGATTCTTGTCGGGGGCATTACCGGGAAGTCCCGCTCTCTCGGCATTTGTGCGGCGATCGCGAGGCGGGCGGGCGGGAACGGTGGGCCGCTCATTCACGTCTACGGGGCGGACCCGCCAGCTGCGAATCCGCCCCTTGCTATCGCTCTTCTATGGGCCTTGCAGGTACGGCACGGCGACGTCGCAGAAGATGCCGGAGTCGAAGAGGTCGGGATGTGGACCTCGTAGATCGGACATCGTCTCGGAGATGAAGTCACCGAGCGGATTGTTCGGGTCGCCGGTGTAGGCGTAGACATCGACCAGAGTGACGCTCCCGGCATCACGAGTCAGCGTTGGGCCATGGGTGATCGACAACTTCTCGAACAGACCTCCGTCGGTCGTCACAGTCGTGACCGTCCCGGCCCGCTCATCGATCACGAGCGAGGTTTGCTTGGCCGGCCCGGAGAACTGGAGCGTGAGTGACTTTCCATTGTCGGCCGTGAAGACGCCGAACCAGGCGAGGTTCTCGAAGGACGTGCCGTTGCCCGTGTCGCGGAAGACCGACGTGCCATGAATGTGGGTCGTTCCCGAGAAGCCGCAGACGTTGTCGGGGACGGTGAACGAGAAGTGCTCGACCTGCGTTGATCCCGCCGCGAGACTCGTCGCCGCCGTGACGCACGCCCGCACCGTCGCGATGGCCAGAAGCGTGATGGGCCTCATGCGCGTGCCGCCTTTGCACCGGCAGGAACGGATCGCCGTGCGAACATGTAAACAGCGATCCCCAACACGGCGATGACTGCGAGAGCCGCCGCGAGGGGCCAGAGCCAGTTGAACCCGTGGTTGGGTGTGAGCTGGGCTGTGGTGGCCGTCCTTGCGAGCCCCGGCCGGCCGTCGAAGGCCTGGGTGACGACGGCCGTCTCGCCGGTACGTGCGCCGACGTGGATCAGAGCGAGCTGGCTTGCGCTCAGCCGGTGACGGGCGGCTACGGCGGCCGCCGTAGCCGGGACGGCTGCGTGGAAGTGCGGTTCGCCTTTGATGACGCCGCTCGCGGATCCTGCGGGCGCACCGACCATCGCGGCAACGGAGACGATTGCGGCGAGTGCGAGTGTGAAACGGGTTCCAGTCACTTGATTCCTCCTTGCGTCGAGTGTGGAGCAGCGACGGTGGCGGCAACTGGTTTCACGGCGTTTGCGTCGGGTTTCATCGAGGTTTCGGGCGGATCTGTGCCGTCCGGCCGGGTGATAGGTTCGGTGGATGAGGTTCGCTCTGTTGGGCGTCCTCGACGCCCGCGTTGCTGGTGGCCCTCTCAACCTCGGCCGGGGCAAACAGCGGGCGCTGTTGGCGGTGTTGCTGCTGCACGCGAACGCGGCCGTGGGAAGCGACGAGCTGATCGATGCGCTGTGGCCTTCGGTTTTGCCGGTGCGCGCGCGGAAGTCGCTTCAGCTCAGTGTCTCTCGCTTACGAGCACTGATCGGAGCCGAGCGACTGGCGACGACGCCAGACGGCTACCGGTTGCGCGTCGAGCCGGGGCAACTCGACGTTCTCGAGTTCGAACGACTGACGACGGTGTCGCGGGAGCTGCTGGGTGCCGGCGACGAGCGTGGCGCCGAGGCGGCGCTCGCGGAGGCGCTCGCGCTCTGGCGAGGCCCCGCGCTCGCTGAGTTTCGCTATGCGTCGTTCGCGCAGGAGCCGATCCGTCACCTCGAGGAGGCACGCGACACCGCCAGGGCCGACCTGGTCGACGTGCGGATCACGCTGGCTCGAGAGAGCGAGGTGCTGTCGGAGCTCGAGGGGTTGATCTCCGAGCACCCCTATTGGGAGCGCCTTCGTCGCTCGCAGATGCTGGCCCTCTATCGCGTGGGCCGGCAGGCGGATGCGCTTGCGGTGTTCCGCGAGACGCGCCGGCTGCTCGCGGACGAGCTCGGCCTCGAGCCAGGGCCGGAGCTGCAACAGC
>DATAUN010000189.1:0-1687 GCA_036268235.1 Gaiellaceae bacterium
TCGAGCCCTGCGACGGCGGACGCGAGCGCGCGATCTGCGTAGGCACCCTCTTCGAAGACGCGGCGAATGACCTCGTACGCCGCGCGCCGCGCCGGCGCGATCATCGAACGCCGCGAAGGAACTCGTCGTAGCTCATGCGGCCCCGGCCCTCGGGCTGCACCGTCTCGGGCACGAACGCGCCGTCCTCGAGCCGCGCCTGCCACACCGTCACGCGGCGGCCATGCAGCTCCGTCCACGCGCCGATGTGCGGCGAGAGCGCGCGCACGCGCCGCCACGCGTCCACCGGGTCGGAAAGATCGAGTACACGGTCGGCGGGCGCGATCTTCTCCGCATAGGTGACGCCGTCCTCGGGCTGCGGCTCGAACGTCGGCGATGCGATCACCTCGTCGAGGAGCCGCGCCGCGACCTCTCCCGAGCGCGCGAACACTCCGCCGGCGTCGAGCTCTCCGATCGAGAACGCCTCCTGGGCTGCAATCGGGCCGGCGTCGAGCTCCGCGACCGTCTCGTGGATCGTCACGCCGGTGCGCTCGTCGCCGGCGAGGATCGCCCGCTCCACCGGCGCCGCGCCGCGCCAGCGGGGCAGGAGCGACGGGTGCACGTTCAGCCACAGCGAACGCGCGAGCAGCCGAGGCGGGATGTACAGCCCGTACGCGCAGACGACGACGCGATCGACGTCCTCAGGCAGCTCCGGCTTCTCGGGCTGGTGCACCGGGATGCCGAGCCGCTCGGCTGCCTCTTTCGCCGGCGGCGCCGCGAGCTTGCGGCCGCGTCCGCGCGGCGCGTCGGGCCGCGTCAAAAGAAAGGCGATGTCGTGCGTGCGCGCGAGCCGCTCGAGGACATCGGCGCCGAGCGGTGCGGTGGCGGCGACGCCGACGCGCACGGTGTCTAGCCCAGGACGGCGCGCGGGCGCAGCGTCGAGAGCGCCTCCTTGCGGTGCTCGTCGTCGGTGCGGTCGATGATCAGCACGCCGTCGAGATGGTCGAGCTCGTGCTGCACGACGCGCGATCCGTACGTGTCGAGCTCGACGCGAAGGTCCTCGCCGTTCGGATCCTTGCCCTCCAGTACGACCCGCACCGAGCGGTCGACCGGCACGCGCACGCCCTGCAGCGAGAGGCAGCCCTCGTCATCGGTGGCTGTCTCGTCGTCGCGCTCGGCAATGATCGGGTTGACGATCGCCCGCGGGCCCTCGTCGTCCGGCTCGAAGACGAACACCCTGCGCAGCACGCCGACCTGCGTCGCGGCGAGGCCGACTCCTTGTGCGTCGTGCATCAGCGCGATCATCCGGTCGACGAGCCGGCGCAGATCGTCGTCGAACTCCGAGACCTCGTGCCCCTTCAGCCGCAGCGCCGGATCGCCGTACTGGCGGATCTGCGCGAGTGCGAGCCGGCGCCGGGCGTCCGCCTCGGCTTCGGCGCGCGCCTCCTCATCGGTCTCGACCTCGTGATCGTGCTCGTGATCATGGTCGTGCTCGTGATCGTGCTCATGGTCGTGCTCATGGTCGTGTTCATGCGCCACAGGACGAGGCAGTGTAGTCAGGTCGAATCGGCCGGGAAGCGCTCAAGGACCCAGTCCGCGTCGAGTAGCTCGCGACGATACGACCGGCCACCGACGTTCACGTAGTCGCGCGTCCGCGGGTCCATCGCAAGCCGCGCCTCGACGGGGTACCACCGGTTGTGGCGCACGATCA
>DATAUN010000190.1:0-4256 GCA_036268235.1 Gaiellaceae bacterium
CTCCGACCAGACGAGCTTCGACGCCGAGCCTTCCGGCCCGGGGATACCCGTCTTCTGGAGCGTCGTCAGCGAGCGGTAGTTCGTGTACTTGAGTGCCTGGAGCGTGATCCACTCCTGTGCGATCCGATCGAGGATGACCGGGTCGGTGACGTTGCGCTCCTTCGCAAGCGCGATCAGCTTGCGCACAGCGACGTCGAGCGTCGCCGAGAGTGCAAACCCGAGCGTGCCGCGCTCGTGCAGCAGCGTGGTCATCGCGACCTGCCAGCCGCCGCCGACCTCGCCGAGCAGGTTTTCCTTCGGCACCTTCACATCCGTGAAGAAGATCTCGTTGAACTCGGGATGGCCGGTGATCTGCACGAGCGGCCGCGTCTCGACGCCCGGCGCGTGCATGTCGACGATCACGTAGGTCAGGTTCTTGTAGCGCGGCTCGTCCGGCAGTCCGAGACCGACGAGGATGCAGAAGTCTGCGATGTGCGCGAACGACGACCAGACCTTCTGGCCGTTGACGAGGAAGTGGTCTCCCTGGTCCTCGATCCGCGTGCGCGCGGCGGCGAGGTCGCTGCCGGCGTCGGGCTCGGAGAACCCCTGGCACCAGATGTCCTCGGCGTTCAAGATGTTCGCGAGGTAGCGCTCCTTCTGCTCGGGCGTGCCCCAGGTGATGATCGTCGGGCCCGCCATGCCGAGGCCGATCACGCCGAGATGTGTCGGGGCCTCTGCGCGCGCCGACTCCTCGAGGTAGATCGCCTGGTGGCTGTAGGGCGCGCCGGCGCCGCCGTACTCCTTCGGCCACGTGAGCCCCGCATAGCCGGACTCGCCGAGCTTGCGGCTCCATTCGCGGTCGTCGTCGCCGAAGCGGCCCGGCCCGCGCGGCGCGCGCGGCTTGTTCTGCTCGATGAACTCGCGAACCTCCTGCCGGAATGCCGCCTCGTCGGGAGTGTCGCGGAGCTCCATATCTCGGATCCTAACCGTCGCGGAGCGTCATGCACGTGCTCGTCGCGTACGCGACGAGCGAGCCCGATTCGTCGGTGATCCGGCACTCGCAGAGCGACAGCGTCCGCCCCGCCTTGATCACCTGGCCGACCGCGGTGAGGAGCCCGGTCCAGACCGGCTTGAGAAAGTTGATCTTCAGCTCGACCGTCGCGAACGACTCACCCTCGGCGAGCAGCGACAGGTTCGCGCAGCCCATCGCGCCGTCGGCGAGGTCGCACAGGATCCCGCCGTGCAGCGTTCCAGGCGGGCTCGAATGCTGCGGACCCGCGTCGAGCTCGAACGTGACGCGGCCCTCCTCGGCCGCGACCATCCGCATCCCGATCAGCTTCGCGACCGCGGCGCCCTCGTCTTCGCCGGCGACGATCCGGCGCAGGAGCTCGAGCGTCACGGCGTCAGCACCGTGCGGATCACGGTGCCGTCCTTCATCGCGTCGAACGCCTCGCTCCACGCGTCGAGCGGCGCCGTCCGCGTGACCATCCCCGCGAGATCGAGCGTCCCGTCGAGTGCCCACTCCGCGAGCTTCGGGAAATCCTCCTGCGGCAGATGGTCGCCGCCGTGCGAGACAAGGATCCGCGCGCGGCGCGAGAAGAGCCAGGGCAGGTCGATCTCGACCTTCTCGCCCGCCGGCGAGAGGCCGATCAGCACGACCGTGCCGCCGGTGCGGATGAGGCCGAGCGCCTGTTCGAAGGTCTGGCGGCGCCCGACGACGTCGAAGACGAAGTCCACCGGCCCCGGCTCCGTGTGCGTCGCGCCGAACCGCCTCGCCTGCTCGAGCTTGCGCTCGTCGAGGTCGATCGCGCGAATCTCCGACGCGCCCGCGATCCGCGCGCCCTGGATCACCGACAGCCCGACGGCGCCGCAGCCGATGACCGCGACGCGCGCGCCCTCCCACACCTTCGCCGTCTCGAGCACCGACATGACGCCGGTCGCGACGGCGCAGCCGATCAGACAGGCCTGCTCGATCGGGAGCTCGCGGGGCACCTTCACGGCAGCCACGGCCGGGACGACCGTGTGCGTCGCGAACGTGCCCGTGCGGAGCACGGGAGTCAGCTCCGCGCCGTCGTGGCGGTGCAGCCGCCCGGGCGCCGCGGGCGGCCGCGAGCACTGGCGCGGCGCGCCACGCAGGCAGGTCGGGCACACGCCGCAGGCGGTCTTCCACCCGAGGACGACCCGATCGCCGGCGCCAAGCCCGGCGACACCTTCGCCGACCGCCTCGACCGTGCCCGCACCCTCGTGCCCGAGCAGGACCGGGAGGTCGTGGCCCCAGCCGTCCTCCTCGATCACGTGCAGGTCGCTGTGGCAGACCCCCGTCGCCTCGATCCGGATGAGCACCTCGCCCGGCCCGGGCGCGTCGACGCCGATCTCCTCGATCGCGACCGAGCCCGGCTCGCCGAGGACTACGCCGCGCTCAGCCAACTACGGTCCAGCTCGCGGATCGAGTGTGCGCCGGCGAGCGCAAGGGTCAGGTCGATCTCGGCCATCAGGTTCTGGATCAGCTCCTCGACCCCGCGCTGCCCGCCGACCGCGAGCGCGTACGCGTACGGGCGGCCGAGCAGGACGGCGTCCGCACCGAGCGCGACCGCCTTGAGCACGTCGGCGGCGCAGCGAATGCCGCCGTCCATCAGCACGACCGCCTGTGGCAGCGCGTCGCGTACCTCGACGAGCGCGTCCAGCGCGGCGACGGCGCCGTCGACCTGCCGACCTCCGTGATTCGAGACGACGATGCCGTCGACGCCGTGCGCGAGCGCCTCGCGCGCGTCGTCCGCGGTGAGCACGCCCTTCACGAGGATCGGCAGCGACGTCTGTCCGCGCAGCCAGTCGAGATCGCTCCACGTGAGCCCCAGATTCGGGAACGTCGCGAGCATCGTCGCGGCCGCGGTCAGCAGGTCCTCTTCGGGAGTCTTGTCGAGCTTCGAGAGGAAGACCGGATCCGTGAAGTACTGGCCGCAGCCTTCGCCCTTGATGAACGGCAGGTATGCCTGGCGCAGGTCGCGGGGCCGCCAGCCGAGCGTCAGCGTGTCGAGCGTGACGACGATCGCGCCGTAGCCCGCCGTCTCGGCGCGCCGCACGAAGCTCTCGCAGATCTCGCGGTCGTTCACCCAGTAGAGCTGGAACCAGCGCGGCGCGCCGGTCTCGGCGACCTGCTCGATCGAGTGCGTCGCGGCACTCGAGAGCACCATCGGCACGCCCGACGACGCGGCCGCTTTCGCGGCGCCGACCTCGGCCTCCTCGTGTGCAATCGAGAGGACGCCGATCGGCGCGAGCACGAACGGTGCCGGCGAGTGCAGGCCGAGCACGTCGACCGAGATGTCGCGCACGGCATTGCCGGCGAGCATCCGCGGCCGGATCCGCCAGCGGTCGAACGCAGCGAGGTTCGCTCGCATCGTCGACTCGGCGCCCGCGCCCCCCGCGATGTACCCGAACGCACCCGAGTCGAGCTTCTCCTCGGCCGCGCGCTCCCAGTCCGCCGCAGCGATCGGCCACTCCGGGGGCTGCTGCGCGATGTAGATCGCGTTCTGGATCAGGGCGCCGCTGAAGCTCATCGTGCGATCCTAAGCGCGATGGAGACCGCAAGGCTCGAGACGTTCTGCGACGGCGTCTTCGCGATCGCCGCGACGCTGCTCATCCTGGAAGTGCACCGGGCCAACGGCTCCGTCGTGCACGGGCTTGTCCATGCCTGGCCGTCGTACGCGGCATACGCCATCTCATTCCTGACGATCGGGATCATCTGGGTGAACCACCACACGGTCATGAAGCAGATCGACCGCGTCGACCGGACCTTCCTGTTCATCAACGTCGTCTTCCTGATGATCGTCGCGTTCAGCCCCTACCCGACCCGCGTGCTCGCCGAGACGCTCCGTGGCGGCTCCCGCGCCGCCGCGTTCGCCTACGGGCTGACGTTCACGCTGATGGCGATCTCCTACGGTGCGATGTGGTTCTACGCTGCGCGGGGACGCCGGCTGATCGCAGCCGACGCCGACCAGCGCGTCGTGAGCGGCATCTCGCGGTCGTTCGCACCCGGCTCGGTCGCGTACGCCGCAGCAACGCTCTCATCGTTGCTGTCCGCCGACCTCGCAGTCGCGCTCTACGCCGTGATCGCGCTCTTCTACATGCTCGAGAGCTCGATCTTCGGCCGGAACGCCTAGGTGTAGTTCCTAAGCACGTTGGTTCATCCGGGCCGCCTTGGAGGCTGGGAGCTGTCGAAGGCAACCAGATCCAAGGAGGCGACCCGGATGAGGCTTCACCGTAACGCTGCTCTCAGTTGG
>DATAUN010000191.1:0-10645 GCA_036268235.1 Gaiellaceae bacterium
GTACGTCTCCTGGTCGACGATCTTGCCGCCGAGCTGCTGGAAGCGCACCTTGAACGCCGCGACGACGTCCTTGAAGTAGACGATCACGCCGTCCGTTGCGAGCGCGGCCGTCTTCCATCCGTGCCCCCACGCGTACTGCGCCATCGCCGAGCCTTCGTCCTGCGCGACGTTGCCGAAGCTGAAGGCGAGCTTGCCCTTCGCTCCGAAGCGCTTCGGCCCCATCTGGTCGGTGCCGATGCACGGCGCGATCGTGAGCAGGCCGCGGTCGATCGACTCCTGGATCACCGGCGCGCCGAGGTCGACGTCGCAGGTGGTGAACATGATGTTCGCGCCGCCGCCGATCAGCTTCAGCGCGCAGGCCTTCGCAACGGCCGGCTTGTTGCCCTGCGTGTCGCAGGTCCGGATTTGAAGCTGACGACCGTCGACGCCGCCCTTCGCGTTGATCTGCTTCACGCGCAGCTGCGCTGCGGCGAGAGCCGGATCGTCGAACGGCGCCATCGAGCCCTTGCCGTCGTAGGCCCAGCCGATCACGATCGGGCTCGTCTTGTGCGACGTCGTCCTCGCGGCCGCGGTCGCCACGACCGCGACGAGCGCGGCAACGGCGACGACCGCGACGAGTCCCACGCGGGAGCTCCTTCTCCTCATCTTGTCTCCTCCACTTTCTGGGGGGTCATGGACCAGCTGCGCTCGAACGCCGTGCGTGCGCGCGCGAGCGTCTCCTCGGCCGGCGCCGCCCAGAGCGAGTCGGCGTACTCGCTCCCGAACGTGCCGTCGTCGGAGAAGATCTCCAGGTCGTAGAGGCCGGTCCAGCCGGCCTCGTCGAGGGCGTGCAGGATCGTGGGGACGTCGGCGATTCCGTCTCCGGGGAGTGCGCGGTCGGCCCACCCGCGCGTCGGCCGGCGCACGTCACACACGTGAACGCCGGTAAAGCGGTCGGTCTCGTTCGCAATGTCGTCGTAGAGCGTCGGCGTGTTCCAGAGGTGCCAGACGTCGAACTGGATCCCGACGCCCGGCGGATCGCCCGCGTCGCGGATCAGCTCGATCGCGTCGGGGATCGAATGAATCACCGACCAGAGCTCGCCTCCGTCGCGCTGGTAGGGCTCGAGCCCGATGCGCAGCCCGAGCCGCTGTGCCTCCGCGGCGATCGTCCGCAGCCCTTCGACGGCAGTCTCGCGGGCGCCCGTCCCGGTGAGCAGGACGACGGCGGCGGGCTGGAACGGGGCGAGCCGCTCGAGCGAGCTGCAGTAGGCGTCGATCCGCTCCTGCGGGTCGTCGGGGCCGCCGAGGAGCGGCAGCGGCAGGATCGAGGGGACCTCCGGCACGGCGGCGGCCGACTCGAGCCCGCTCGTCTCGAGCAGCTCGAGTGCCTCGTCGTCGCTGCCCGCGGGAAGCTTCAGCTCCCAGACGCCGATTCCGTCCAAGCCCGCGGCCGCATACGCGCGGACATCCTCGGCGAAGGTCGAGCGGAAGGTGGTGATCTGGGAGACCGAGAGCCGCGGCGCCACGACCTCGATCCTCTCACGGCGTTTGACATCTGATCAAGGGTCTGGGACGGTCCGCTTCGCAATGTCACGGATGGCGCCCCCACAGAACCGGATGCGGCACCGGACGATGGCCGAGTACGCGCTCGAGCAGCTGCGCGAGGCGATCATCCTCGGCGAGCTGCCGGCGGGCACTCCGCTGCGCCTCGACGAGCTCGCCCGGTCGCTCGGCATGAGCATCTCGCCGATCCGCGAGGCGGTGCGCCAGCTCGAGGCGCTCGGGCTCGCCCGCCACGTGCCCCACCAGGGGGCCCGCGTCCTCGACTTCGACATCGAGGAGCTGCGCGACCTCTTTCAGGTGCGGCTCTCGCTCGAGTCGCTCGCCGTACGCCGCGCCGCCGAGCGCTTCACGGACGCGGAAGGAACCGCGGCCCGCGCCCAGCTCGAGCGGTTCGATGCCGCGGCGGCCGCCGGCGACGCGCGCGAGACGCTGCGTGCGCACACCGACTTCCACTTCACGCTCTACGACGCGTCGCAGTCGCAATGGCTCGTCGCGCTGATCCGGCCGGCGTGGGACCGCAGCGAGCGCTTCCGCCCGGCCCTGCTCACCTCGCAGGGGGGCCCGCAGGAACGGCACCGCGAGTTCGACGCGCAGCTGCTCGAGGCCTGTGCCGGGCACGATCCGGACGCAGCGGCGGCCGTGCTGCACGACCATCTCGAGCTCGCGACCGTGATCTTCGAGACCGAGCTCGGCGGGCGCGGCATCTTCGAGCGCTAGTCAGCGCCGGAATCGTTCGACGACCCGCCGGGCGAGCGGCGGCTCGAGGAGCCGCTGCGCGACGAGCGCGCCGGATCCGCCGCCGAGGCCAGGGCCCGGGTGCGTGGAGGCGCCGACGTGCCACACGCCTGCGACCGGCGTCTTGTGCTGCGCCCGCCAGAGGAAGTTCTGGTCGAGCGCGAGCGAGCCGCCGTACGGGTCGCCGTGCACGAGGTTCACATTGGCGGCCTGGAGATCGGCCGGCGAGATCGTCACGCGGGCGATCGAGGCGCTGTCGAGGTTCGGCACGTGCTTCGCGATCCGCGCCTGAATACGGTCGGCGTAGCGCTCGCGCAGCTCCTCTGTCCACGTCCCGTCGCCGGGATCGAGCTCGCCGGCCGCGTCGCCCTTCACGTGCCACGGCAGCTCCTGGAGCTGCACCCACAGGATCCCCTTGCCGTCCGGCGCGCGGCTCGGGTCGATCGTCAGCGGCTGGCCGACGACGACCGTCGCCTCCGCCGGGAGCAGCCCGCGCTCCGCTTCGTTCACCGCGCGCGAGACGCCGTCGAGGCCCGGCGTGAGGTGCACGATCGCCGTCCGCCCGAGACGGTCGTCTCCCTCCCACCTCGGCGGCTCCGAGAGGGCGAAGTGGATCTGCAGCTCCGCGCGGCCGTAGCGGAACGGCGGCGGCGTACCGCCGAGCAGGTCGCCGTAGAGCTGCGTCGGCGTGACGTTGCAGATCACCGCGTTCCGGGCGCCGATCGTCTCGCCGCCCGCGACGCGCACGCCGCCGGTGAAGACGCGCTCGACCCGCGCGCCGGTCTCGCACGTGCCGCCCTGCTCGCGGATGTAGGCGACGAGCGCATCGGCGAGCTTCGCGCCGCCGCCGACCGGGATCGGCATCCCGCCCTCCTGCACCGCGACGGCGATCACCTGTGCCATGTAGCCCGAGGCAGCGGCGTCCGGGCCGAGGCCCGTGTGCAGCACCCACGGCGCGAGCACCCCGTGCGCCTTCGGCGAGGCGAATGTCGTCTCGAGCCAGTCGCGCGCCGAGACGAGCAGCTCGCCGGCGAAGTCACGCGCGCCGTCGCGTCCGAGCCGTCGGATCGCCTTGAGTGCCAGTCCCGCGCCGTGACGCGACCAGAGCTCGGTACCGAGCACGCCGAACGCAAGATCGGCGTTCGGGAAGAACCGCTCGAGCACGCCGGGCCACTCCGGGCCGAGCTCGTGTGCGTTCTCCTCGGCGGTGCGCAGCAGGAATGCGCTCTCGCCGTCCGGAAACGCGGTCGCCGTCGGCAGGTCGGTGTTGACGTACTCGAGCCCGTGACGGGCGAGGTCGCCGGCGAGCTGCGGGTGCACCGGGCCGCCGACCCACAGCGGATGCCACGCGCTGAAGACGTCGTGCTTGAAGCCGGGCTCGGTGAGCTCGGCGGTCTTGATCGCGCCCCCGAACCAGTCGTTGCGCTCGAGCACGCAGACGTCCCAGCCGGCCTTCGCGAGCAGCGCGGCGCAGGCGAGACCGTTCACGCCCGAGCCGACGACGATCGCGTCGTGCTCAGCCAACGAGCTTCCGGAACTCCTCGTCCGTGACGAGCCGCCGGTTCCCGGCGCCGAGCTGCTTGACCGCGGCGAGCACCTCCGCACGCCGTTCCTCGGGCAGGTCGAGGCCGAGCTCGTCGGCCTTGATGCGCACCGAGTCGAGGCCGCTCTTCTTCCCGAGCACGATCCCGCGTTCGGTCGCGACGAGCTCGGACGAGTACGGCTCGATCGACGGCGGATCGTGGAACTGCGATGCGACCGCGCCCGACTCGCGGCGGTACAGCGTCTCGCCGGTGACCGGCTTCCACGGCTCGAGCGCGTAGCCGGACAGTTCGCGCACGCGCTCCGACACGGCACGGATCAGCTCGAGGCGCAGGTTCGTCTCGACGCCGTAGAGCGCACGCAGCGTGAGCGCGACCTCGCCGAGGTTCGCGTTGCCCGCGCGCTCGCCCATCCCGTTGATCGTCCCCTGGACGTACGTCGCGCCGGCGCGCACGGCGGCGACCGCAGACGCCGTCGCGACACCGAAGTCGTTGTGGCCGTGGAAGTGCACCGGGACGTCGACGAGCTCGACCGTGTGGGCGACGAGCTCCGCGACCGCCTCGGGCGACGCGATCCCGAGGGTGTCGACGACGACCACTTCCTTCGCGCCGGCCTCGACGGCGCCGCTGTACACGGCGTCGTAGAAGTCGCGCTCCGCCCGCGTCGAGTCGACACCGAAGAACGCTGCATGGATGTCGTGGTCGGCGGCGAAGCGCATCGCGCTCGTGATGCGGTCGAGCATCTTCTCGCGCGGCACGCCGATTGCCGCGAGCTTCAGATCCGAGATCGGCGACTCGATCACCGAGTGCTGCACGCCGAGCTCGACGAGCGCCTCGAGGTCCGCCGGCACCGCACGCGAAAAGCCCCACACCTCGGCGCGCAGACCGGCGGCGGCGATCTTCGCGACGGCCTGCCAGTCGTCGTCGGAGACGCGCGGGAAGCCCGCCTCGATCCGGTCGATCCCGAGCTCGTCGAGGAGGCGTGCGATCTCGAGCTTCTGCTCCGGGTCGAGCACGACGCCGACGGTCTGCTCGCCGTCGCGGAGCGTCGTGTCGTACAGGCCGACGTGGCCGCCGATGGCGTACGCGTCGTTGAGCGCGCCGGTCCAGATCAGCGGGTCGGGCACGCCACCACTCCGTCGGGGAAGCTCGACAGCTTCTCCGCGCCATCGGCGGTGATCAGGAAGTTGTCCTCGACGCGCAGCCCGCCGCCGCCCTCCCAGTAGCACCCGGGCTCGATCGCGAGCACCATCCCCTCCTCGACCGTGCCGCCGCCCGCCTGGTGCGCGTACGGCGGCTCGTGGGCGCGCGCGCCGATGCCGTGGCAGATCGGGTGGCTCGGCTGGCCCGGGTACCCGAGCTCGGCGAGGCCGTCGCGGACGAGCACATCGAGCTCGGCGAGGCTCGCGCCCGGCTTGCAGTGGGCGATCGCGCGCTCGTAGACGCCGAGCAGCCCTTGCTCGAGCTCGCGGTAGTCGGCGCGCAGCTCGCCGATGCACAGGAGCTTCGTGTGGTCGGCCCAGTAGCCGTCGGCGCACACCCAGATCTCGAACAGCACCGGCTCGCCCTCGCGCACCAGCCGGTCGCCGGTCGACGTGAACGTCTTGATTCCGGACCCCGCCCAGACGAGCGAGAACGGCAGCGCGAGGTCGACCAGCTGCTTCCAGCCGGTGCCCTGACCGTGCACGTACGACTGCCAGATCGCGGCAGCTTCGCTCTCCTTCATCCCAGGCCGAAGCTCCTGACGGACGTGCTGCATCGCAGCCGCGCAGATGTCGTTCGCAAGCCCCAGGCGCTGGAGCTCCTGGTCGGTCTTGAGCGCGCGCGCCGCATTCACCAGCGGCATCGCGTCGGAGGCGCCTGGCCAGGCGTCGAACCACGCCTGCGTGAAGGTCGTCGGCTCGCCGACCATGCGGTCGGTCGCCTGCGTGCCGAGTGAGAGCTCGAGCCCCACGCGCCGGCCGTGCGCCTGCGTCGCTTCGAGTGCTGCGTCGAGCGTGCGCGCCGGCACCGGCCGTGGGTCGTCGGCCGCGTAGCCGCGAATGAGGCGCACGTCGCTCGTCCATGCCGTCCGCGCGGCATCCTCCTCCGACGCCTCGATCGTGATCAGCACCGGCTCGCCCTCGCGGGGGAACACGCACGCGTCGTAGCCCTTCATGCCCCAGAAGTTCGTGAGGTAGAAGACGTTGTCCGGCGCGCGCACGACAAGCGCGTCGAGCTTGTGCTCCACCATCAGCGAGCGGACCCGTTCGAGCCTCGCGTCGTCGCGCGGCCATGCCATTAGACGTCTTCGCCCCACGGCCGGATGCGCGGCGGCGCCGGCTCGCCGTGACCCTCCTGCCAGGAGACGACGGGGTTCCGGAGCACGCCGATGCGCTCGATCTCCGCCTCGATCACGTCGCCCGGCTTCAGGTAGAGGCGCGCGCGCTCTTCCGGCGACTTGAAGCCGGCGACGCCCGCGACCGTGCCGGTCGAGAGCACGTCGCCGGCCGAGTAGCCGAGCGCCGAGAAGTTGGACAGGATCTCCGGGATCGTCACGCTCATGCGGCTGGAGTGAGACTCCTGCCGCACTTCGCCGTTCACGCGCAGCCGCATCGCGAGGTCGTGCGGGTCACCGAGCTCATCGGGGGTCACGATCCACGGCCCGAGCGGGCAGAACGTGTCGATCGCCTTGCAGAAGCTGAAGACGCCGGAGCGCATCTCGCCGCGCTGGATGTCGCGCGCGGTGATGTCGTTGAAGATCACGTAACCGCCGATGTAGTCCGCTGCCTCTTCAGGCGCGAACCACTTCCCGGGCTTCGCGAGCACGACAGCGAGCTCGAGCTCGTAGTCGAGCTCCTCGGTGAGATGCTCGGGATAGATCACCGGCATCTCGGGGCCGACGATCGCGTCGACGTTCTGGAAGAAGTTGATCCACGGCGCGATCTGGTGCGACCAGTCGACGTTCTTCGACTCCTCCTCGTGCTCGCGGAAGTTGCCGGCGGTGTGGAAGAACTTCTTCGGGACGATCGGCGCCTCGAGCTTCGCCTCCGCCAGCGGCGTCCGCTCGGACGTGTCGTCGGCACCGCCGCGCTCGAAGTACGCGCGCATCGTCGGCGCGTCGAGCCGGACGATCTCCTCGCCGTCGATCCGCCCGACCTTGCCGCCGTCGTAGGTGACGAGCTTCATGCGCAGACCTGCTGCGCGACGAGCGCGTAGATCTGCGCAGTCTTGACGAGGCCGTCGATGTCGAGATTCTCGCCGAGCTCGACGTCCATCAGTCCCGTGGACGTACCGTAATTCACCGTCGGGATGCCGTAGCGCGTCAGCGCGGAGGCGTCGCTGAACCAGCGCGTGACGTCGCGGCCGGGCCGTTCGCCGAAGACTTCTTCGTGGGAGGAGTCGATCGCGGCGACCAGCTCGTGGCCCTCGTCGATCTCCGCGCCGGGCGCGGTGACGTACACCTCGCCCTCGATCCCGTAGTCGGGGAACCGCTCGGCGAGCGTGCGGACGAGCTCGAGCACCTCGCGCCGCGCGACGCCCATCGGCTTCGTGGGCGGAACGCGCACGTCGAGGAAGAGGTCGGTGTGGTGCGGCGTGCGCGAGACGCGCCAGCCGAAGCCGCCGTTGACGGCGCCGATGTTCACGATCGCCTTCGCGCCGCGGTAGGAGTTCGATTCGTCGTTCTCCCACGTCGGGATCCACTCGAGCACGGCGTTCGTCACCTCGTGCGTGCGCAGGATCGAGTTCTCGCCCTGCTTGCCCTCGCTGAACGCGGTGTGGATGAAGTTCCCGTGCACGCGGATGCGCAGCCAGAGCGCGCCGAAGTGGCCGAGCACGACCTTGCCCTCCGTCGGCTCGCCGAGCAGGCACATGTCGGCGACGCCGCCGTGCGTGACGAGGTGGCGCGTACCGGCCGCATAGCCACGGTACTGCGCGCCCTGCGCCGGGCCGTGCTGCGCCTTCTCGATCTCACCGCTGACCGCGGCGATGATCACGTCGCCGCGAAGGCGAATGCCGTCGTCCTGCAGCGCGCGCACCGCTTCGACGTAGCACGCGAGCGCGCCCTTCATGTTCGAGATGCCGAGGCCGTAGAGGCGGTTGTTCTTCACGAACGCCTTCGGCTGGAAGCCCGGAACGTCTTTCAGCCACGGCTCGCGGCCCGAATACGAGGTGTCCATGTGCCCGTTGAACATGAGCGACTTGCCGCCGCCTGTCCCGCGCCACGTGCCGACGGCGTTCGCGCGGCCCTCCTCGACCTGCTGCCACTGCACCTGCAGCCCGATGCCGTCGAACGTTTCCGCCATCAGCTCGGCGAGCCGCTGCTCGTCGCCCGTGAAGCTGTGGACGTCGACGAACGCAGACGCGGTCTCGACGAGCCGGTCCTTGCGGATTCTCATCTGACGTAGGGAAGCACGCGCTCGCCGAACAGACGGATCTGCTCGTGGCGGTCCTCGCCCCACAGCTCGAGCATCACGTGCGTGCAGCCCGCGTCCTTGTACTCCTCGATCGCGGCGATGCACTCGTCGGGCGTGCCCGCGATCGGCCGGCACTTGTCGAGGATCGCGTCCGTGACCTGAGCCTTCGCCGCGAGCCGTCCGCCCCGCTCCATCGCCTCTGCGACAGGCCGGATCTCATCCTGCTCGAGACCCGCGAGGTCGAGCAGCGTGTCGGCCGCGCCCTGGATGTTCTGCACCTTGTTCGCGAGGTACATCCCGGCGATCTCGCGCGCGCCGTCGCGGCCGCGGTCGCGGTCGGTCGCGTGGATCGACGCAACGACCGTGCAGCCGATGTCGATGTCGGCGCCGACGTTCTCGCGCGTGTAGCGGACGAACGGCGGCGTCGTGATCGACGGCGTCAGGCAGCCGTCGGCGATCTCGCCGGCGAGCGCCTGCATCTTCGGCGCCGTGGCGGCGACGTAGACCGGCGGCACCTCGCGCGGCGCGTGCGCGTCGGCGGCGAGCGCAGGAACGTCGGCGCTCCACGTGTCGCCGTCGTACTCGAAGCGCTCGCCCGAGAGCACGCCGCGCGCGATCTCGACCGCGTCGCGCATCGGGCCGAGCGTCTTGCGCGTCTGCGTCTTCGTGTTGTTGAGGAAGATCTTCGACGTCCCGAAGCCGAGGATGAACCGCCCCGGGCCGGCCGCCTCCTGCACGACGCGCGCGTCCATCGCGACCTGCACGGGGTGGCGCGTCGACGCGGCGATGATCCCCCAGCCGATCGTCAGCCGCTTCGTCTCGCGCGCCATCAGCGCCGATACGCCCGTCGAGGAACGCGCCTCCATCCCATGCTTGCGCCACCACGGGTAGGCCTCGGCGAGCCAGATCGTGTCCATGCCCGCCTCCTCCATCGCACGCGCCGACGCAAGCATGTCGTCGAGCGGCTCCATGGTGAGCTGCATCACCCCGATGCGGAACGGCACCGCCATCGCAGCTAGCCCGCGACCGCGCTCTGGACCTCTCGTTCGAGCGCGGAGAGGACGTGCGATACCTGCTGGTTGACGATCGGCTGCAGCACGCGCTGCCCCATCGCGCCGACGGGCCCGGCGAGCTTCACGTCGGCCGCCCACTTCATCAGCGTCCCCGCGCCGTCCTCGGAGAGATCGAATGACGTGCGCATCGACAGCATCGCGCCGACGCCCTGGCCCTTGATGTCGAGCGCCGCGTGCTCGGGCGCGTGCTCCTCGACCTTGTCCATGTCGATCTTCATCTTCAGGCCGCCGAGCCCGAGCGGGATCTTCACGTTCGCGGTCCAGCGCTTCTCGTCGTGCACGTCGAAGCTCTCGACACCGGGCATCGTGCGCGCCATCGACGCCGGATCGTTCAATACGCGCCACACGTCCGCGCGCGGCGCGGCAAAGGTGCGCTCACCCGACACGTTCATGCGTCCTCCACGGTCACGTTCGCGCCCTTCGCCGGGTCGTTGAGCATCTCCCAGACGCGGTGGTACGGGTTGCAGCTGTCCCAGACAATCGCACCGCCGTGCGAGCGCAGCGCGTCCTGCACCGCCGAGCACATCGCGTGGATGCCGGCGCCGCCGCCCTCGCCCATCCCCTTCGTGCCGAGCGGCGTGAACGGCGACGGGCTCTCGATCGCGCCGGTCTTGAACGGCGGCATGTCGAGCGCATGCGGGACGTGGTAGTCGTAGAAGTTCGGCGTGAGCAGGTTGCCGTCTTCGTCGTAGACGAAGTTCTCGTGCGTGGCGGCGCCGAGCGCCTGCGCGGTTGCGCCCATCACCTGCCCCTCGACGATCTGCGGGTTGATGCGCTTGCCGCAGTCGTCCACGGCGGCGTAGTCGAGAATCTCGTAGGAGCCCGTCTCCGGGTCGACCTCGATCACCGCAACGTGGATCTGCGTCGCGTACGTGAGCGTGAGGTTGCCGTACTTCTTCTCGATGTCCGGCACCTCGAACGGCGGTCGGTAGACGTAGCGGCAGTTGAGCGTGACGCCGAGATCCTCCGGCAGTCCTGCGTTGTTCGCGTTGATGATCGCGCCGCACGCCATGAACGGCAGGAACGCCTCGGGGCTCTCCTTGATGCGGATCCCGCCGTCGGCCAGTTCGAGCGCTTCCGCCGGCACGCCGCCGAAGACCGCACCCGCGAGCTTGAAGATCTCCTCGCGCAGCATCTCGGTGGCGCCCTTCACTGCGCTCAGGCCGGTGACCGCGAACTGCGACGCGTACGTGCCGGAGAATCCGGCGTGCGAGTTCCAGTACGAGTCGTGGCCCGCGCGCACATATACGTCGTCGACCGAGCACTTGAGGATGTCGGCGACGACCTGCGCCGCCGTCGTCTCGTGGCCCTGGCCCTGCGGCGTCGTGCCGAGCGTGACGACGATCTCGCCGAAGAT
>DATAUN010000192.1:0-5616 GCA_036268235.1 Gaiellaceae bacterium
CTGTCCGCTGATCCGGCGGTGATAGGCGCGGAGCACGTCACTCTGCGTCAGCCAGCCGACGACCTGCTGATCGTCGGCATCGACGACGGGGAGACCCGAGCGCGCGAGCAGCACCTCGGGCAACGCCTGCTCCAGCGTGTCCCCCACGTGCGCCGGCGCCACCTCGCGCGCGAGATCGGCAGCGGTCGCGTCGAGGGCGTCGCCGCGGATCGCCTGCTCGAGCTCGCTCGCGACGACGATCCCGCGATAGACGCCGTTCTCGTCGACCACCGGCAGGCCGTCGGTCGACTCCTGCTCGAACCGGTGCATGATCTCGAGGAGAGGCGTGTCCTCGTCCAAGCCTTTCGGTAGCGGCTGCATTGCCTCGGAGACCCGGATCGTGCGCATCAGGTTCGTCCTGCGGCCCCCGATCACCTCGATGCCGCGGCGGCGTAGCTTCAGCGTGTAGATCGTGTCGCGGCTCAACCGGCTCGAGATGCCTGTGGCGAGCGCGACGGCGAACATCAGGGGCAGGATGATGCGGTAGTCGCCGGTCAGCTCGAAGATGATGATCACCGCGGTGATCGGGGCGCGCGCCGCGGCCGCAAACACCGCGCCCATCCCGACGAGGCCGTACGCGCCCGCGGACGCGGTCGGGAACGGTGCGAGGTGAGAGACGACCGAGCCGAACGCGGATCCGAGCATCGCACCCATGAAGAGCGACGGCGCAAAGACACCGCCCGAGCCGCCGATCGCAATCGTCAGGCTCGTCGCGACGAGCTTGCCGACGAGCAGCAGCAGCAGGAGGCCGATCACGTAGTGACCGTCGATCGCGTGCTCGAGCGGTGGGTAGCCGACGCCGTAGAGCTCCGGCAGCGCGAACAGCACGAGCCCGAGCACGACGCCGCCCGCAGCCGGGCGCAGCCATTCGGGGCCGTGCCAGATTCGGTCGGCGAGGTCCTCGGTGCCGTAGAGGACGCGGATGAACGCGACGCCGACGAGCGCCGCGGCGACGCCGAGGATCGCGTACAGCGGGTACTCCCAGCTCGAGTGGATCTCGAACGCGGGAAGGTTGAGGAACGGCTGCGCACCGAACGCGGCTCGCCCGATCAGGTCGGCGACGAACGACGACAGAACGACGACGCCGAACGACTCGGCCTCGAAATCGCGAAGGATCATCTCGAGCGCGAAGAACGTTCCTGCGATCGGGGCGTTGAACGTCGCGCTGATCCCGCCGGCCGCGCCGCAGGCGACGAGGAGGCGTAGCCGCGACTCGCTGAGCCGGGCGACCTGGCCGAGCGTCGATCCGAGCGCCGAGCCGATCTGCACGATCGGGCCCTCGCGGCCGACCGAGCCGCCCGCCCCGATGGTGATCGCCGACGCGAGCGACTTGACGATCGCCACCTGCGGGCGAATGCGCCCGCCCCGCTCGGCGACGGCGAGCATCACCTCGGGAACGCCGTGACCGCGCGCCTCGCGCGCGAAGCGGTAGATGAGCGGCCCGTACAGGAGCCCGCCGACGACCGGCGCGACGATCACGAACCACGATCCGACCCCGGAGTGCCCCCAGGGGGCGCGACCCACCGCGCTGTAGTCGCGGTGGCCGGTGAAGAGCCGCGTGAACTCGAGGATCAGATAGCGAAACGCGACCGCCCCGAGCCCGGCTCCCGCCCCGACGAGCAGCGCCAGCCCGACCAGGCCGCTCGCGGTGCCCGCCAGCCAGTCGGCGCCGCGGGAAAGCGGCGTCGCCGGGCGGTAGAGCGGCGCGGCGTCATGTTCATCGTGCACCGATGCAAAGTACCCACCCGCGCCGGGGCGGATACCTCGGTACCGCTAGAGCGCGACGGTCGCTTCGCTGCGCTCGGCGGCGTAGCCGTCGCCGAGCTTCTCGCGGAGCGTCTGCTCGAGCTCGCCGCTCTGCTCGAGCTCCTCGACGATGTCGGCGCCGCCCACGAGCTCGCCCTTCACGAACACCTGCGGGATCGTCGGCCAGCCGGAAAGCGTCGAGAGGTCCTGCCGGATCTGCGGGTCGGGCAGGATGTCCACGGCGGTGACCGGGGCGCCTGCGCGCCGAAGCGCCTGGAGTGCGCGGTCGGAGTTCCCGCACATCGCGAAGCCGGGCGTGCCCTTCATGAAGAGCACCACGTCCGAGTCTTCGATGACGTTCTTGATCTTGTCGCTGTAGCTCACGTCGCCCCCTTCGTCTTGATGCGCAGCTCGTGGATGGTCCCGTCGGCGAGCGGAGTCGCCAGTGCTTCGTACACGCGCCGGTGTTGTTCGACGAGCGAAAGCCCGCCGAGCGACGGCGCCGCGACGACGACCTGGAAGTGATCGCCGCCGCCGGTGCGGTCGAGTACGTCGAGCTCGGTCGCGTCCGGGAAGGCGCGCTCGAGCAGGTCGCGGAGTGGCTGCGTGCTCACCGAAATGATCGTAGCGACGCGGCTACACTGGGCGCCGCTACGCGGATGTGGCGGAATTGGTAGACGCGCACGGTTCAGGTCCGTGTGCCCGTAAGGGCGTGGAGGTTCAAGTCCTCTCATCCGCACTCTGAGACGGATCGCTCTTCTTCTGGTGGCGGCGGCGGTAGCCGCCGTCGTGCTTTCCGGCGACGGGCTCGGTGGCGTCGGCGGGACGCCGATGACCGAGGTCGTGGTCACGCTCAAGGCTCCCCCGCTCTCGCGCTTCGGCCGCTCGCTGCAGTCCGCGTCGCACGCCGCCTACCTGAAGCAGATCGAGGCGGCGCAGGCGGTGCTGACGCAGCGCATCGAGACGTCGCTGCCCGGCTCGTCGGTGCGCTGGCACTACCGGCTCGTCGCCGACGGCCTCGCAGTCGTCCTGCCCAAGTCCGAGACGGCGAAGCTGGCCGACCTGCCCGGCGTCGCCGAGGTCTGGCCGAACGTCACGTACCACTCGCTCGCCTCGGCCGACAACGTCCAGCAGATCGGCGCCGAAGAGCTGTGGGGCGCCGACCTCTCGACGGCCGGCGAAGGAGTGAAGATCGGGATCATCGACGATGGCCTCGACGCGGCGCAGCCGTACTTCAATCCCGCGGGCTTCGACTACCCGCCCGGCTACCCGAAAGGGCAGATGCAGTACACGACGCCGAAGGTGATCGTGGAGCGCGCGTTCCCGCCCGCGGGTGACACCTACAAGTACGCGGACGTGCCGTTCGACCCGGCGCAGTCCTACCACGCGACCCACGTCGCGGGCATAGCCGCCGGTGACAACGGCACGAACGCCAAGGGGACGATCATCAGCGGCGTCGCGCCGAAGGCGTACCTCGGCAACTACAAGGTGCTCACCGTGCCGACGCCCGGCTTCGGCCTCGACGGCAACAGCGCCGAGATCGCGGCGGGCATCGAGGCCGCGGTCGCAGACGGGATGAACGTGATCAACCTCTCGATCGGCGAGCCGGAGGTGAGCCCGTCGCGCGACCTCGTCATCGCTGCGATCGACGGCGCCGCCGCGGCCGGCGTCGTGCCAGTGGTCGCGGCGGGGAATGACTTCGACACGTTCGGCTACGGCTCGGTCAACTCGCCCGGCAGCGCGCCCGGCGCGATCACGGTCGCAGCGGCCGACTCGAGCGACGTCATCGCCGACTTCTCCTCCGCCGGGCCGACGCCGGTGTCGCTGCTCATGAAGCCCGACGTCACCGGGCCGGGCGTCGACATCCTCTCGTCGCTCCCGCCGAGCCAAGGGCTCTGGGGCCTGCTGAGCGGAACGAGCATGAGCACACCCGCGGTCTCCGGTGGGGCCGCGCTACTCAAGCAGCAGCATCCCGACTGGACGGTCGCCGAGGTGAAGTCCGCGCTCGAGCAGACAGGCGACCCGGTTGGCGCGGCGTCCGGCGCGGAGACGCCTGCGCTGCGCGAGGGCGGCGGCCTGATCGACCTGCCCCGCGCCGACAACCCATTGCTCTTCGCGGAGCCGGCGAATCTGTCGTTCGGAGAGCTCGCGCCCGGCGCGACGGCCTCGGCGGATGTGGCGCTCTCCGACGCGGGCGGCGGCGCGGGCACGTGGACCGTGACGACCGATGTGCAGGAAGGCACCGGCGCGGTAACCGTCGCGCCGCAGGTCACCGTGCCCGGAACGCTCACCGTGGCGGTCACGGCGGCCGCCGCAACGCAGGACGAGACCGGGTTCATCGTCCTCACGAACGGGACGAACGTCCGGCGGATCCCGTTCTGGTTCGCCACGTCGGCCCCGAAGCTCGGCACCGAGCCGGCGATCGCGCTGACGAAGCCCGGCGTCTACCGGGGCACGACGATCGGTGGGAAGTCGCTGATTTCGAGCTACCGCTATCCGACCGGCGGCAGTCCGCGCTACCTCGGCCCGGAGCGCGTCTACCGCGTGCACGTAAACGGGACCGCTGCGAACGCCGGCGTCGTCGTGCTCTCGGGGAACGCGATCCCCCACGCGACGTTCGACGGCAACGAGAACCACGTCGCCGGCTACACCGGCCTGCCGTTCGACTTCAACCCGTACCGCGCCCTCTACGGTGAGCCGCGCAAGATCGCAGCGGTCGTCCTGCCGGATGCCGGTTGGTACGACTTCGTCTTCGACACGCTGAGGAAGGGCGGGCCGTTCACCTTCCGCTACTGGGTGAACGACCACACGCCGCCGACGCTGAAGCTCAAGTCGCTGAAGGGCGCGATCGTCGTCTCGGCGACCGACGCCGGCTCGGGCGTCGACCCGGTCTCGATCTCAGCAAAGCTCGACGGCAAGGTCGCGCACGTGCTGTACAGCGCCACCGCCCACACGGTGACGATTCCGGCCGCGGAGGGCCGCCATTCACTCGTGCTCTCGGTCGCCGACTACGAGGAGACAAAGAACATGGAGGACGTGCCGGCGATCCTCCCGAACACGGCGACGCTGCGCACGACCGTGCGAGTGCGCTAGTCGCGCTTCGCGCGCGGGTCGTACGTCGGCAGATTCGCGAGATCGCGCTCGACCGCGCGCTGGAACTCGTCCGGGTCGGACTCGGTCGGCTCGACGACGCGCAGATGCCGGCGACGCACGTTGCGCGTGCGCGGTGCGCGCGTTGGAGACGACGAGCGCCGGGCAAAGCGCGGCCATTCCGCGACCGCGAGCAGGACGACGGCGGCGGCGAGGAGGGCGACTCCGATCGCGCTCATGCCCCAAGGATAGACAGCCGTCCCCGAGAATCGGCGGATATGAAGCCTGCGTCCCTAATCGGGGCTCTGCTCGTGCTCGCGGCCACGGGCTGCGGCGGCGGTCCCGCCTCCGCGCCGCCCACAGCTGCCGCACCGAACCCGCACATGCCCGTACCGCCCGTGCTCGTGACGCGACCCACCGCCGGCGCCGTCGTCCGACGGACGCTCACCGTCTCCGGCACAGCGAGCGTGAGCGCCTTCACGATTGAGCTTCTCCGCAGCGGCAAGGTCACCGCGAAGCGGACGGTGCGCGTCACGCGCCGCGGCACGTTCGCGGTGACGCTGCATGTGGAACCGGGCGCGGTGACGATCGAGGCGCTCACGCGCGCGCCTCGCGACGAGCTCAACGTGCCCGTGACCGTGTCTCCTTGAGATCGCGCCGCTACAATGCCGCCCGCGAAAGCGATCCCCGGTAGCTCAATTGGCAGAGCGGCGGACTGTTAATCCGTAGGTTGTTGGTTCG
>DATAUN010000193.1:0-5756 GCA_036268235.1 Gaiellaceae bacterium
GCGACCGTCGGCGTCATCACCGGTAGGTAGAAGATCGTGCGGAAGAAGCCCTCGAAGCGCGAGACACGGGCGAGCAGGCTTGCGAAGAGCAGCGCAAGGCCCATTTCGAACGGCACGTAGATCGCCGTCATCTCGAACGAGTTCTTCAGCGACAGCAGCGCGTACGGGTCGCTCGCGATGCTGCGGTAGTTCGCGAGCCCGACGCCGTGCGACGGCGCGACGATGCTGTAGTTCGTGAACGAGAGGATCGCGCCCCACACCATCGGGCCGGCTGTGAACACGATGAAGCCGAAGGCCCACGGGAGCAGGAACGCGTAGGCCCACCAGGTGTCGCGCTCACGGAACGCAGACGCCCACCGCCGGGCCCTGTTTCCAGGGCCCGGCGTGCGCGTGGTAGTGACTGCTGCGGTCGCCAAGAGGCTGTCCGCTTGACGTTACTTCTTGGTCGCCTGCTTGATCGCCGCGACCGCTTCCTTCTGGGCCTGGTCGAGCGCCTGGGTCGGCGTCTGCTGGCCCTGCAGGACACGGTTCACGGCGTTCGTCCAGGCCGTGTTGAACTGCGCACTCGCGGGCGAGGCCGGGATCGCGAACGAGTACTTCTCCGCGTTCTCGACCGTCGTGATGATGCTTGCCCACTTGGCGGGCTCGCCGGCAGTCGGCTTGTTGATCGCCGCGTCGGCCTTGGAGTTGCCCGTGAAGAGACCCGTCCAGAACTCGTTGGCCTTCGCGTACGCCGCCTTGCGGATGTTCGCCACGGTGACCCACGTGCTGGTCTGCGTCATGGTCTTCATCCACTGGCACGCGGCTGCCGCGTTCTTCGCGCCCTTCGGGATCGACCACGCCGAGCCCGTCGAGTAGTTGATCGGGTCACCCGTCTTGCTGCGGAACGGGATCGCGGTCACGCCGACGTTCGGCGACGACGACGCGAGCACGTTGTAGTACCACTCTTCCATCGGCCACGCACCGACCTGGTTCTTGTCGACCTGGTTGTCGGAGCCGAAGAAGTCCCACGTGTTCCGGAAGGCGAGGAACGCGTTGTACCCGCCCTGCGCCTGAATGAGGCTGTTCGCATAGGTGAGAGCCGCGATCGCCTGCTTGCTGTTCAGGTCCGGCGTGAGCCCGTCCTTGCTGAGGATGTTGGCGCCGAACGCCTTCGCCCACAGCGGGAAGAACTCGGGCAGCTTCGGGTCGAAGCCGATGCGCGTGACCTGGTTGCCGTTGTGCTGGTACATCTTCAGCGCGGCCGCCTTGAGCTGCGTCAGGTTCGCCGTGTTGAAGTCCTTGCCGGTGACGCCAGCCTGGTCGGCGACCTTCGTGTCGACGAGGATCGTGCGTACGTCGAAGAACTCCGGAATGCCGTAGACCTGGCCCTTGTAGGTGACCGACTGCAGCGCCGCCTGGCGGTACTGGCTGAGGTCGATCTTGTCGTTCTTGATGCACGACGTGAGGGGCATGAGCGCACCCTTCGCCGCATAGGTGCCGACGTACGACCGATCCCAGTAGACGAGATCGGGGACCTGCTTCGAAGCGACGTCGGCGAGGAACTGCTGTTCGTTGAACCCGCCGTTCGGTGCGCTGACCTTGGCCGGCGCGACCGCCTTCTGCGCGATCGCGAAGCGATTCGTCGCGACGTCGTCGCCGTTCGTGCCGAAGCCCATGATGTTGAGCGTCCCGGAGAACGCCGTGTGGGCCGTGCGTCCCGAGTGCGCCTCAGCGGCTGTGACGGCAATTGCCGCAAATACCGCAGCGACGGCGAGCGCGCCGATCGCTTTCCACCTACGCGACATGCATCCCTCCAGTGCCGTGGAGCCGAAGCCCCTGGTTGTAAAAGCCGTGTGGCAACGTCACCACAATTGTGGGAACGTAACCACATAACCCCTCGCGTTTCAAGGACGAACCGCGGGCCGGTTTGTTAGGGCCGGGGCGCGGGGCCGGTCGAGCCACGCACGACGAGGTGCGGCTGGAGGAGCTCCAGCGCGGCCAGCGAGCCCGGCTCGTGGATCCGGCGGATGAGCAGCGCGGCGGCACGGCGGCCGAGCTCGATCGTCGGCTGGGCGACGGTCGTGATACCCGGGCTGACCATGTCTGTCCACTGCACGTCGTCGAACCCGACGAGGGAGATATCGGCGGGCAGGGCCAGGCCGCGGGCGCGCAGCACCCGCCACGCCTGCTCGGCGAGCAGGTTGTTCGCGGCGAAGATCGCGGTCGGCGCGGCGCGGTCCAGCAGGTCGCCGATGCGCCGCCCGGCGGTCGGGTCGTGGAACGGGAAGCGGAGCAGCAGCGACTCGTCGACCGGCACGCCGGCCGTGGCGTGCGCCTCGCGGTAGCCCTCGACACGCCCGGCGTCACTCGTCCAGTCGGTGGCAACGCCGAGCAGCGCGATCCGGCGATGGCCGAGCGCGAGCAGGTGCTCGACCGCCTCGCGCGCTCCGCGCACGTTGTCGATCACGACCGCGTCGCACGGGACGGTCGCGATGCGGCGGTCGACCTCGACGACCGGGACCCCGCGATGATGGAGCAGCGTGGTTGCGTCGCTCCCGACCGGCGTCAGGATCACCCCGGGCGTGCGCATCGAGATGAACGTCCGGACGGCGGCCGTCTCCTCGGCGTTCTCGCTGTTGTCGCCGACGAGCATCATGCGGTAGTCGGCCTCACGCAGCGTCTGCTCGACACCGGCCGCAAGCCCGCCGTAGAAGGGGTTGTCGAGGTCGGAGACGACGACGCCGACGATGCGGCTCGTCTTCTGCTTCAGCGTCTGCGCGGATGCGTCGGGGACGTACCCGAGCCGGTCGGCTGTCTCGAGCAGGCGCTCGCGGACGTCGCGGGCGACATAGCCGCGCCCGCTCAGCGCCCGCGACGCCGTGGACTGCGACGTCCCCGCCTCGCGGGCGATGTCTGCGAGCGTGATCGGCTGAGGCTCGTTTCCGAGCGGATCGACGCTCACGACCTAGCCTTCCGCCATGCGGTCCATATGTCCCTCAACGCTCGGTAATCCTCGGGCCCCAAGCGCTCCCCCGACCCGTCCAATGAGTCAGCGTAGTACAGCGCGGGCACTCCAAGCGAGGGCTTTTCCCGGAGATACTCACGCCACGCGGCGAGGCTCGGCACGGCCCAGTCGTCGGTGTCGATCAGCACTTCCGGGCAGGCAGCCCGCACGACCTCGGCGCGGTGGCGCATCTGCGGGACGACCGATGCCGGCCCCGAGCCGTCACCGAGTCGGATCATGTCGTTCAAGCGGATCATGTCGGTGACGTCGACGAACGCCGGGTGCGGGGTCTGCGTCACGAGCAGCGCGTCGGGCTTCGCGGCCTTCGCCGCGTCGTAGACGACCTGCAGGAGCTCGTGCAGCAGCGCGATCCCCCAGGAGCCGGACGCGGTCGTCGCGGCGTAGCCGCTCGGCGTCCGCGCGGTGAAGTCGATCTTCAGCCCGTCGGCGTCGAGCCCGTCCGGGCCGATCATCGCCGCCACGCTCGCGGCCAGCTCGTCGCGCGCGGCCTCGCTCGAGGGATCGAAGCCGAGCGGCGCGCCGGCCGAGTTGCGCACGCAGAGCTCCGGCGGCAGGCCTTCGGCGTCCCAGGCCTTCCACCAGAGGAGCACGCGCTGCCCGCGCTCGTGGCGGCGCGCGATCCAGCCCGCGAGGTCCGGCCACTTGCCGGTGTCCGGCTCGTTGCGCCCGTAGGTCGCCTGCCACTTGTCGTCGATCGTCACCGTTCCCGGGACGACACCCTCGCGCTCGAGCACGTCGAGGTAACGGTCGTACTCGGCCTCCGTTGCGTAGTCCGCCGCCGGCCCGCCCTCTTCCGCTGCGCGCGCACACTGGGCGCCCCAGCCGCAGAAGATCGGCTCGCTCCACCAGGCCGGCGTGTCGCGGGAGGTCGCGGCCGGTGCGACACCCCGTGCCGTGAGGCTCTCGCGGTGCGCGCGCAAGCCGCGGTAGGGCTCCCTCACACCGGGCGTGAGCAGGACGACGGGCGCGCTGAACTCGCCGTCGACCTGCGTATGGCCCTCGTACTGGAGCGCGAGCGCGAACGCGCGGTCGCCGCCCTCGTAGACGAGCTGCGGGAAGCGCAGCGTTTCGACAGCGCCGACGAGCGAGATGCCGACATGGCCGAGCACCAGGTAGAGCGGCGCCGGTGTGAAGAACCAGTGCCCGCGGCCGGGGTCGGAGTCGCCGACGACGCCGATCACCGTCGACTCCGCGGCCGCCCGCGTGACGCGTTCCGGGTCGTCGGGATTCGGAGTAAAGAGCGTCGTGAACGCAGTCCCGCTCGGCAGCAGTCCGTTCGTCGTTCCGGGGAGCAGCGAGCGTCCCGCGAGCAGGCGCACCGTGTCGAGGGCGCCGCTGCCGCGCACGCTCGTGTGCACCTCGAGCCCGTCGCCGGCGCACACGAGCCGGACCACGGCTTCGTCCCAGACCGTCGAGCGGCGCCGTACCTCGACAACGCCGTCCTCGACGAGGCGCGGCGGCTCGATCGAGAGCGTCTCGTCCGGCGCGCCGATCGTGTCGAGCGCTGCAAGCGGCCGCAGGCGCAGCCAGGTCTCGCCGTCGGGCGACTCGAGGTCGGCGAAGAGCCCGTCTTCCGCGATGGAGACCCGGTAGCCCGGACCGTCGAGGATCACGAGACGTCCACCAGCGCTTCGGCCTGCTGGCCGTAGCGGACGCCCGCGACCGTCAGATCGGCCGCGACGCGCGCCCGCCGTACCGGCGACGCGCCCGCGGTGACGCGGAACTGCACGATCCCGGGCTCCGCGAGCGAGGCCGTCGCGGGCTCGACGCTGAAGCCCGCCGGCACGACGAGCTCGACCTCCGCCGGGGCCGCGACGACGTAGACCTCGAGGTCGAAGCTCTCGCCGGTCGCGACCGTCGAGCGGTACGGCTCGATGCGCGCGCCCATGCTTCCGGCGCCGAAGTCGACGTCCTCGAGCGGAAGCAGCGCGCGATGCAGCGCCGCGACGCGCTCGCCTTCGTCGCGCAGCCGCGCGAGCACGTCGTCGTCGACCTCGAGCGGGAGCCAGTGGCCGCTCAGGATCAGCTCCGGGCGGAGCTCGGCGTACAGCTCGGCGCTGCGCACGTAGTCGTCGATCGCAAAGCGGTTGCGGTACTGGTAGTTCGGAAGCGTCAGCGGCGCACCGCTCTGCTGGTCGCCGGTGAAGAGCACACGCCGGCCGTCGACCTCCACCGCGATCGCAACCGCGTAGCGCGTATGCCCGGGCAGCGGATGCAGCGTCAGCTCGTACTCCTGCCACGCGACCGGCTCACCGAGCGGCAGCACGCGGTCCGCGGGCACCGCGTCGAACCAGAGGCACGGCAGGTCGTGCCGGCGCGGGTCGGCGAGGATCGGCGCGACGTTCTCCGGGATCCACGCCTGCGTTCCGTGCACGTCGCGCAGCAGATTGATCCCGGCGACGTGGTCGTCGTGGTAGTGGGTCGGCAGCACCACTTCGACGTCGAGCCCGTCGAGCGTCGTCAAGAGCGGCCGCCGCGTCGCGCGGTCGGACCCGAGCGCCGAGCCGGTCCACAGGTCGTAGCCCCAGTCGATGAGCAGCGAGCGGCCCGAGTCCGAGCGGAGCACGTAGGACGTCGCCATGGTCGTGCGGCTCCGCAGCAGGTGCGGCGAGAGCTCCTGCCACGGGTTGCGGAACCACTCGTCGAAGTCCCAGTCGTCCTCGCGGCGGAGCGAGATCAGCTCGCGCAGCGACGCGCGCGTGCGCTCGATCGCCGGGACCGGATCTGCGATCGGCTCGCCGTGCGACGG
>DATAUN010000194.1:0-9626 GCA_036268235.1 Gaiellaceae bacterium
ATGATCGTGAAGCTCGGCTGGCCGTTCAGCTGGCCGTTGTACCGGATGAAGGCGGTGCGCCTCGACACCGTCCCCTGGGCCGGGTCCGACGTGAACGTCGTCACGACGTACTTGCCTTCGGGGAAGTCGGTGATCGGCCCGACGTCGTGATCCTTCGTCCCCTGCTTCAGGAACGCGGGCGCGATCATGAATCCGAGTGCGGGTGCCGTGACGAGACCGCCGATCACGCCGCCGAGGCCGAGCGTCGAGATCTCGAGAAACTTCGCGCGCGGGTAGCGCTCGGCCTCTTCCGGTGACGTGTGCGGCATGGCGGGCCCGCCTTCGGGCGCCGGCAGCGCCGGGCCGGTCGGGCTCTCCGGCGGAACCTCGGGCGCGTGCGTCAGGTCCGTTCCCGCGGTGAGGTCGCGCACCCACAGGAAGGCGAAGGCAAGCGCGACCACAGCGCCGAGGCCGGCGATCCACACCGAGACGATCAGGCCGACGAGCAGGACGACGATGCCCACGGCAAAGCCGGCCGGCCATAGGCTCGGCCCCGGAACGTGCGGGTGATCGTCGTGCAGTTGGCTCAAAGGACGCTCAGATTCAATCGGCGGGGAGGGGCAGGGTCAACGTCGTAACAGGCGGCGCGAACTCTGCCTCATTGCACCGTTCGCTGCCGGGGGAACCGTTCCTAGACCGTACTCCTGCCAACGCCGGTCGACGAGGGCGCGAACCTC
Organism: Gaiellaceae bacterium; assembly: GCA_036268235.1. GTDB lineage: Bacteria > Actinomycetota > Thermoleophilia > Gaiellales > Gaiellaceae > PALSA-600. The sequence continues at coordinate 717 of DATAUN010000194.1, forward strand.
GTCGCTCATCTCGATCTCCGGCGGCCACTCGCGCGTCCCCTCGAGCGGCCCCTTGGCGGTGGCGTCTACGCCGATCTTGCCGCCGATGAACTGGAGGGTCGGGGCGTGGTCGAGGTGGTCGAGCGGCCCTTCGGAGATGACGACATCGCGTTTCGGGTCGACGTTCGCGCCGACGTAGAACATCACCTGCGCGTAGTCGTGCACGTCGACGTGCTCGTCCACGACGACGATCCCCTTCGTCAGGCTGAGCATCCCGAGCCCCCAGATCGCGTTCATCACCTTGCGCGCGTGACCGGGGAACGCCTTCTTGATCGAGACGATGCAGAGGTTGTGGAACGCGCCCGCGACCGGCAGGTCGTAGTCGACGATCTCGGGAACGGTCATTCGCAGCGCCGGCAGGAAGATCCGCTCGGTCGCCTTGCCGAGCCACGCGTCCTCCTGCGGCGGCTTGCCGACGACGATCGACGGATAGACGGCGTCGTTGCGCATCGTGATCGCTGTGACGTTGAAGACCGGGAACTGCTCGACCGGCGTGTAGAAGCCCGTGTGGTCGCCGAACGGGCCTTCGTCGGTCAGGTCGCCCTTGTCGATGTAGCCCTCGAGCACGATCTCGGCGTGCGCCGGAACCTCGATGTCGACGGTGACGCCCTTGACCAGGTCGATCGGCTCGCCGCGCAGGAAGCCCGCGACCATGAACTCGTCGATGTGCTTCGGCAGCGGCGCACTCGCCGAGTACGCGCTGATCGGGTCGAGCCCGAGCGCGACGGCGACCTCCATGCGTCCCTCGGTGAAGAGGTAGTCGGCGCGGCCGTCCTTGTGGAGCTGCCAGTGCATCGCGGTCGAGCGCGGGCCGAGCACCTGCATGCGGTACATGCCGACGTTGCGCTGGCCAGTGCGCGGGTCGCGCGTGATCACGGCGGGAAGCGTGATGAACGGGCCGCCGTCGCCCGGCCAGCAGGTCTGGACGGGGAGCTTCGCCAGGTCGACGTCGTCGCCGCGCAGCACGATCTCCTGGCACGCACCGCGCTTGACCGAGCGCGGGCGCGAGTCGGCGATCGACTTCAGCGTCTTCAGGCCGCGCACCTTCGCGGCGAGCCCCTCCGGCGGCTGGAGCTCGAGGATCTCGCCGACGCGGTCGCCGATCTCGTCGAGCGACGAAACGCCGAACGCGAGGCACATCCGCTTCTCGGTGCCGAACTGGTTGATGAGGAGCGGCACCTCGGCGCCCTTCGGCTGCTCGAAGAGCAGCGCCGGCCCGCCCGCACGCACGACGCGGTCGACGACCTCGGTGATCTCGAGGTGCGGGTCGACCTCCGCACCAACACGGACGAGCTCGCCCTCACGCTCGAGGAGGGCGATCCACTCGCGGAGATCGCGGATCACGAGGCTCTAGTAGGTCTGGCGACGGGCGCGGCTGCGCTCTTTGCGCCGGTGGTTCGCCCAGTGCGAGAGCTCGCCCAGGATGATCACGCCGAGAAAGATCAACCCGACGATGAGCATCCCGCGGATGACGTCGGTGCCCTCGCTCGCGGCGTCGAAGATCATGCGGCGACTCTAGCGGAGTGCCGCGCAAGCGCGCGCTGCACCGCATCGTCGGTCGGCTCGCCGCCAAGTGCGCGCGCCGCGTCCACCCACGCCTCGCCGTCGCCCGGCGCACCGTCGGCGCGCAGCGCGGCGCAGCGTGCGATCAGCTCGGCGAGCACGGCCACCGCGGGCACACCGCCCGCCTCGGCGATCCGCACGAGCCCATGCGCGTAGAGGTAGTCGCCGAGCAGGATCGCCTCGTCCGCATCGGGTGCGGCGAAGAGACGCGGCGACCCGTAATGGACGAGATACGCCTCGTACACCGTCTCGAGGCCGAGTTTCAGGTGGTCGGGGACGAGCTCTGAGAACACGGCAACGAGCTGGCGCTCGTCGCTAGCGCGAAGCGCGGCACGCCACACTTCGCTTTCGGTCTCCGCCTCAGCGGTAATGGTCTCGAACAGCATCGATCGTCTCGTCGATCGTCTCGTCGGTGTGCGCCAGGGACGGGAACAGGCACTCGTAGGCGCTCGGCGCAACGTAGACGCCGCGTTCGAGCAGCGCCCGGAAGAGCTCGGCGTACGACTCTGTGTCGAGCTCGGTGAAGCGCTCGACGGGCTCGTCGCGGCCGGGGAAGAACGTGAGCATCGCCCCAACCCTTTGAACAACGCCGAAAACACCGAGACCCTGTTCCAAACGGACACTGCGGCGCTCGAGCTCCTGGTACACCTCGGGGTCGCGCAGGCGGCGCAGCACCGACACGCCGGCGGCAGTCGCGAGCGGGTTGCCGCTCAGCGTCCCCGCCTGGTAGACGCTGCCCGACGGCGCGAGCTGCTCCATCGCGTCGGCACGGCCGCCGAAAGCCGCAATGGGAAGCCCGCCGCCGACGATCTTCCCGAGCACGGTCAGGTCGGGAGTGACGCCGAAGCGCTCCTGGGCGCCGCCGCGCGCGACGCGGAAGCCGGTGATCACCTCGTCGAACACGAGCAGTGCGCCCGACGCGTCGCAGAGCAGGCGCAGCGCCTCGAGGAAGCCGGGCGCGGGCGGGATGCAGCCCATGTTCCCGGCGACCGGCTCGACGAAGATCGCCGCGAGGCCTTCGCCGTAGCGTTCCACCGCGGCCGCAACACCGTCGACGTCGTTGTATTCGCAGACGATCGTGTTCTCGACCACACCCGTCGGCACGCCGGGCGATGCCGGGATGCCGAGCGTCGCGAGCCCGGAGCCCGCGCTCGCAAGGAACGGGTCGGCGTGGCCGTGGTAGCAGCCGTGGAACATGATCACGCGGTCGCGGTGCGTGAACCCGCGCGCGAGCCGCAGCGCCGACATCGCGGCCTCGGTGCCGGAGGAGACGAGCCGCACGCGCTCGACGGACGGGATCGCGTCGACGATCTCCGCGGCGAGGTCGAGCTCGCGCTCGGTGGGCGCGCCGAAGCTCGTTCCCTCGAGCGCGGCCTCGCGCACGGCCTCAACCGTCTCCTCGTCGGCGTGGCCGAAGATCAGCGGCCCCCACGACTGCACCCAGTCGACGAGCCGGCGCCCGTCCGCCGTCTCGAGGTACGCGCCTTCGCCGCGCGTGACGAAGAACGGCTCGTCGAGGCCGACGCCGCGCATCGCCCGCACGGGCGAGTTCACCCCGCCCGGGATCAGGCGAAGCGCGCGCTGCCAGAGGTCCGTGCGCGTTAAAGCCACGCGGCGAATTCCTTCGCCCAGTACGTGAGGATCACATCGGCGCCGGCGCGCTTGATCGCGATCAGCGACTCGAGTGCGGCATCGCGCTCGTCGAGGTCGCCCGCAGCGGCCGCCGCCTTCACCATCGCGTACTCGCCGCTCACGTTGTACGCGGCAAGCGGCAGGTCGAAGCGGTCGCGCACGGCGCGCAGCACGTCGAGGTACGGCAGCGCCGGTTTCACCATCAGCATGTCGGCGCCCTCGCCGACGTCGAGCTCGCACTCGCGCAGCGCCTCGCGCACGTTGCCGGGATCCATCTGGTAGCCGCGCCGGTCGCCGAACGACGGCGCCGAGCCGGCCGCCTCGCGGAACGGGCCGTAGAACGCGGAGGCGTACTTCGCGGAGTACGCGACGATCGGCGTCTCGGGCAGCTGCTCGCGGATCGCGCCGACGCGGCCGTCCATCATGTCGCTCGGGCACACGACGTCGGCGCCCGCCTCGACGTGCGAGACCGCAGTGCGTGCGAGCAGCTCGAGCGACGCGTCGTTGTCGACGTGGCCGTCGTGCCCGATCACGCCGCAATGGCCGTGCGCGGTGTACTCGCAGAGGCACACGTCGGTGAGCAGCAGGAGCTCCGGGAACCGCGGCCGGAGCGCGCGCAGCGCCTGCTGGACGATCCCGTCGTCGATCCACGCGCCCGATCCTTCGTCGTCCTTCTCTTCGGGGATGCCGAACAGGAGCACGGCCTTCACGCCGAGGCGGACGAGCTCCTCGGTCTCGCGGACGAGCGACTCGACGGTGTGGCGCGCGAGCGCGGGCAGGCGCTCGTTCGGCAGCGCCTCGGGCGCGACGAAGAGCGGCATCACGAGGTCGTCGAGCGACACCGACGTCTCGCGCACGAAGTCGCGCAGCACCTCCGTACGCCGAAGGCGGCGAAGACGGGTGACCGGGAACGAGCTCACGGTCGGAATGGTCGCACAGCGGGCTCGACCAGCTCGACCTCGACCGGCGGCGGCTCGCCCGACCACGGCTCGAGGCCGATGCGATCCGCGAAGAACTCCCACGCCGCGCGCGCGACCGCGAGCAGCGGCAGCGCGATCAGCGCGCCGGGCAAGCCGTAGATCTCCGCGCCCGCAGCGAGGCCGAAGATCACGAGCAGCGGGTGCAGGCGCAGCGCGTTCCCCATCACGTTCGGCACGACGACGTGCCCCTCGATCTGATGGATGCACAGGAAGAGGATCGCCACCCACAGCGCCGAGAGCGGATGCACGACGAGCGCGTAGAGGAACGGCGGGATCGCGCCGAGCCACGGGCCGAGGTAGGGGATGATCTCCGTGACCGCGACGAGCGCGCCGAAGAGCAGCGCGTACTGCTGCCCGTGCGGCAGCAGGCCGACTGCCGCGAGCACCCACAGGCCGATGCCGGCGCTCGAGCCGATGATCAGGCTGAGCGCCAGCTGGCCGCGCACGTACGACGCAAGCGCGTGCTCGAGCGAGCGCAGCAGCGGCTGCTCACCCGGTCGCGGTGGAAAGCGCCGGTCGATCACGCGTCCGAGCCGCTGCATGTCGAGCAGCATGTAGACCGACACGACGAGCAGCAGCACGACGCTGAAGAGCGTCTTGCCGATCGAGATCGCCGCGCCTTCGACGAACGTCACGATCTTGTGCGTGTACTTGCCGACGTCCCGTCGCTGAACATCGCGCACGAGGCGATGGCCGGTCTTCTCGACCTTGATCGCTTTCAGATGATGGTCGTCGAGCCAGAGCTGCAAGCGGTCGACGTCGCGGTAGGCAGAGGTCTGTCCGGATGCACCGTGAGGATGCGTGAAGTAGCCGTTGAACCTGTTCGCCGCGGTCTTCGTCTGGGAGACGACGGCCGTCGCGATCGCGACGATGACGAGGACGAGCGCGCTCGCAAACAGGAGGTACACGATCGCGACCGAGATGCCGCGCGGAAGTCGGACCCGCTGGAGCGTCCGGACGAGCGGATCGAGCAGGAGCGCCACGAGCGCCGCGACCACGAACAGGAAGACGACGTGAGCGGCCGCATTCGCCAGAATCCAGGCCAGCACCAGCAAAAACGGCAGGCCGACGAGCTGCACCCAACGAGGGATGCGGACACGCGGGGGCCGGCCGACGGCACTCACAGACGCGATGCTATCGCCGCCGTCGTACCGATCCGGCCCCCTGACTGGGACTGGGATTTCGCGTCGGAAGGGGCGCTCGCGCTCGCTCCCCGGTTGAAAGCGCCGGAGGGGTTCGCTACGGTGCCCGCCATGCCGCCTCCGGTGCCCCACCGGCGCCTGCGCACGGCGCAACGCCGGCACCTGGAGCGCGAACGGCGCCTGCGCCGTCTCGCCGTTCTGATCGCGATTGCCGTCGTGGCAGTCGCGACCGTGCTCCTTTCGGCGTTCGGCGGCTCGAGCAAGCCGGTCCAGGCACCGGCGCCCGCGAGCGCGGTTCGGCTCCTGCCGGCCGGGCCTCCGTCGCCCGAGATCGTGGCGCGGATCGGCGCGCTGCACCTCCAGCTTCCGATCAGCCAGTCCCGGGTGACCGCGATCGGCTACCAGGGCGGCTCGGACGGATCGCTCGCGCTCTCTCCGCTCGGCGCGCAGGCGAACGAAGGCGCGATCAAGCGGCTGCTCCACGACATCGTCGGCGGCGCGAGCGGCCGTCCGCGCTGGTACCAGCTCGGCGGCGGGCAAGGGCCGAGCACGTCGTCGCTGAACGTCGGCGCCCCCGCGGGGACCGACGTCTACTCGCCGGTCGACGGCAGCGTGCTCGCAATCGAGAGTGTCGTCATCGACGGGCGCACGTACGGCTCGCAGATCGACATCCAGCCGATCGGCGCGCCGTCGCTCGTGGTGTCGGTCACGCACGTCCAGGCCGACCCGGCGCTCTACGTCGGCGCGTCGCTGACCGCCGGCGGCACCAAGCTCGGCTCGGTCGTCGACTACACGCACGCGGAGCACCAGACGCTCTCGCGCTACACGAACGATTCGGGGAACCACGTCGCGATCGAGGTTCATCCGTCCGCGGCGCTCGGCCTCGACTAGAAGGGTCTTCCATGAACATCCTCTTCGTCGCCGACGTGTTCGGCGCGCCGGGCCGCCGGGCGATCGAGACGCGGCTGCCGTCGCTGCGCGAGGAGCTCGCGGCCGACTTCTGCATCGTCAACGGCGAGAACGCGGCCTCGGGCCGCGGCATCACGGCGAAGCTCGCCGACAAGGTGCTCGCAAGCGGCGCCGACGTCATCACGCTCGGGAACTGGACGTGGGGGCAGGCGGGATTCGCGCCGTACCTCTCCGGCACGGACCGGGTACTGAGGCCCGCGAACCTGTCGCCGCACACACCCGGACGCGGGCTCGTCATCCACGACGGCGTTGCCGTGATCAACCTGCTCGGCGAGTTCTCGCTCACCCCGTTCGAAAGCCCGTTCATCGCGGCCGATCGCCTCGTGGAAGAGGCGCGCCGCGAGACGCCGGTGATCGTCGTCGACTTCCACGCCGAGGCGACAAGCGAGAAGGTCGCGCTCGCGCGCTACCTCGACGGGCGCGTCACGGCGGTGCTCGGGACGCACACGCACGTGCAGACGAACGACGCGCGCGTGCTCGCCGGCGGGACCGCGGCGATGACGGACGCCGGCATGACCGGCCCGCACGACTCCGTGATCGGCAGCGACGAGCACAACGCGATCAAGCGGTTCGTCACCGGCATGCCGACGCGCCTCGAGCCGGCGACCGGCGACGTGCGCATCGAAGGCGCGCTCGTTGTGTGCGACGCGGACGGCCGTGCGAGCGCATGCACGGCCGTCCGCGTCGAGGTAGACGCCTGAACCTGGTTCCCCGCAGGGAACCAGGTTCATGTCTTAGGCGTCACGTCTCAGACGTTCAACTCGGTTCCGGCTTCGCCGGCAACCGAGTTAGGTCGCCCTGCGGATGACCTGCTTGGCGGCCGTCTCGCCGGTGTCGACGGCGCCGTTCAGGTAGCCCTGCGAATCGACGGACGTGTGCTCGCCGCAGAAGTACGCGTTCCCCTCCCGCGCGCCCTCGATCCCGGAGAAGCCGGTGTACTGGCCGACCTTCCAGTACGAGTACGAGCCCTGCGTCCACTGGTAGCCCGTCCAGTAGTCGCGCGTGACGAGACCGTTGGCGGCCGCCGTCGCACCCGGGAGCACCGGCTCGATCTGCTTGAGGAACGTCTTCGCCTGCGACTGCGGCGTTCCACTGCCGACGGCGACGCCTTCGTTGCCGCCGGTGTACCAGGAGAGCAGCCCGCTGTTCCCGTTCTGCGCGCGCGAGACCTCCCACGTGTTCTGGTAGCCGCGGTCCGAGTACGTCTCGCCGTTGCAGCCCTGGTTGCGCCAGAAGCGCGACGTGAACTGCACGTGGAACTTCGTGTTCGTCCCCATCGGGAGCTGCTGGATCGCCGTCTGCTTCAGCGAGCTGAAGCCTGCGTGCGAGATGTCGCACTCGCGAAGCAGCGAGAAGGGCAGCGCGAAGACGACATGGTCGTAGCTCTTGTCGAACGCGGCGGCGCCGCTTCCGAACGTCAGCTTGAACGTCCCGTCCGCGTTCTGCTTCACCGCGGTCAACGCCGTGTTCGCGACGATCTGCGAGCCCAGGTGGCCGGCGAGGATCGTCGGGATCTGGTCGTTCCCGCCGTGGATGTGGAACTTCTCGTTCGACGTGCCGAACGTCGAGAACGGCTGGTTCGGGTTCTGGTACGCGAGCAGGTAGAGCAGGTTGAGCGAGCTCTGCACCTTCGTCTCCGCGCCGTACTCGATGTTGTAGGCGACGTCGAGGTACTGGCCGAATGCCGACTTGTGGCCGCCCGGGACGTACTGCTCGATGTAGTCGTAGATCGACGTGTGGTCGAGCTGCGCGCCGCGCGCCGTGTACGAGTTGTATTGCGTCGGGAACGGCGCCGCGGTCAGATCGGACTGCAGCTGCGGATTGAGCTGCTGGAAGTCCGAGGTCATCTGCGCGTACGTGTACGGCTTGCCGAAGAAGTAGCCGAGCTGCGTCGTCCCGTTCGTCTCCGACTTGATCAAGTTGTCGAGCGTCAGCCCGAGCTCTGCGGCGAGATCGCGGATCGGGTGATGGTCGCTGTCGATCAGCTCACCGCCGTGCTCGTAGATCTGGCCGTCCGCGAACGCGCCGCGACCGGTCCAGCAGCGGCCGCCGATCCGCGACGACGCTTCGTACACGTCGGCGTACAGCCCGGCCTGCTGCAGCCGGTAGGCGCACGTGAGGCCCGCGAGCCCCGCCCCGACGACGGCGATCGCCGGGCCGTCACGGTGCGCCGCCCACGCAGGCGCCGCCATGCGACCGACCAGCGTCGCGCCGACCGCGGCCGCGCCCGCTCCCTTCAGCAGACCGCGGCGAGTTGTCCGCGCCTCCTCGCTCTGGATCTGCGCTGCGGCGTCCTCGAGCGCCTGCGCCAACGGTGTACGCGCCATTCATGCCTCCCGCTTTCGATTGTCGTTGCTGACTGTGGTCGATTCAGGCCGATTGCGCAACAGGGCGGTCCGGCCACGCGAGCACGGCGACGAGCGCAACCAGCACGAGATCGCGCGCGAGCACCACCGGCGCGAGGCGGAAGCGGAGCGCGTAGTCGAAGTAGCGCTGCGGGAACCACACCTGCGTGAGGACGCACGCGAGCGTGAGCACGCCGGTCGCCGCGAGGCCGCGCCGCCCGCGTACGAGCGGCACGAACG
>DATAUN010000195.1:0-8230 GCA_036268235.1 Gaiellaceae bacterium
AGATGCGCGGCGAGTACCGTGTCAAGAACGAAGCGCTGCGCGGGCTCTTCGTCGAGGCGAACGCGGTTGCGCGGCAGCTCGGGGCGGTGGAGTATCGGCACGTGAAGCGCGCGCACAACGAGCTCGCGGACAAGCTCGTCAACGAGGCTCTCGATGCATCCATTCGCTGAGGCTGTTCTCGCAGGCGACCACGAAGCGGCGATGGCGACGTTGGCGAACGACGTCGAGTTCCGCAGCCCGGCGGTCTACAAGCCGTACCGGGGGAAGGAGATCGTCGAGCCGATCCTGCGCCTGGTCGCGACCGTCTTCGAGAACTTCCGCTACGTGAACGAGTGGCACGATGGCACGACGACGATCCTCTTCTTCGAGGCGAACGTCGGGGAACGCGAGCTCCAGGGGATCGACATCCTCGAGGACGGCGACGACGGCCTCGTCGCGAAGCTGACAGTGATGATCCGCCCACTTTCGGGCTTGCAGGCGGTCTCCGAGGCGATGCGCGCCAAGCTCGGCCTCGGCTAAGCGAGCGTCGGCACCGCGAGGACGAACCGAGCGCCGCCGCCGTCGGCGTTCGCCGCCGTGACGGAGCCGTCGTGCGCCGCGGCGACCTGCCGGACAATCGCGAGACCGAGACCGGACCCCGGCATCGACCGCGCGTTCCGCGCGCGGTAGAAGCGGTCGAACACGTGCGGCAGGTCGACGGGGTCGATTCCCGGGCCGCGGTCCCGTACCTCGACCCGGCCCTCTGCGACGCGGACCTCGACGACTGCACCGGGTGGGCTCCACTTGACGGCGTTGTCGAGGAGATTCGACACGGCGCGCGCGAGCGAGCCGGCGGAGCCCGACACGGTCGTCGGCGTGAGCGTCACGTCGAAGGTCGATCCGCTCCGCCGCTCCGCGCTGGCGACGGCGTCCGCGACGAGCTGGTCGAGGCGCACCGGCTCCAACGCGAGCTCTTCGACATCGCCCCGCGCGAGATCGACCAGATCCTCGATCAGATGCGTCATTTCGCGCAGCTCGTCGATTGCCTCGGCAAGAATGCGCTGCCGCTCCTCGGAGGGCAGCTCGTCGTGCAGCTGCATCACCTCGAGGTTCGTGCGCGCCGACGACAGCGGCGTCCGCAGCTCGTGGGACGCATCGGCGACGAGCTGTCGCTGTGCCGCGATCGAGTCGCCCAGCGCATCGAGCATCGTGTTGAACGCGCTCGCGAGGCGTCCAAGCTCGTCGCGGGTGTCGGCGGTCGTCCGCGCGCGGAGGTCGCCGGTCGCGGCGATGCGCTCGGCATCTTCCGTCAGGCGCGTGACCGGTCGAAGCGCGCGCTGTAGGAACAGGAATCCGGCAATCCCGCCGCTCACCGCGGCGATCAGCGCGATCCCGAACAGGAGGAACCTGACGCGTCGCAGCACGCTGTCGGTCTCCGTCAGCGGCCGGGCGACCTGGAGCGCCTCGTTCTTGCCGATGTGGACGGTGTAGACGCGGAGATGCGTTCCGTCGACCGTCACGTCGCTGAAGCTCGCGTGACGGCGGCCGGAGGCGACGGCGGTCCCCGCGGCCGCGGGAAGGCGCACCGTCTCGCCTGGCGTCAGCTCGACCTTGCCGGCCGCGGTGACGAACTGGACGTAGCCGGCGGCGCCTCCGAAGGTCGGGCGGGAGGTCGGCGGGCGCAGTCGACCCGTCGGAGACCGGCGGTGCAGCGCCGCGATCGTGTTCGCGCGGCTTCTCAGAGCCGAGTCGATCTGTCCGCGCAGTTCCCCGGCCACCGCGAAGTACACGAAGACGAATGCGGCGGCCAGGGCGAGCGTGAGCGTGGCGACCGTGCCGGCGGCGAGGCGGGAGCGCAGCGTCACAGCGCTTCACGAAGGACGTAGCCGATCCCGCGCACGGTGTGGATCAGCCGGGGCTCGCCGGCCGCCTCAGTCTTTCGCCTCAGGTACCCGACGTACACCTCGAGCGAGTTCGAGGCGAGCTCCGGGTCGTAGCCCCAGACCTGCTCGAAGATCTCGCGGCGTCCGAGCACTCGCCGTGGATGCGTCAGGAAGAGCTCGAGCAGCGAGAACTCGATGCGCGTCAGCTCGACCTCGCGAGCGCCTCGCACTACCCGGTGCTCCACCGGGTCGAGCTCGAGGTCCGCATAGTGGAGCATCTCGCTCGAGGTCGACGTGCGGCGTAGGAGGGCACGCACGCGGGCGAGAAGCTCGACGACCGCGAACGGCTTCGAGAGGTAGTCGTCCGCGCCCGCGTCGAGACCTTCGACGCGCTCGTCGACGTCGCCGCGGGCGGTCAGGATCAGAATCGGAACGCGGCTCTTCGCGCGGATCGCGCGGCAGGTGGCGAGCCCGTCGAGCCTCGGCATCAGCAGGTCGAGGATCACCAGGTCGGGCGCGGCGCCGGACTCGAAGAGCTCGAGAGCGTCGAGCCCGTCGCTCGCCTCGGCGACCTCGTAGTTCTCGAGCTCGAGCGCGCGCGTCAGCGCATGCCGGAGCGAGTGGTCGTCGTCGACGACGAGGACGCGCCCGGCGGTGCGAAGTCGCTCGCTCGTCACGGGTCAACGGTGCCACGTCCGTCCGGACGGCGCGAGGGGCAGACGCGATTTCAGCGTCTCTTCAGGAACGGTGAAGGACGGTCTTAGGGCGGACGAGCATCGTGGGGGAGCTAACGACGAACGGAGCAACATGAGCGTCCTCTCGGGTCTTGCCGGCCGCCTCCCACACGTGGCTGCGCCGGTCTTTCGCACAATGAACCTCATTCTCGTGGCGGTCCTCGCCGCCGTCGTCGTCGGCGGATACTTCGCCCTGCGGACCACGCCCGCGAGCTCCACGGGAGCGGTCCAGACGGCTCCCGTCGCTCGCGGCGTGGTGCTCTCCTCGGTGTCGGCCACCGGCACGATTCAGCCCGCGTCGCAGGTCGGCGTCGACTTCTACGCGTCAGGCGAGCTCACGAGCATCGACGTCAAGGTCGGCCAGGAGGTCGCGGAGGGTCAGGTCCTCGGCAAGCTCGACTCGACCGACGCGACCGCTGCGGTCGAGCAGGCGCAGGCGAACCTGGCGAGCGCGAACGCGAACCTCACGGAGACGCTCGCGGGGGAGACGCCGCAGGAGCGCGCCCAGGACGCGGTCTCGGCGCAGCAGGCAGCTGCGCAGGTGACGGCGGCGAACGCAGCCGTCACGCAGGCCAACGCGCAGCTGAAGGCGGACGAGACCGCGACGGCTCAGGCCGTGAAGCAGGCCGGCACCTCGACGCAGCTCACGCAGGCGAACACGCAGCTGCGCACGGATCGAGGTAACGAGAGCGCGGCCGTCGCAACGCAGAAGGCTGACGAGGCGAAGCTCGTCCTCAACGGAACGACGTATTCCACCGCCGCGGAGGCCGTCACGGCGGCGAACGCCGAGCTGAAGAACGCGCAGTCGAAGCAGCAGGCGGACCAGCAGACGCAGCTCGCGCTTCAGACCAAGCAGACGGTCGACAATCAGACGCTCGCGACCGACAAGTCGGCGCTGACGGACGCGCAGAACGCGAGCAACGCCTCTGAGGTCACACGCCTGACCACCGTCGTGGCCGCTGACCAGAGCGTCGTGAACACCGACGCGTACAACCTCTCGGTCCTGCAGCAGACGCTGCAGGCCGACGGCACTGCAGTCTCGGGTGCGCAGGGCGACGTCACGTCGATGACATCGCTGCAGTCGGCGATTGCCGCCGACAAGTCGTCGCTCACGAATCTCGAGTCGAAGATCGTCTCCGACCGCAACGGGATCGCGACGGCCGAGGCGCAGCTCTCCAGTGCCGTCTCGAACGCGAAGTCTGCGCAGACCGCGACGCTGCAGAAGGACCGCCAGGCTGTGCAGTCGGCGAAGCAGCAGGTCTCCTCCGCGAGCCTCTCCGTGAAGGCGACCGCTGCGGGGAACGCCGTCAAGGCCGCTCCGGCGACCGCGGGAACGGTCGCGCAGCAGCGTGCGGCCGTCCTCCAGGCATCCGTGTCGCTCCAGCAGGCGCAGAAGTCGCTCGCCGAGCTGACGCTGCGCGCGCCCGAGGCGGGCAAGATCGCGGCGATCGACGGCACGGTCGGCGGCGAGGTCTCCGGCGGCGGCGTCTCGAACGCTGCGTCGTCGACCTCCTCCTCGTCCTCGGGCTCGTCGGCGGGGGGTGCGAGCACCGGCTCGAGCTCGACGACGTCCTCGAGCAGCTCCAGTTCGTTCGTGACGCTGATCGGCAAGCAGATGGAGGTCTCCGCGTCGTTCAGTGAGTCCGACGCGGCGAAGATTCGCGTCGGCCAGCCCGCGACGGTGACGGTGTCCGCTCTTCCAAGTGAGGAGCTCGCGGCCCACGTCGTGTCCGTCGGCGTCATCGGCAGCTCGTCGTCGGGTGTCGTCGAGTACACCGTCGTCTTTGCGCTCGATCGCACGAACTCGCAGCTCAAGGACGGCATGTCGGCGAACGTCAGCGATACCGTCGACGAGCAGGACAACGTGCTCAACGTCCCGTCGTCCGCCGTCACCGGCAGCGGTGCAAGCGCTCGCGTGACGGTCGTGAAGAACGGCGTTCAGCAGACGACGCCCGTCGTCGCCGGTCTCAAGGGCGACACCACCACCGAGATCGTCAGCGGGCTCACCGCCGGTGAGCAGGTCGTCACGTCGACCGGTGCCACGCTCTTCAGTTCGAGCGCGGCAACAGGCACGTCGACCACCTCGACCGCGGGCGCCGGAGCGCGTCGCTTCGGCGGCGCCGGCGGTGGCCTCGGCGGCGGGCTCGGTGGCGGGATCGGCGCACCGTGAGCGCGCCTACAGCACTACCGCGTCCGCTGATGGTGCTCGACGGCGTGTCGAGGGTCTACGGCGACGGCGACATCGCGGTGCATGCGCTCCGTCAGATCGACTTCACGGTGGACGAGGGCGACTACCTCGCGATCATGGGCAGCTCGGGCAGCGGCAAGTCGACGCTGATGAACCTGATCGCGTGCCTCGACGTCCCGACGACCGGCCGCTACCTGCTGGACGGGATCGACGCGGCACAGCTCGACGACCAGGAGCTGTCGTTCATCCGCAACCGGCAGATCGGGCTCGTCTTTCAGAGCTTCAACCTGATTCCGCGGACGAGCGTGACCCGGAACGTCGAGCTACCGCTCGTCTACGCCCGCGTCTCGGCGTCGGAGCGCCGCCGGCGTGCGGCGGAGGCGATCGCCGCGGTCGGGCTCTCGGACCGCGCGCACCATCTCCCGTCGGAGCTCTCCGGAGGGCAGCAGCAGCGCGCGGCGATCGCGCGTGCGATCGTCACGGACCCGGCGATCGTCCTCGCGGACGAGCCGACGGGCAATCTCGACAGCGTCGCCACGCACGAGGTGCTCGGGATCTTCGAGCGGCTGAACGAGTCCGGTCGGACGATCGTGCTCATCACGCACGAGCCCGACGTCGCCGAGCGGACGAAGCGCGTCATCCGCCTCGCCGACGGCGAGATCGTCTCGGATGAGCGGCACGCAACGCTTGCACGCCCGGCGGTGACGGCATGAGCGCGATCGAGGCGCTGCGCATGGCGGTGCAGGGCGTGCTCGCAAACCGTCTGCGGTCGCTGCTCACGCTGCTCGGCATCACGATCGGCGTCGCAGCCGTGATCATCCTCGTCGCGGTCGGTCACGGCAGCGCGGTGGCAGTGTCGAACCAGATCGAAGGGCTCGGCACGAACATGCTGACGGTGCAGGCCGGCGGGAGAACGTTCGGTCGCGCCGCGTCCACGTCGAGCACGTTCACGTTCCTGACGCTCGCCGACGTTACGGCGCTCTCGCAGAAGTCGGTCGCGCCCGACATCAAGTCGGCGACTCCCGTGGTGACACTCAGCTCGCTCACCGCAACCAACGGACAGGCCACGGAACAGCCGTCGCAGGCGATCGGCACGACCCCGTCCTACGCGGAAGCGCGCAAGGAGTCCGTCGCCGCGGGCACGTTCATCACGAGCCAGGACGAGAGCACACATGCGCGCGTCGCCGTGATCGGGCCGACCGTCGTCTCGAACCTGTTCGGGACCGCGAACCCGATCGGCCAGACGATCCAGCTGAACGGCTCGAACTTCCAGGTCGAGGGAGTCCTCACCCCGAAGGGCTCGAACGGGATCCAGGACCAGGACGACATCGTGATCGTGCCGCTGACGACTGCACAGGACCAGCTCGTCGGTCACAGCGGTCAGCTCAGCCAGATCGTGATCGAGGCGACGTCGTCGAAGACCGTGAACAACGCCGACGCAGAGGCGACGGCGATCCTCACGCCGAGTCACTCGAACACCGACGGGTCGGCGGCGTTCAGCATCCTCAGCCAGTCCTCGCTGCTCCAGACCTCCACGGCTTCGAACCACACGTTCACCGTGCTGCTCGCAGCGGTCGCGGCGATCTCGCTGCTCGTCGGCGGGATCGGCGTGATGAACATCATGCTCGTCACCGTCACCGAGCGGACGCGCGAGATCGGCATCCGCAAGGCGATCGGCGCCCGCCGCGGCGACATTCTCGGGCAGTTCCTCACCGAAGCCGTGCTGCTCTCGATCGTCGGGGGCGTGGTCGGCGTCGCGGCGGGGCTCGCCGGGAGCGAGTTCAAGATCGTCGGCGTCCAGCCGGTCGTCGAGGCGTACTCCGTCTTTCTCGCCTTCGGCGTCGGCGTCTGCGTCGGCCTCTTCTTCGGCATCTATCCCGCAAACCGGGCGGCGTCTCTTCGCCCGATCGAAGCACTTCGTTACGAGTAGGAGAAGACATTGACCACAGCAACAGCACAAGCCACAGCACCATCGGCGAGCGACGACCTCGCGGCGGAGCTACTCCGCCGGCGCCGGCGAAGCCTGCCCGTTCTGACCGCCGTCCTCGCGGTCGCGGTCATCCTCGCCGTCGGGATCATCGGCGGCATCGAGATCCAGAAGCACAACGGCTCGACCACTGCCTCGGGCGCAGGCGCCGCACGGAGTGCGTTCGCCTCGCGCTTCGGCGCGGCGGGCGCGACCGGCGGCACTCGCGGCGGCTTCGGCGGCGCCGGCGGGTTCGGCGGCGCAGCGGGCGGCGGCTCGACAAGCGGCACCGTCACGTTGATCAAGGGCACGACCCTGTACGTCACGGACGCGAGCGGCAACACCGTCCTCGTGAACACGAAGCCCACCTCGACCGTGACGAAGACCGTGAACGGCACGCTCCAGTCCGTGCACCCGGGCGACACGGTCACCGTCACCGGTGCGCAGGCAGCGAACGGCAGCTACACGGCGACGAGCATCTCGATCGGAGCCGGCAATGGGTAGGCCCCTTCGGCTGGTTGCACTTGCGGCGCTGCTCGTCGCGCTCTCCGTGGCCGTCGTCGGCTGCGGCGGCGGTACCGGCTCCGCGTCGGGGACGACCGCGACCACGACGACGGCGACCGGCACGACCGGCGGCGCGCGCGGCGCCGGGTTCCAGGCGTTCGCAGCGTGCCTGAAGCAGCACGGCGTCACCGCGCCGAGCGGCGGGCAGCGTCCGGGTGGCGCCGGTGGCGGCGGTGGCGGCGGCCTGTCGAACCTGACGAAGGCGCAGCAGCAGGCGGTCAGCGCCTGTCGCAGCAGTCTCCCGAGCGGCGGCGCAGGCGGCCGCTTCGGCGGCGGCAACGGCGGCGGCGGGTCGCAGAATCCGGCGCTCGCGAAGTACACGAGCTGCCTGAAAGCGCACGGCGTCACGTTCGGCAAGCAGGGGAGCTCGGCGGCGTTCACAAAGGCGCAGACCGCGTGCGCCAAGTACCGGCCGTCCACCTCGTCCGGATCGGGGTCGGGGTGATCGCCGCCTCGGCGGGTCTCGGCTAAGCTGCCCGCTCCACGCGGATGTAGCTCAGTTGGCTAGAGCGTCTGCTTGCCATGCAGAAGGTCGTGGGTTCGAGTCCCATCATCCGCTCTGGGCGAGTTCCATGATCAGTTCCAAGAACTAATCGTGGCTCGCGACCGAGTTGGAAGCGGGAGCCCGACAGGCTCCCGCTTTGTTTCTCGGCCAGTGCAGCGGTCGCCCGAAAGGTGAGACTTGCACCCTGCTCGCCGTGCTCGGTCCGTCAACCCTAATGCCAAGGGTCCGGCTGTCGCCGCTAACCGGCTTGCGCGCGACCGCCGGGGCGTCTCACCGATCGCCTACGAAATCATCTCGTTGCGACCATCGGCGTAACTGGGATGTCGAGCGTTGGCGCATCAGTCTCTTTGGGGCTACACCTTGAGACGGGAAGGCACTGCTGTTCATTGGCGGCTGGTGCGGGTTGTCTTT
>DATAUN010000196.1:0-13899 GCA_036268235.1 Gaiellaceae bacterium
GGTGCGAACTGCCTGCTGCTCGACGAGCCGACGAACCACCTCGACATCGAGTCCGTCGAGATGCTCGAAACCGCACTCGAGACCTTCGACGGCACCGCGATCTTCGTCTCGCACGACCGCTACTTCCTCGACCGCATCGCCGACCGCATCCTCGAAGTCGGTGACGGCGCCGTCCACTCGTACGAGGGCGGCTGGTCGACCTGGCGCGCGCGCCAGACGGTCTCCGTCTAGCTGGCGGCCGGCCGCAGCGTCGGCCGCGCCACGCGGGCGTGGCTTGCGGTCACGTCGACGAGGAAGCCCTGGAGCATGATCGGGCGGTACTCCTCGTCGCGCACGGCGACCGTCTCGTCGAGCACCCACACCGTGCCGCCGTCGGCGGCGATCAGGCGGTACTCCATCTTGAAGTTCTCGCCCGTCGTGTGCGTGCGCTCCAGTTCGGTCAGCACGCGCCGGCTGTCCTCGGGATGGAGGATGCCGAGGAAGAAGTCCGTCTCCAGCCAGCGTGAGACCGGGTAGCCGAGCATCGCTTCGATCTGCGGGCTCATGTACGTCGTCACGACGGGCATGCCGATCGAGTTGATGTACGTCGCGAGCGGCACCTGCTCGACGAGCGTGCGGTACTTCGCCTCCGTCTCACGTAGCCGCTCCTCACGCTCGCGGCGCTTCGTCACGTCGCGCAGCGACACGGCGAAGAGCAGCGGGCCTGGGACGTCGACGCGCGTGATCGCAACTTCGGCCGGGAACGTGCGGTGGTCTGAGCGAAGTGCGTTGATCTCGAGGCGCGCGCCGATCAGCGGGCCGGTGCCGGTGCGCAGGACCTCCGCGAGCTCGGGACGATGTTCGGGGGCGACGACCAGATCGAGGAACGGCTTGCCGATCGCCTCTGGACGCGTCCAGCCGAACGTCTCCTCCGTTGCCGGGTTCACCTCGACGACAAGCCCTTCGTGGTCGACGATCACAACGCCGTCGAGCGACGCGCGCAGCACCGCGTCTTTGCGGCCCTCGCTGGCAGCGAGCAGTCGCTCCGACCGTTTGCGGGCCGTCACGTCGATCATCGACGCGATCACGCCGACGACGTTTCCGTGCGCGTCGCGAATCGGGGCGGCGGAGGTGTTGACGTCGATCTCCGAGCCGTCGCGGTGAAGACGGCGCAGATCGAGGTCGCGCATCGTCTCGCCGTTCGCGATGCGCTTCATGTTGCCGAGGAAGAACTCCAGCTCGTCTTCCGGAACGGTTGGATTCACGCGCCCGATCGCCTCGTCGGCGGTCCAGCCGAAGATCTCAACGGCGCCGCCGTTCCACGAGCGCACACGACCCTCGAGGTCGAAGTCGACGATCGCGGTCGGCGACGCGTCGATCAGCGCGCGATGGTGCTCGTAGGCGTTCTGGATCTCTTCGAACTGCGCCGCCTGCTCGAGCGCGGTCGTCGCCTGGTTCGCGAACGCGCGCAGGATCTGCAGGCGCTCGTCGTCGGGGCGAAGACGGTCGACGGGATCGTCGGCCCAGATGTAGCCGATGCGTCCGCCGCGGCGGTCGTGCAGCGGGACGAAGAGCCAGTGGTTCTGCCACGCGTGCGGACCGCGGCCGTCGCGCTGCGAGCGATAGCCCGCCGGCCGGTCGGGCAGCAGATCGCGTGCCGACGAGTGCGGGATCGCGAAGCAGCCGCCGAGCTCGAACTCCGGCTGCAGCACCCGCTCGAGCTCGTCGGCGGTCAACGAGGAGCCGATGTTCTCGCCGTCGGCGAAGCCGATCTGCGCGACGGTGCGGTGAACGCCGTCGTCTTCGAGCAGCTGCACGGCGACTTTCTCAAAACCCAGTGCGTCGGAGATCGCGCTGCACACCTGCTCCAGCAGATCGGTCGTGTCCCACGTCTCGTTGAGCTGCGTCGAGACTGCGAGCAGCCGCTCGAGCGCCTCGCGGTTCGCCTGCGCGCGCGCCGCATCCTGCGCGGCCTCGACTGCGATTGCCGCGTGCTCGGAGACTGCGACGAGCACGTCGATCTCGTCGCCACTCGGGCGGCGGCCGGAGATCGGCTCGTCGACCGAGAGGATGCCGAGCAGCGAGCCGTCGGCGCCGCGCATCGGTGCGAACAGCGCGTCGTCGGGATGCCACGCGTTCGGGTCGTCGGACACCGAGATGTCCGGTGTGTAGATCGTGCCGTCGTACGCGGCCCAGTCGAAGTCGCCGGCGGTGACGAGGTAGACGCCGCGCTGCAGGAACCGCTGGTCGAGCAGGGGCTCCCAGTCCGAGACCTGGCGCACCTGCCCGAGCAGCGCCTCGCGCGCCTCGTCGCTGCCGTACACCGTGCTGACGACGAAGTCGTCCCACTCACGCCGGTAGAGGTTGATGACGACAGTCCGGTAGGCGAGCGAGTCCGAGACGGTCCGCGCAATCGCCGCGAGCAGCTCCGGGAGCTCCTCGCCGGTGCGCACGAGACGCGTGACCTCCAGGAGGCCGCGCAGGCGCGAAAAGATCGTCGATTGACGCAGGTCGACAGTAGCCACCGCAGAAAAAGAATCGGTTCCCGTGGTTCAGTGAACCTCCCCCAAATGGGGGAGGTGCGAAAGTAACAATGTGGTGTCTGCCTGCTCGATCACGAGCGGATCGTGCGTTGCGCAGACGACGGCGGCCCCGGTCTCGCGCGCGAGGCGCCCGAGCAGGACCGCCACGGCGATCGCGTTCGCCCCGTCGAGCCGCGAGGTCGGCTCGTCTGCGAGCAGCAGCGAGGGGCGGGCGGCGACGGCCCGGGCGATCGCGACGCGCGCCCGCTCGCCCTGGGAGAGCCGCGCCACCCGTTGGGTGACACGCTCGGCGAGCCCGACCGACTCCAGCGCGGCGAGCGCGCGCCTGCGCGTGTCCTCCACACCGCGCAGCGCAAGCGTCAGCTCGACGTTCTCGAGCGCCGACAGGTGCGGGACGAGGCCAGCCTGCTGGCCGACGTAGGCGATCTTCTCGCGCCGCAGGGCTGCGCGCGCGGCGCGGTCGAGGCTCGTGAGCCCCGTGCCGTCGACCGTCACCTCGCCGGTGTCCGGTAGCTCGAGCCCGGCGAGCAGGTGAAGGAGCGTCGTCTTGCCGGAGCCGGACGGCCCGGTGACGGCGTGCAGTTGCCCGCCGCGGAAGTCGGCGCTCACGTTTTCGAAGACGGTGGTCGTGCCGTAGCGGCGCGTGAGGCTCTTCGTCGAGGCGATCATGGGCCCCGCAACACCCGAACCCGGTTCGCCTTGCGAACCAGGTTCACGAGGTTCTGCGCGCTCGCCGCTCGCCTCGACGACCACGCCTCCGTCCGCGAAGCGCGCCGTTGCCTTCGCACCGATGCCGGCGCGCAGCAGCAGCTCCTCGGGCAGCCGTAGCCAGCCTCCGCGTCCGACGACGATCGTGTCGCGTGTGTCGTCGTCGCGCGACCACTCCTCCGACACGCGCCCGTCGCGGATGCGGACGATGCGATCGGCGATGCGCGCCGACTCGGGATCGTGGCTGACGATCACGGTCGTGCACTCGTGCTCGCGCACGAGCTCGCCGAGCACCTCGTACACCTGATCGGCGGTCGTCGCGTCGAGCTCGCCCGTCGGCTCGTCGGCGAGGAACACGCGCGGCCGGTGCGCAAGCGCAGCGCAGAGCGCGACGCGCTGCTGCTCGCCGCCCGAGAGCTCGCCCGGTCGCCGGTCACGCTTGTCTGCGAGCCCGACGCGTTCGAGCAGCTCGTCCGCGCGCCGCAGCCGCTCGCTGCTCGCCGCGCCGCGCAAGCCGAGCTGCATCGCGACGAGCGCGCGCGCGGACAGCTCAGGAGCGAGCGCGCGCGCGTAGTGCTGGTCGGCATAGCCGAGCATCGTCGAGCGGTAGGTCGCGAGGCGGCGCGGCGGGAGCTTGCCGAGCTCCTCGCCGTGCACGCGGACGATTCCCGCCGACGGCCGCTCGAGCCCCGCGAGCAGTCGCAAAAGCGTCGACTTGCCGGAGCCGCTCGGCCCGAGCACCGCGAGCACCTCTCCTTCACGCACGCGCAGCGAGAGCCCCTGGAGCGCCGCGGCGTCGCCTTCCGGCGTCGAGTGCACGCGGAAGACGTCACGCAGCTCGATCGCGCTCACGCCGACACCTCCGCAGCGCGCGAGGGCGCCCGGCCTCTCAGCATCGTTGCGAAGCCGACGAGCACGACGGCGCCGACGACATACGCGACGGCGGCGAGCGCGAGCAGCGGCACGTCGAGCGACAAGCGCAGCGGCGGCTCCGGCTCGACGGCGCTCGCGGTGACCGACACGAGCGCGATCACGAGCGCCGAGAGGACGGCTCCCAGGGCGATCCCGCCTGCGACGCCGAACACGGCGACGAGCGCGGCACGCAGTCGCAGGTGCGTGCGAATCGTCGACGGCGATGCTCCCTGTGCCTCGAGATCGAACAGCTCGCCGCGCTCGTCGCGGACATCGCCGACGACGGAGAGCACGAGTCCGAGCAATGCGAGCATCAGCGCGACCGCGGCGGTCCCGGCGAGCGTGAGCAGTGCGCCGCGCGCGAGGGGGTCGGCTCGCAGCGTTGCGAGCGTCGTGGCGCGCGACTGCACCGTGAGCTCGGGCGTGTTCGGCGGAGTTGCGCTCCATAACCAGAGCTCGTCGGTCGTCCCGAGGCCCGGCGAGCGCGTGTCGAGCCGGGTTGCCGCCTGCCCGAGGTCGGCGACGACGGCGTCGCCGACGATCGACGGGAACCGCTGCACGACGCCGACGACGCGAGCCGCGATCGTCTCGCCTTCCACGTCGACGGGGATGATCCCGTGCGGCCCCGCCTCCGCCGCGACGTGCGGTGTGACGAGCACCGGCAGCGCGCGGCCGTCGGTGGACTGACGCGGGCGGAAGACGTCCTCTTCGTCCGGCGTGAGCAGGTAGCCAAGCTTCTTGGCGGTTCCGCTCAAGCCGCCGCTGCCGATCCACGACGCGAACGCGTTGCCGATCGGCGTGCCGTCGACGCCCGGCGTGCCGAAGCTGAGTGTGCCCTTCGCGCTCGGCTGGATTCCGGTGCCGGCGTTCGCGGTGATGCGGCCGTTGTTCAGGATGTCGAAGCGGAGTTGCGCGAGCGTCGCGTGCCGGAACGGGATGCGGCCGTGCAGCACGACGCGCTTCGAGCCGTTCGTATGCCCGAGCGAGACCGCGATGTAGTCGCCGAGCGTCGAGCGGAAGAAGGCGCGCACGCCGACGTCGTCGCCGGTCGCGGTCACGGGCAGCGTGAACTCGCGTCCCGCGGGCAGCGCGAGCGTGCGCAGTGATGCACGGAACGGTGCGAGCGCCTGCGCGAGCTGCGTGCGCGGCTGCGAGGCGAAGTCGGAGCGCCAGCCGCCGATCGAGGGGAGCGCGCTCGCCGGCAGCGCAAGGAAGCTGAAGGTGGCGCCCGACGGCACGTTGCCCGACAGGCGATCGACGGGCGTCGCCGGCGCAGGCAGGTGCTGCGCGCCGTGCAGCACCGGCACGAGTTGCGAGAGATCCTCGCTGAGCACGTAGTCGGCCGGGACGGCGTAGCTCGCTTCGTCGCGCTGTCCGAGCTGGAGGGTCGAGCGGTACGCGACCGCGAAGAGTGCGAGGCCGAGGCTTGCGACGAGGAACGTCGCCGCGATCGCCGCATGCCCCGGGTTGCGTGCGAGCGATGCGGCGGCGAGCCGCAGCGTGACCGGTCCGCGGCGCCCGGCCCGGCCGAGCGCGCGCAGCGCGGGGGTGAGCAGGCGTGCGGCGGCGACCGTCGCGACGAAGACGACGAGCGCCGGTGTGAGCAGCAGGAACGCGCTCGTCCCGCCGCCGGTCGAGAGCTGTTGCGCGCCCACCGAGCCGCGTGCCCAGCCGACGAGCACGACCGCGAGCGCACCGAGCGCCGCCATGTCGAGCGGCGTCAGCGCGAGGCGGCCGAGCTGCACGCCGGGCGCGCGCACCGTCGCGTACAGGAGCAGGGCCGCGACGAGCGCAACGCCGATCGCCGCCGCGAGCCCGCCCGGCGAGAGCAGCGCGTGCTGGACGACCGCGCCTGCGGGCGAGCCTGCGTGTGCTGCGATCGCGGCTGCGACCGCACCACCCACGACCCAGCCGACGACCGTTGCAGCGAGTGCGACCGACGCGGACTCGGCGAGCGTGAACAGCTCGACCTGCCACCGCGTCGCACCGAACCACGTCAGCCGCCGCCGTGCGTCGGCGACACCGCGACGAAGGGCCGCCGCCGCGAGGATCGTGAACGCGATCAGCAGGGCGCCACCCTCGCCGCCGAGCAGCAGCAGCCGCCGCGCGGCGACACGCGACGAGCTCGCGGCGGCCTGCAGCGTGTCGGTCGGCGCGTCCACCTGGAACTGATCCGAGCTCGCCTCGAGCGCGTCGGTCAGGCGCTGCACGTCGCGTTCGAACTGCGGCACCGCCCACGGGTGCACTTCGCCGTTCCCGACCGGCAGGAACCAGCCGTACGCGCGGTAGAAGGTCTCGAGCTCTGGTGTGCGCGAAAGTCCGGCGACGCCGTTCGCGATCACCACCGGCGACGGCTGCGGCGTGTGGTACCGCACGGCGCGCGCGACCTCCTCGGTCGCCGGCGCCGGCAGCACGAACGATGCGAACGGCGCATCGGGCTTCAGCGTCGCCCGGCCGACCTCGATCAGGTTCAGGTTCTTCGTCGACGGGATCGGGCCGCTGCCCTCGAGCCGAAGCACCTCGCAGTGCGACGGCACACACACCGTGGGCAGCCGTCCCGCGACGAGGTTCACGTACCGGTCGAGATCGTCGGCCGCGCGCACGTTCACGAGGCGGCCCTGGATCGACGCCTCGCGGAAGAGCATTGCCGCGACCGGCTGCTCGCCGGTGAGCGACGTCACCCGTGGCGCGACGACGCGGTTCAGCCCCGGGAACGCGTCGACCGCGCCGCTCCAGACGACCTGCACCGTCCTGTCGCCGGGCGACAGCTGATGCATCGCGAGCACGAGCGCGCGGTCCTGCATGACGAGGCGGCCGGCGATCACCGCGGCGAGCACGGCGGCCCCGGCGACGATGCCGACGGCGACGAGCGCCAGCCGCCCGCCGCCCGCGGTCAGGCGGGCCCGAGCGAGGCGCAGCGGGAACGAGATCCGGCGCAACACCAGTACGGGCAGGCTACTGGTGTCTAGACTGCGACGCAACCGTGCCGCGCTACGACATCCCGAAGGCCGCGCCTGAGCCGCTGCGCGAGGTGCAGCTCCTCGTCAACAGCGTCGACCTGCACAGCGAGGACGACTGGGTCGGCGACTGGCTCGCCGAGCGGGGAGTGCCACTCGAGGAAGCCAAACGGGCGGTGGCTCTGCGCGAGGGCCTGCGCGCCCTGGTGCTCGCGAACAACGGGATCGCGCTCGACGACGCCGCGCTTGCGGTCGTAAACCGCGCGGCGGCGCGCGTGGCGCTCCGCGTCCACGAGACGGGCTCGCTCTCGGTCGCGGCGGTCGGTGACGACGCGCTCGACCGGGTCGTCGCGATCGCGCTCGGCGCGATGCTCGACGGCACGTGGAAGCGCCTGAAGGCGTGCCGCAACTGCCACTGGTCGTTCTACGACTACTCGCCGAACCGCTCGGCGACGTGGTGCTCGATGCAGATCTGCGGGAACCGCAGCAAGACGAAGGCCTACCGGCGCCGCCGCGCTCGGCGAGAATGACCTCGATGCTCGCGCGGCGGAGGTTCCTGGTGATCGGCGCGGCGGCGCTCGCGGCTGTCGACCTCGTTCTGAAAGCGCTCGATCCCGTCGCCCGTGATCCGCGCGGCGTCGCCTTCGCGGTTCTCGCCGTGGGCATCGCGGCCGGGATCGTCGTCTTCGTGCCGCGCATCCCCTCGCGCGCGCTCACGGCCGGCGGCGCCTTCGCGGCCGCGGGAGCAGCGGCGAACGCGCTGTCGGCGGTCGTGTGGCACGGCGGCGTCCCGAACCCATTTCTCGCCGGGGGCATCGCCTTCAACGTCGCCGATCTCTACGCGGTTGTCGGCGCCATGGCACTCGTCGGCGGTGCGATCGCCTTCGCGATCCGCAACCCGTCGCTGCTGCGGCAATCCCTCTAAATGAGGCGGCGGTCGCCGGTGACGCGGCGGACCTCTTCGAGCGTCGTCACGCCTGCGAGCGACAGCCGCACGCCGTCCTCGCGGAGCGTGCGCATGCCGGCTCCGACCGCGGCCTCGAAGATCTCGTCCGTCGAGCCGTGAAGCAGCACGCGGCCGAGCCCGTGCACCGGCATCAGCTCGTACAGCGCGACGCGGCCGGAGTAGCCGGTCTGGCCGCACTGGAGACAGCCGACGGCGCGATAGAGCGTGGGGGTAGACCCGGCCGAGACGAGGTTCATCGCGATCACCTGCTCCTGCGTCGGCTCGTACTGCTCGCGGCAGTGCGCGCAGAGACGCCGGGCGAGGCGCTGCGAGACGATGCAGTTGATCGAGCCGGCGAGCAAGTCGGGATCGACGCCGAGCGTGCGCAGGCGTGCGATCGCGCTCGACGCGTCGTTCGTGTGCAGCGTCGTCAGCACGAGGTGGCCGGTCATCGCCGCCTGGATCGCGATCTGCGCCGTCTCGTCGTCGCGGATCTCGCCGACGAGGATCACGTCGGGGTCGGCGCGCAGGATCGTGCGCAGCCCGCGCGCGAACGTCAGGCTGATGCGCGAGTTCACCTCGGTCTGCATGACGCCGGGAAGCTGGTACTCGACGGGATCCTCGATCGTCGCGATCGAGCGCATGCCCTCGTCGTTCAGCCGGTCGAGCGCGGCGTACAGCGTCGTCGTCTTGCCCGAGCCGGTCGGCCCGCACGAGATCACGGCGCCGTAGGGCTGCTCGATCGCCTTCATGAAGATCGTTTCCATCTCCGTGCTCATGCCGAGCTCGGGCAGCTCGAGCTTCTGCTCGCGCTGGAGCAGGCGGAGCACGACTTGCTCGCCGTGCTTCGTCGGCAGCACTGCGGCGCGGATGTCGACCGCGCGGCCGCCGATGTAGACCACGAATGAGCCGTCTTGCGGCATGCGCTTCTCCGCGATGTCGAGCTGCGCCATCACCTTCACGCGGGCGGCGAGCGCGTTCTGGACACGCTTCTCGATTGCCGGCTCCTGGCGCATCACGCCGTCGACGCGGAACTTGACCATCACGTCGCGCGGCTGGGGATCGATGTGCACGTCCGACGCGCCGCTGTTGAGCGCGCGCCCGATCAGCGCGTTGACGAGGTCGAGTGCGCCTTCGGCCGCGTCGGCGTCGTCCTCGAGGTCCTCGTCCGGTGCGATGTCGGTGACGGCGACCGAAAGGCGGTACGTGCGCTGGATCGTCATCTCGATTGCGCTCGCATCCGCGACGGCGAGCTCGCAGCTGACGCCGAGCGCGAGCCGCAGCTCGTCGGTGGTCTGGAGATTCGTCGGGTCGGCGACGACGACCTGGACGACGTCGTCCCGGATGAACCGCACCGGGAGCGCCTGGTGGCCGCGGGCAAACCCTTCCTGCACGAGCTGAGCCGCTTTCTGGTCGACGGCGACCTGCGTGAGGTCGACGTACTCGAGCCCGTACTGCTCCGCGAGCGCCTGCGCCACGGCGCGCGAGCTCACCCAACGCTTCTCGATCATGATCTCGCCCACGCGCTTGCGCAGCACGGGCTGTAGCTCGAGCGCCTGGTTCACGTGCTCCTGCGTCGCCTGGCCGTTGCGCACGAGCAGCTCGCCGAGCTTGAGCGCAGCACTCGGCTGCGGGGCGGATGCGGCTTCCACGCGTGCTCTATCGGCGCGCGCCGCCCGCGAGTTGAGGACGAGTTAGCCGAGGAGCAGCGTGAGCAGCGCCTTCTGGACGTGCAGGCGGTTCTCGGCCTCGGCCCAGATCGCCGAACGGCCGCCGTAGAGCACCTCGGCGGTGATCTCCTCGCCCGGGTGGGCCGGCAGGCAATGCATGACGAACGCGTCAGGCGCTGCGACGGCGAGCAGCGCATCGTCGAGCCGGTAGGGCGCGAGATCGTGCAGGCGCTGGTGCCGCTCGTGCTCCTGGCCCATGCTGATCCACGTGTCGGTGACGACGACGTCCGCTCCCTCGACCGCCTCGCGCGCGTCGGCGACCGTGACCGCGTACGCGCTCTCGTAGCCGGGCGGAGACGCGGCGACCACTTCGTAGCCGAGCAGCTTTCCGAGCTCGGCCAGGGACGTGAGCACGTTCGAGCCGTCGCCGACCCACGCGACACGCACGCCGTCGAGCGAACCGAGCCGGTCGCGGATCGTCAGCGCGTCGGCGAGCGCCTGGCACGGATGCTCCTGCGCCGTCAGCGCGTTGATCACCGGGATCGACGCCCACTCGGCCCACGCCTCGAGCTCCTCGTGCGCGTGCGTGCGCACCGCGAGCACGTCGAGGTACCCGGAGAGCGCGCGGGCGGTGTCGGGCAGCGACTCGCCGCGCGAGAGCTGGAGCTCGTCGGGCTCGAGCGGGATCGCGACTCCGCCGAGCTGCGCCATGCCCGCCGAGAACGACACACGGGTGCGCGTCGAGTGCTTCGAGAAGTACAGGCCGAGCGTGTGACCGGCGAGGAGCGGCTGCTTCGGCTCCGCACGCAGCTCGACCGCCTTGTCGAGGATCGTCTCTGCTTCGGCGGGCGTGAGGTCGGCGATCCGGAGCAGGTCGCGCCCCCGGAGGTCGACGGCGAGCGGCGTTGTCATGACCAGCGCTCCTTCGCGGCGGTGATTGCGGTGGCTACGTCGAGGCCGCGCGGCCGGGCCGGCGGCGCCTCGAAGGTTCCCGCCCGGACCTGGGCGGCGATCTGCTCGTGCGCGTCGCGAAACGGGACGCCTTCTTCGACGAGCGCCTCGGCGGCGTCGGTCGCGCGGAGGAGTGGGTCGGACGCAGCGGCTGCAAGCTGCTCACGGTCGAAGACGAGCCCTTCGACGAGGACGGCGAGTGCGCCGAGCGCGAGCCGCACGTCGCGGCGAGCGCCGAATGTCGCCTGCTTGTCCTCGGCGAGGTCGGAGTTGTACGCGAGTGGCAGGCTCTTCACGGTCGCGAGCAGTCCGGTGAGCCGACCGATCGCGGTGCCCGCCTTGCCGCGCGTCAGCTCGGCGACGTCGGGGTTCAGCTTCTGCGGCATCATCGACGAGCCCGTCGCGGCGTGTTCCGGGAGCCTCGCGAAGCCGAACTCGGTCGTCGACCAGAGGCAGATCTCCTCGGCGATGCGCGAGAGGTGCACGAAGAGCGTCGTGGACGCGTAGAGGTAGTCGAGGACGAAGTCGCGGTCGGCGACCGCGTCGATCGTGTTCCGCGTCTCCGGCGGCGAGAGTGGGAGCGTCGAGCCCGCGACCGCGCCTGCGCCGAGCGGCGACGGCTCCGACTGCGTGCGCGCGAACGCGAACCGCGCGAGATCGCGCTCGAGCATCTCGACCCACGCGAGCAGGTGGTAGCCGAGCGTGACCGGGATCGCGCGCTGCAGGTGCGTGTACGCGGGCATCGGCGTGTCGGCGTCCTGCTCGGCGCGCGCGAGCACGACGTGCACGAGCCCGCGCAGCGCGTCGCGCGCCTCGTCGCAGGCGTCCTGCACGTAGAGCCTGTGCGCGGTGACGACCTGGTCGTTGCGCGAGCGGCCGGCGTGGATCTTGCGGCCCACCGGCCCCAAGAGGCGCTCGATGGCGCTGTGCACGTCCTCGTCGCCCTCCTCGAGGTCGTCGAAGTCGATGTGGTCGAGCCGTTCCGAGACATCAGCGAGCTCTGCATCGTCGAGGAAGCCGGCGGCGTGCAGCCGGTGCGCGTGCAAGCGCGTCCCCTCGACGTCGTACGGCAGGAGCTCCGCGTCGGACGCCTTCAGGTACTCCCACACCGCGGGCGCGAGCTCGCCTTCGACGCGTCCAGACCACAACGTCACAGCTCGACTCCGAGGCGCTCGAGCATGCGGCGTGCGTCCATGACGTCGTTGATCTTCACGTTCAGCTGTCCGATGCGGTCGGCGGCGCTGAACGCGGTCGCACTGCGCTCCATCGACAGCCGCTCGGGCGCATAGGAGAAGCCCTCGCCGCGCGTGTCGAGGATCGTGTAGTCGTCGCCGCGACGTAGCTCGACGTCGACCTCGCCGGTGATCGGCGCGGCGACCCAGCGCTGCAGCGCGTCGCGCAGCATCAGCGCCTGCACGTCGAACCAGCGGCCCTCGTAGAGCAGCCGGCCGAGGCGGCGGCCTTCGTCGTGGTAGCGCTCGAGCGTCGCCTCGTTGTGGATCGCCGAGA
This sequence comes from Gaiellaceae bacterium, assembly GCA_036268235.1. Lineage (GTDB taxonomy): Bacteria > Actinomycetota > Thermoleophilia > Gaiellales > Gaiellaceae > PALSA-600. Next base: position 12,176 of record DATAUN010000196.1, read on the forward strand.
GCAGCCGCTCGTAGGCGATGTGCAGCAGCGCCATTCCCGGCGCCTCGTAGACGCCGCGGCTCTTCGCCTCGATCACGCGATTCTCGATCTGGTCGGACATGCCGAGCCCGTGGCGGCCGCCGAGCTCGTTCATCGAGCGGATCACCTCGACGGGATCGCCGACCGGGAACCCGTTCTCGAAGCGGATCGTCACGACCTCCGGCTCGATCTCGACCCCGGCGTCCCAGTGCGCGACGCCCATGATCGGCTCGACGATCTTCATCGACGTCTCGAGCAGCTCGAGATCCTTCGCCTCGTGCGTCGCACCGAGCATGTTCGCGTCGGTGGAGTACGCCTTCTCGACGCTCTGCTTCTGCGGCAGGCCGTGCTCGGCGAGCCACTCGCTCATCTCCTTGCGCCCACCGAGCTCGTCGACGAAGGCGCTGTCGAGCCACGGCTTGTAGATGCGCAGGTTCTCGTTGACGAGCAGTCCGTAGCGATAGAAGCGCTCGATGTCATTGCCCTTGTAGGTCGAGCCGTCGCCCCAGATGTCGACGCCATGCTCGGCCATCGCCTGCACGAGCTTCGTGCCGGTGACCGCGCGCCCGAGCGGCGTCGTGTTGAAGTACGTGCGGCCTGCGGAGCGGATGTGGAACGCGCCGCACGCGAGCGCGGCGAGGCCTTCGCGCGCGAGCGCAGCCTTGCAGTCGACGAGCACCGCGTCCTCGGCGCCGTACGCCATCGCTTTCGCCGGCACCGCTTCGATGTCCGGCTCGTCGTACTGGCCGAGGTCGGCCGTGAACGCGTAGGGCACCGCGCCGTTCTCGCGCATCCACGCGAGCGCGCAGCTCGTGTCGAGCCCGCCCGAGAACGCGATCCCGACCTTCTCGCCGACCGGTAGCGAGCCGAGGATGACGCCCGAGTCCTCGCGGACGCTCACAGGTGGCTCCGCAGCAGCTGGTCGACCTCGAACGGCTTCGTACCGTCGGTGCACGCGACGAACACGGTGTTGTCGCCGGCGATCGTGCCGGCGACCTCGGGCAGCGCGGCGGTGTCGATCGCGTCGGCGAGCGCTGCGGCGAACCCGCGCGGCGTTTCGACGACGAGGATCGAGCCGGATGTCGCGGTCTTGCCCATGTAGCGGCGCAGCGCCGTTGTCAGCTCGTCGAGGCGGCGCAGATCGGCGGCGCCCGGCAGTGCGTAGACGAGCCGGCCCTCGGTGTTGCGCACCTTGACGAGGCCGAGCTGCGAGATGTCGCGCGACACGGTCGCCTGCACGGTCTCGATCCCGATCTGCTTCAGGGCCTCCGCCACGTCGGCCTGCGTGGAGAGCGGCTGCTGCCGCACGAGGCGCAGGATCGTTCCCTGCCGCTCGAACTTCGTCGTCACAGGAGCTCCTTCAACAGTGCGATGCCCTGCCGTGCCTCGTCGACGGTGAGCGTCAGCGGCGGGGTGAGCCGGATCGTGTTCGGGCCTGCCGAGCCGATCACGAGGCCGCGCTCGAGCGCCGCCTCGACGATCTCGCCCGCGGGCTGTGGGGTGTCGAACGCGAGCAGCAGGCCGAGCCCGCGCGCAGCGAACGCGTCGACGAACAGCTTCGAGATCTCCTTCACGTGTGCGAGCAGCTCGTCGTCGATCGTGTCGAGCACCGCGCACGCGGCCGCGCTCGTGACGAGATTGCCGCCGAAGGTCGAGGCGTGGTCGCCCGGCTCGAACCCGGTCGGCGCGTCGTCCGAGACGAGGAA
>DATAUN010000197.1:0-8583 GCA_036268235.1 Gaiellaceae bacterium
TGACCGACGACGAGGAAGAGCAGACCGGCACCTACGTGAAGAAGCTGTTGAACGACGCGCTGCAGCGCGCGGAGGAGTCGCCGCAACCGGACCCTGCATCACTGCTGGAGGGTGTGTACGCAACGCCCGAGGACCTCGACACGCCCCACCACAAGTAGCCATGGCCGAGCTCACCTATCTCCAGGCGATCAGCGACGGCCTCCGCACCGAGATGCGCCGCGACAAGCGCGTGTTCGTGCTCGGCGAGGACGTCGGCGTCTACGGCGGCGCGTTCAAGGTGACGCTCGGGTTCCAGGAGGAGTTCGGTGCGTGGCGCGTCATCGACACGCCGCTCTCGGAGACCGCGATCGTCGCCGGCGCGACCGGCGCAGCGATCATGGGCATGCGCCCCGTCGCCGAGATGCAGTTCGCCGACTTCGTGTCGTGCGCGTGGGACCACCTCGTCACGGTCGCCGCGAAGCAGCGCTGGCGCGTCGGCACGCCCGTGCCGATCGTGCTGCGGCTGCCGTCGGGCGGCGGCTTCTCCGGCGGCCCCTTCCACTCGCAGAACCCCGAGTCGTCGTTCGCGCACATCCCGGGCCTCAAGTGCGTGTGCCCGGCGACGCCCGAGGACGCGAAGGGGCTGATCACCGCCGCGATCGAGGATCCGAACCCGGTGCTCTTCTTCGAGCACAAGCACCTGTACCGCCGCATCAAGGGCGAGGTGCCGGACGAGCGCTACACGACGCCGATCGGCAAGGCGCGCATCCACACGGAAGGCGACGACGTCACGGTCGTCACGTGGGGTGCGATGGTCTACACGGCCACCGAGGCAGCGGAGCAGGTGGACGCATCGGTCGAGATCATCGACCTGCGCACGATCATGCCGTGGGACAAGCAGGCGGTCCTCGAGTCCGTGCGCAAGACGTCCAAGGTGCTTGTGCTGCACGAGGACAACCGCACCGGCGGCTTCGGCGGCGAGATCGCCGCGACGATCGCCGAGGAGGCGTTCGAAGATCTCGACGCACCCGTGCGTCGCGTCGCCGCGCCCGACACACCCGTCCCCTTCTCGCCCGTGCTCGAGAAGGCATTCATCCCTCAGGTCGACGACGTCGCCCGCGCCCTCAAGGAGTTGATCGCGTACTGATGGCTACCGGAACCGCAGTCGAAGTCGTCATGCCGCAGATGGGCGTCTCCGTCTCCGAAGGGACGATCACGAAGTGGATGAAGCAGGTCGGAGATCGCGTCGAGGCCGACGAGACGCTGCTCGAGATCTCGACCGACAAGGTCGACACCGAGGTGCCCTCGCCCGCGTCCGGCGTCGTGTCGGAGATCCTCGTGCAGGAAGGCGAGACGGTGAACGTGGGGACCGTGCTCGCGCGCATCGGCGGCGAGGTCGGCGCGGCAACACCCGCACCCGAGCCCCCGACGCAGCCGGCAGCAGAAGCGTCAGCCGCCGCTGCAACGGAAGGCGAGGCAGCACCGGAAACCACCGAGCCACTGGCGCAACCGGCGCAACCGGTTGTGCCCGCCGAAGGCAACGGGAAGTCCTTCGTCTCACCCGTCGTCGCCCGGATCGCCTCCGAGCACGGCATCGACCCGGCGCAGGTGCCGGGCACCGGCTCGGGGGGCCGCGTCACGAAGAAGGACATCCAGTCGTATCTGGAGTCCGGGACGGCTGCGCCGCAGGCGCCGGCCCCCGAAGCGGCGCCCCAACCCGCACCGGCTGCTGCGCCGGCGCCCGCTAGTAGCTCGGCGCCTGCTGCTCCGGCGACGGCGCAGTTGGGCGAGACGCTCGAGCCGATGTCGGCGATGCGGCGTGGGATCGCGGAGCACATGCGGCGTTCGCTCGACACCGCGGCGCACGTCACCTCGGCGATCGAGGTCGACATGTCGAAGGTCGTGCAGATCCGCGAGAAGCTGAAGAAGGAGTACCAGTCCGCGTACGGCGTCAACCCGACGTACCTCGCGTTCATCGCGCGTGCGACCGTCGAGACACTGCGCGACTACCCGTACGTGAACGGCGAGATCCGCGGCGACCAGATCGTCTCGAAGAGCTTCGTCAACCTCGGCTTCGCGGTCGAGCTCGCCGACGGGAAGGGGCTGATCGTTCCGGTTGTCAAGAACGCCGAGACGTTGAACCTGCTCGGCATGGCAAAGGGCATTGCCGACATTGCGAAGCGCGCGCGCGACAAGCAGCTCACGCCCGACGATGTCACGGGTGGCTCGTTCACGATCACGAACCCCGGCGGCTACGGCACGTTCCACGGCACGCCCGTGATCAGCCAGCCGCAGGCCGCCATCCTCGGCACCTACGCGATCGTCAAGCGGCCGTGGGTGATCTCGGACGAGAACGGCAACGACGCGATCGCGATCCGCTCGATGATGAATCTCACGCTCACGTACGACCACCGGCTCGTCGACGGCGCCCTGGCGGGCCGCTTCCTGCGCGACCTGCGCGAGCGCCTGCAGGGCTGGGGCGAGTCGGACTACTAGCCATGGGGACGTCGCTCCGGGAGCTCGCGGAGGAGGTGTACGCGAACCTCCCGCCGCGGCCGGGCGCAGCGTGGCACCGCAGCGAGCGCCTGGTGCTGCAGCATCGGGACTCGCCGCATCCGACGCGCGGCAACGTGTTCCGTGCGCGCCTGGCGGACGACGTCGAGGCGGGCATCGCCGAGGCGAGAGCGTGGTTCGCCGAGCAGGGCCGCGAGACCTTCACGTGGCACCTCTCGTCGTTCACGACGCCGTCCGGCCTGAAGGAGCGGCTGCACGCAGACGGCGCAGCGCCGGTCGAGGGCTTCGAGTCGAGCACGGCGATGGCGCTCACCAAGCCGCCGCCCGCGGTCGACGGCGTCGAGGTTCGCGAGCTGACGACGCTCGACGAGTTCGAGGCGTGCGAGGACCTGGCCGCGAGCGCCTTCGGCTTCGACGAGGAGCATGCCGAGGCGGCGAAGCGCAGTCTCCGCGAGCACTGGGGTGACGAGTATCGAAAGGCGGGCTCCGTGGTCGGAGCGTTCGTCGACGGCGAGCTCGTCGCGTTCGGGAACACCGCGCTGCTCGACGAGGCCGTGTATCTCGACGGCGCTGTCACCGCACCCGAGGCGCGCGGCCACGGCCTGTACCGCGCGCTCGTGCACGCGCGCTGGGAATTAGCGGTGGCGCGCGGGACCCCCACGCTGCTCGTGCAAGCTGGGCCCATGTCCGAACCGATCCTCTCGCGCCTCGGCTTCCGCCCCGTCGGCGCCGTCGAGTACCTCCGCGACACGGCGGCTGCCTGATGGCCGGCGTCGTGAAGCTGACCGAAGCCGCCTCCGAGCTGGAGGCAGCCGAGATCTGCGGCTACCTCGCCACGCACGGCATCGAAGCGACCTACGACAAGGGCGGCATCGCACAACCCGGCCTCGGCGGACCGGGCGAGGCGTTCGTCGGCCGCCAGGAGATCCTCGTGCGCGCCGACGACGCCGAGCGGGCCGCGGCGCTGCTGCGCGATCTCCGAAGCTAACCTGCGTCCGATGGGTGCGGACGTCATCCACCTCGGTGTGACCGACTACCGCGAGGCGCTCGCGCTGCAGCACTCGATCGCCGCGGCGGTGGCCGACGGCTCGCGGCCCGACACGGTGCTCTTTCTCGAGCACCCGCCGACGATCACGCTCGGGCGGCGCTCAGAGCCGGCCGAGCTGCACGTGCCCGCGGGCGCCGACGTCGAGATCGTGGAGGTCGACCGCGGCGGCAAGTCCACCTACCACGCGCCCGGGCAGCTCGTCTGCTACCCGATCCTCGACCTGACGCGCCACGGGCAAGACGTCGGAGCGTACTGCCGGATGCTCGAAGAGGCGATTGCGAAAACGCTTGCAGCGTTTTCGCTGATCAGCACCACGTTCGAGGGGCTCACAGGTGTGTGGCTGGACGCTCCTCCCCGGAAGATCGCGTCGATCGGCATTCACCTGACGAAGTGGGTGTCGACGCACGGGTATGCGCTCAACGTCGATCTCGACCCGGCGCCGTTCACGGAGTGGATCACCGCATGCGGGCTCGACGGTTACGCGTTCACGTCGATGGCGCGCGAGCTCGAGCGTCCGCTCACGGTCGACGACGTACGCCCCGCGGCGGCGCAAGCATTCGCCGACGTGTTCGACCTCGCGCCCGCCGCGTTCGGTTAACCCGCTCCCGCGCCGCCCGCGCCCAAGAGGGCGGCCCTCGCCGTATCCGGAGTCCGCGCTGCGGCGTTTCTGCCGCATGAGCAGGGATTCCGTCCGGCCGTCGCCCGATCATCTGGTGATGGAGACGACGTTCCGTGTCCTCACGTGGGCAGGCGTGATCGCCGCGGCCGCAGTCGCGACGGCGCTCCTCCTTTCCACACTGCTTCCCAGCTAGGCCCGGCTAGGGCGCCGGCGGCCGCGACCACTTCGGGCGCGGGCGTTCCTCGCGCGTCAGCCGCTCCAGCCGGTCGAGCAGCGCATCGGCGTCCTCGGCGACGGCGATCGCAGCGAGGTCCGACTCTCGCACGAAGCCCTCCTCGGTCAGGTGCCGTGCGAGCGCGATCAGCGGGCGCCAATACTCGGCGACGTCGAGCAGCCCGACCGGCTTTGCATGCAGCCCGAGCTGCGACCACGTCAGCTGCTCCATCAGCTCGTCGAGCGTCCCGAAGCCTCCCGGCAGTGCGGCGAACGCGTCTGCGAGCTCCGCCATCAGCGCCTTCCGCTCGTGCAGCGATCCGACGACGTGGAGCTCGGTCAGCCCGCCGTGCGCGAGCTCGCGGTCGACGAGCTCTTGCGGGATGACGCCGATCACCTCGCCGCCGGCCGCGAGCGCGCCGTCGGCGACCGCACCCATCAAGCCGACCCGGCCGCCGCCGTAGACGATGCCGAGACCGCGCGCCGCAGCCGCCGCGCCGAGCGATCTCGCGGCATCCGCGTACGCCGGGACGCGCCCGGTCGACGCGCCGCAGAAGACACAGACCCGCTCCACGACCCGAGCCTAGCCGCGCCCCGTACCTTGCAGGTCATGTTCCACGTCGGAGGAGGCAGGCGGGCGTTCATGCCCAAGGAGAAGCCGGAGCGGCCGGCCGACCGCGCCGTGCGCCGGCGCAACCTCCGGCGCGTCTTCGCGCTCTTCCGGCCGTACCGCGCCCGGCTCGGCATCGTGCTGACGCTGATCCTCGCGTCGTCCGCGCTCGGCGTCGCACCGGCGTTCCTGCTGCGCGGCGTGCTCATCGCGATCGAGCGGCACAACGACAGAAGCCTGTCCTTCTACGCAGGCGGGATGATCGTCATCTCGATCGTGACGGGCGCGCTCGGCGTCTATCAGACGCTGCTCTCGAATCGCGTCGGGCAGGACGTGATGCACGACCTGCGCAGCAGCGTCTTCCGCCACCTGCAGCGGCTCTCGCTCGCGTTCTTCACGCGCACGCGCACCGGCGAGGTGCAATCGCGCATCTCGAACGACATCGGCGGCGTGCAGAGCGTGCTCACGAGCACCGCGACGTCGATCGTCTCGAACGTGACGACGGTGCTCGCGACGTTGATCGGCATGCTCGCGCTCTCATGGAAGCTGACGCTGTTCTCATTCGCGCTCGTGCCGATCTTCGTGCTGCTGACGCGGCGCGTCGGCGCGCAGCGCCGGCGGATCGCGACGACGACGCAGGAGACACTCGCCGACATCTCGAGCCTCGTGCAGGAGTCGCTCTCCGTCTCGGGGATCCTGCTCGGCAAGACGATGGGCCGGACGGAAGAGCTCGCGGACCGCTTCGAGGGCGAGTCGAGGGAGCTTGCGATCCTCGAGGTCCGGCAGACGATGGCAGGGCGCTGGATGATGGCCTCGATCCAGACGACGTTCGCCGTGATGCCGGCCGCCGTCTACTGGTTCGGCGGCATCGCGCTGTCGCACGGCTCGCACGCGCTCACCGTGCCGACGCTCGTCTCCTTCACGACCCTGCAGACGCGCCTCTTCTTCCCGGTCGGCTCGCTGCTCGGTGTCGGCCTCGACGTGCAGACGTCGCTCGCGCTTTTCGACCGCATCTTCGAGTACCTCGACCAGCCGGTCGACATCGTCGAGGTTGCGTCGCCGGTGACGCTCGCGACCGGCGGCGACGTGTCGTTCGACGACGTCTGGTTCCGCTACTCGCCGGAGAGCAACTGGACGTTACGCGACGTCTCGTTCGACGTGCCGGCCGGGACGAAGACCGCGCTCGTCGGCGAGACGGGCGCGGGAAAGACCACGCTCGCCTACCTCGTCGCGCGCCTGTACGACGTCGAGCGCGGCCGGGTCACGATCGACGACGTCGACGTGCGCGACCTGTCATTTGCGAACCTCGCCGCCCTCGTCGGCGTCGTCTCCCAGGAGACATATCTGTTCCACTCGTCGGTCCGCGAGAACCTCCGCTTCGCGAACCCCGCTGCGACCGACGACGAGATCGAGGCGGCGGTGGAGGCAGCGCAGATCCGCGATCTGATCGAGTCGCTGCCCGACGGCCTGGAGACGATCGTCGGCGAGCGTGGCTACCGCTTTTCCGGCGGCGAGAAGCAGCGGATCGCGATCGCCCGGACGATCCTCCGTAACCCGCCGATCCTCGTCCTCGACGAGGCGACGAGCTCCCTCGACACCGAGACCGAGCGGCAGGTCCAGGAGGCGCTCGACGGGCTCTCGGCCGGGCGCACCACGATCGCGATCGCCCACCGGCTGTCGACGGTCGAGGACGCCGACCAGATCGTCGTGCTCGACGAGGGCGGGATCGTCGAGCGGGGCCGCCACGAGGAGCTCCTCGCGCTCGGCGGGCGCTATGCCGAGCTGGTCGGCCGGGCGGCTGCGCCCCTCTAACATGCAGGCCATGCAGACCTCGCTCCCGGTCGGCGACCGGCCTCGCCGGCCCGAGTGGATGAAGGTGCGCGCGCCTTCGCAGAACGGCAGCTACTTCGACGTGAAGAAGCTGATCCACGGCGCGCAGCTGCACACCATCTGCGAAGAGGCGCGCTGCCCGAACATCGCCGAGTGCTGGGGTCGCGGGACCGCGACGTTCCAGATCCTCGGCGAGACGTGCACGCGCGCGTGCCGCTACTGCTACGTGAACTCCGGCAAGCCGAGCGACGCGGTCGATCCACTCGAGCCGCTGCGCCTGGCGCAGACGGCGAAGCAGATGGGGCTCAAGCACGTCGTCGTCACGTCCGTCGACCGGGACGACGTGCCCGACAAGGGCGCCGGCCACTACGCCGCGACGATCCGCGCGCTGAAGGCGAAGCTGCCCGAATGCTCCGTCGAGGTGCTGACGCCGGACTTCCTCGGCGTCGAGGAGGAGGCGCTGCATACCGTGATCGGCGCGCGCCCCGACGTCTTCAACCACAACATCGAGACGGTGCGCCGCCTGCACCGCAAGATGCGCGGCGGCAAGGCGAGCTACGACGGCGCGCTCGAGCTGCTTCGTCGCGCGAAGGAGCTCGCCGACTACCCGGTCCTGACGAAGAGCGGGATCATCGTCGGCCTCGGCGAGCGCAACGACGAGGTCGTCGAGACGATGCGCGACCTGCGCGCCAACGGTGTCGACGTGGTGACGATCGGCCAGTACCTCCAGCCGAGCCCCAAGCACGCGACGATCGACCGGTGGGTGCACCCCGACGAGTTCCGCTGGCTGCGCGAGCAGGGCGAGGCGCTCGGCTTCGGGTCGGTCTTCTCGGGGCCACTCGTGCGCTCGAGCTATCGCGCGGACGAGCAGCGCCACGCGGCCGAGACGGGCCGCGGCGCTGTCGCCTACTAGCCGACCGCGAGCGTTCCGTGCCACGCGTCGCCGCGCGGCGATGCGAGAACGGAGAACGCGTACGAGCCCGAACCGAGTGGGTTGCGCAGGCCGGCACGCGACAGGAACACGACCGGGTAGACGCCAGGCCCGAGCACGTCGCACGTCACGCCCTTCGGCACCGGCAGCGTGAGGACGACGGTCGAGCCGCTCACCTTGGCGTGGGTCACGGGCTTGCCGCCGGCCGTGACCGCCGACACGGCAACGAGGTGCGGCACACGCAACTGCGACGGAAGCTTCACCGTCAACGTGCGGGCCGAGAGCCTGCCGCACTGGAGCTCGGCGTGCAGGCCGACCGTCAACGCGGTGCGCGCGCCTGCGGCGGAGTTCGAGAGCTTGGCGGTGGCGACTCCCGAACCCGAAGCGCCCGCGCCGTCGACGGGGGGGACAGGGCCGCCGCCTGCGCTCGCCCAGGCGAGCGGCGCGAGGAGCATCGCGGAGATCGAAGCCGTGGCGAGCTTCCGGACCATCGTGTGTTGAATATTACTTGAAAAGCAGAGGGGCCGCCGATGGGCGGCCCCTCTGCTTCGATCTGTATCCGCCTCGGCGACTAGTGGTTCGAACCGAAGTCGGACGCGAGCTTCGCGAAGTCGGGGACACCGAGACCCGAGCCCACGTTGTAGACATTCCCGGGCGCACCCGAGTAGTACAGGTTGTCGTTCGTCGTCCCCGCGGTATCGAGGGGCGCGAACGGCGAGTTGTGCTGGCCGGCGAACTTGTAGATCGCCGGGTTCCAGAATCCGACCCGCCGGCCAAGCGCCGAGTCGATGACTGCCGTGGTGCCGTTCAGCTGCGGCGCGACGAAGCTCGTCCCACCG
>DATAUN010000198.1:0-17855 GCA_036268235.1 Gaiellaceae bacterium
CGGCCGGTGTCGTCGCGGAAGCTCGCGGGGCGCTCTCTCCTGGGGCTGCAGTGGCTCGGCGAGACGCACGTGCGGGTGAACGGCGATGACGGATGGCTCTCGGTCGACGTGCGCACGGGCAAGGAGTTCGTGCTTCCCGCGACGTTCTCGACCTTCGGCGGCGTCCTGAACGCGGACGGGACAGAGTCGGCCGCGGTGACGGTCTCGGCGGGACGCGCGTCGGTGCAGGTCGGCACGCTGAAGGCGTCGCGCGTGGTCGCCTCGTATCCCGAGTGCGGAGACGATCCTCTGCACGACGGAAAGGGCATCGACGGGCTGCAGCTCATCGCCGGCGGTGGGCTGGTCTACGAGTCGGATTGCACGATCCCGTCGGCCTCGATCTACGCCGTCGCGCCCGACGGATCGCGCCTGACGCGTCTCACCGACACGAAGGCGGACGACGAGCAGGTCGCCGTCTCGGCCGACGCGTCGACCGTCGCCTTCGTCCGGGCGTCGGCCGCGGTGTGCCACGACGGTTGCCCCGAGACCATCTGGGTCATGAGCGCAGACGGAAGCGGTGTGCGGTCGGTCGTCATACCGAGCGGCGAGCTGCAACTCGACGACAGTCCGAGCTTCTCGCCCGACGGCACACAGATCCTGTTCGCCCGATCGAACGGCGAATCGACCGAGCTGGAGACGGTGCCGACCGCCGGCAGCGACCTGCACGACCTCGGGGTGAGCGGCTGGTGGCCGGCATGGGGGCCCACCGAGATCGCCTACGACGACGGCAGCACCAATGCGGCGACCGTCGCGAGTCCCGATGGCTCGTCCCCGCACGTGGTCGCTGCGCCCACGAACGGTTTCGCCGACGCGCCCGCCTGGTCCGACGACGGACGGCTCGCGCTCCTGGAGCAGCGCGGCTCGACGCTTTCGATCCTCGACGTCTCGACCGGTAGGCGCGTCGCGCTCGTCGGCTTCGAGCCCCGGCCCTTGGGACGACCAGGCCTCGCCTGGTCGCCGGACGGCTCGCGGTTCGCGTTCACCGCTTCGACGCCGACCGATCCGTACGGCGACGTCTGGACGATCGGCGTCGACGGCTCAGGGCTGACGCAGGTGACACACGGCCTCGGCGCCGTGTCGAGCCTCGCCTGGCGCTAGACGATCCCGGAGCGGACCGCGTACACCGCGGCCTGGATCCGGTTCTCGATCTGAAGCTTCATCAGGATGTTCGAGATGTGGTTCTTGACCGTCTTCGGGCTGATGTGCAGCTCGCCGGCGATCATCGCGTTGTCCTTGCCGTTCGCGATCAGCTTCAGCACCTGGATCTCGCGGTCGGACAGCTCGGACTGGATGAGCTCCGCCTCGCGATGCGAAGCGCTCGACGCGCGCACGCGCTGCAGCACCTTCGAGGCGATCGTCGGCGACACGAGCGACTCGCCGGCCGCCGCCGCGTGGATGCCCTGGATCAGCTCGTTGATCGACGCGTCCTTCAGCAGGTAGCCGCATGCGCCGGCGAGGATCGCGTCCATCACGTCGCTGTCCTGGTCGGAGATCGTCAGGACGAGGACGCGGGTGAGCGGCGCGATCATCGAGATCTGCCGCGTCGCCTCGACACCGCTGATGCCCGGCATGTTCAGGTCCATCACGACGACGTCCGGCGCGAGCTCGCGCACCGCGCGCAACGCGTCGGTGCCGTTGTCGCATTCGCCCACGATCTGCACGTCCTGCTCCTCGAGCAGGTTGCGCAGGCCCGTGCGGAACAGATCGTGATCGTCCACGAGCAGGACGCGTGGCTCGGACCCTTGCAGGATGTTTGCCGGCTCGGACAGAACGGCCGCCAGTGTACCCGGAGGCGGAATTCGTGGAATCAGTGAAGCGTGATCGTGACCGTGCGCCGTCCCCAGGCATCCGCCTGGGCGACGGTCGGGAACCACAGGTCGATCGTGTCGCCCACGATCGCGCCGCCGGTATCGGCGGCCACGGCGTCGCCGTAGCCCGGCACCGTCATGTGCGTGCCGAGCGGAATCACCGAGGGGTCGACGGCCACGATGCCCCAGCCAACGGGCAGCCCGGTCGCTGTCGTGCCGCTCAGCGCGTAGCCCGTCGCGCTGACCGTCAGCGTGCGTCCGGTTTCCGGTGACGAATCGACGAAGGACGGAGCGGGCGATGTGCCGGTCTCGCGGACAGCGTCTTCCGACGCGCGCGCATTTGCCAGCTGCGAGCTGCGCACCTGCGCCGCGTGTGCGCGCACGACGAGCGCGCCGATCTGCTGTTGCGTAAGCCGGCGGTCGGCAGCGAGCGACGAGATGTACTGCGCACGCTGAGTACGCGAAGACTCGAGTGCCGCGGCAGTCGCTTCCGCTGCCCGTGTCTCGGCCGCGAGCGCAGACTCGCGCGTCGCGAGGTCGCGCGCCGTTGCCGCTGCGCTTCGGCGCGCGGACTTCAGCTGTGCGAGCACGTCTTCGCTTTGAGCGGATGCGCGGCTCAGGCTGTCGATGTTCGTCATCGCCTGGTCGAGGCTCTTCGCGCCGAGCACGATCTCGAGCGGCTCGACTGGTCCGTTCTCGTACAACTGACGAACGCGCTGTGCGAGCTGCTGCTCGCCGATGCGCATGCTGCGACGCGCGACGACGAGCTGCTGTTGCAGAATCGCGCGCTGCGCGCGGAGCGAGCTCACCTGTGAGTGCAGCGATGCGAGTCGCGCATGTGCTTGTGCGAGCTGCGAGTCGAGCGAATACAAGCCGAGCACCGCGGCGCGCGACTTCTGAGCGATCGCCGCGTCGTGGGCGCGCAGCGATGAGACGCTGTGCGTCGGATTCGCGCCGCTGACCGCAGGGGCGACCAAAACGGCGAGGGCGATGGCCGCAAACGGCCACATGCGCCGCCGCGGCGTATGTGCCTGCCCTAGCACGGCTCGGGACCGTACCACAGGTTGCGCGGAGGAGTCGTGGCGTTCGTGCAGAAAAGAACACGTTTAAAGCATGGTTTGACCAGGTGCGCGGTGGCAGTCGTCCGAACATCCTGTTAACCTCCCGTACTCGTGACGTGCCGGCCCCTACCGGTGCGCCCGTCCCGTCCCCGGCAGGGGGTCGTCAAACGTAGGTTGGGGCAGGCGCCATACGTTCTCGCAGGGATGTGTCTGGCCCTTTTGGCGGCAGTCCCAGCGTTCGCCGACCCCTCGGTGACATCGAAGCGCGCGCAGGCGCAGCAGGTCATGGTCCAGCTCCGAACGCTTTCCGATTCGCTCGAGCGCGCGAGGTCGCAGTACGACGCGGCGACTGCGCAACTTGCACGTATTCAGCGGCAGTTGCGCGAGAACCGCTACGAGCTGCACGTTGCGAAGAACAATTTGAAGATCAGCGAGCGGACGATCGCCGACCGGTTGCGCGCGATGTACTCGAGCGATCAGGAATCCACGCTCGAGGTCATCCTCGGCGCGCACAGCCTCGACGACCTGATCACGCGCATGGACAACGCGAAATCGGTGGCGTCGACGGACGCGAGCATCCTTTCGCAGGTGAAGCAGTTCAAGACGACGATCAAGCGCAGCGGTGACGTGCTGAAGCACGCGAACGCGGAGCAAGCACGTGTCGTTGCTGCGCGCGCAGCTGCGAAGCGCGACATCGAGACGAGGATTGCGCAGCAGAAGGCGCTCTACTCGTCGCTTCAGGGTGAGATCGAGAAGCTCGTCGCCGCCGACCGCGCGCATCAGCTCCAGTTGCAGCAGGAGGCGCAGCAGCGCCTCGCCGCGGAACAGGCGCAGATGAAAGCCAGTGCAAACGACACGATCGTCGGCGTCAGTGCGGGCACGCCGTCGAACGACACCGTCGTTGCGCCGCCGCCCACCCACAGCAACGTCGTCGGCTACGCGCTGTCGCAGATCGGCGTGCCGTACGTCTGGGGCGGCGCGACGCAGGGCGTCGGCTTCGACTGCTCAGGGCTCGTGATGTGGGCGTACTCGCAGGTCGGCGTCTCATTGCCGCATTCCTCGTACGCGATGTGGAACTACGGCGTTCCCGTCTCACGTGACGAGCTTCAGCCGGGCGACATCCTCTTCTTCGACAGCCTCGGCCACGTCGGCCTCTACATCGGCAACGACCAGTTCGTCGAGGCGCCGCACACCGGCGCCGACGTGCAGATCTCCAGCCTGGACGAAGGCTGGTACGCGGCGACCTACGTCGGCGCGCGCCGGATCCTCTAGGCGTACAGTTCCGCGACGTCGTCCGCGAAGTGATCCAAGATCACTTTGCGGCGAAGCTTCAGTGTCGGCGTGACCTCGTCCTGCTCGAGTGAGAAGTCGCGCGACAGGATCGTGAAACGCTTGATCTGCTCGAAGCGCGAACGGTCCGCGTTCACCGACTCGATTGCCGCCTCGACCGCCGCGTGCACCACGTCGGGCGCCATGCCGTTCGTCGCTTCCGCGTCGACCGTGACAAGCGCGGCGATGTACGGCTTGCGATCGCCGACAACGAGCGCCTGCGAGACGATCGTGTGCGACTTCAGCTCGTTTTCGAGGTTCTGAGGCGCGACGTTCTTTCCGCCGGCGGTGACGATGATGTCCTTCTTGCGGTCGGTGATGTGCAGGAAGCCGTCCTCGTCGAGATGCCCGACGTCACCGGTGTGGACGAAGCCCTCATCGTCGATCGTCGCGCGCGTTGCCTCTTCGTCGCGGTAGTAGCCGGCGAAGACGGTGTTCGAGCGCAGCAGGATCTCGCCGTCGTCGGCGATCTTGATCTCGACGCCGGGCAGCGCCTTGCCGACGGTGCCGAACTTGTAGTCGTGCAGACGGTTGACCGTCGCCGCGGTCGTCACCTCGGAGAGCCCGTAACCCTCGAGGATGAGGATGTCGATCGCGTGGAAGAACTCGGCGATGTCGCGTGACAGCGGTGCGCCGCCCGCGCCCGCGGTGCGCAGCCGCCCGCCGAGGCGCGCCTTCACCTTCGAATAGACGAGCTTGTCCGCAATCGCGTGCTGCACCTTCAGCAGCGGCGGGATCGGCTTCTTCGCGCGCTCGAGCGCCGAGCGGCGGTAGCCCACACGCAGCGCCCAGTCGATCAGCTTGCGCTTGACGCCCGTCTGCGCTTCGAAGTTCGCCTGGACGGCGGTGTAGATCTTCTCGTACACGCGCGGCACGCTCGGGAAGAGCGTCGGGCGCACGCGCACGAGCTCGGCGCCCGCTTGCAATGGGTCGGGCAGGAACGCGATTGCGAAGCCGATGTACGCGGCCGAGAGATGGAGCAGCCGGCCGTAGTTGTGCGCGAGCGGGAGGTACAGCAGCATGAGGTCGCCGGCGTTCGCCTGCCGGTCTTCCATCTCGTCGCCCTTCTGCACCATCGCGTAGTAGTTGCGGTTGCGGATCATGCAGGCCTTCGGCGGCCCAGTCGTGCCCGACGTGTAGATGAACGTGAAGAGGTCGTCCTCGTCGATCGAGTCGGCGCGCGCGTCGAGCGCGCCAGGATGCTCGGCCGCATACACGCGCCCGCGCTCGCGCAGAGCGCCGAGCTCGGAGAACGAGATCACGTGTCCCGGGAACCCACCCAGCTTCGCGCGCTGGCCGTCGTCCTCGACGAGCACGCCGACGGACTCCGAGTGCCCGAGCACGTAGTGGACGTCGCGCGGGGAACTGCTCGCGTAGATCGGTGCGCCGACGGCGCCGACGAGCGCGAGCGCGAAGTCGAAGAGGGACCACTCGAGGCTCGTTCGGGCGAGGATCGCGAACGCCTGACCCTTCTCCACCCCGAGGGCGAGAAGCCCGTTCGCGAGCTCCTCGACGGCGGTCGCCGCCTCGGCCCGCGAGACCTCGCGCCACTCGTCCTCGACCTCCTGAAGGTAGGCCGGTTCGGGGTGGGCGGCCGCGACCGCGTCCCTCCAGAGATTCGCGATCGTCCTCGGGCGATCCAATGCCTGCGAAACATAGCCCGCAGGAACCGGGCGAGGGAAGGCGAATCATGCTCGTCCCGCGTACAATTACCCCTTGCAGATGCGTACAACCTGGAACGGCTCCGTCAGCTTCGGTCTCGTCAACATCCCCGTCGGCCTCGCGCCGGCGACGAAGCCGGCTGCCCGCCAGTCGGACGTCTCGTTCCGGATGCTGCACCGCGAGTGCGGCTCGCCGATCAAGCAGAAGCGCTGGTGCCCCGTCCACGAGCGCGACGTCGAGTCCGACGAGCTCGTGCGCGGCTGGGAGGTCGCGAAGGGCCAGTTCGTGATGGTCGAGGACGCCGACCTGGAGGCGATCGAGCAGCGCGACACGAGTCGCTCGATCGAGATCGGCCGGTTCGTGCAGCTCGAGGAGGTCGACCCGATCTACTTCGACCGCACGTACTTCCTCGTCCCCGCCGGCGCCGAGGCGCAGCGCCGCCCGTACGTGCTGCTGCTCGAGGCGATGAAGGACGCCGGCGTCGCCGCGCTCGGCCGCTTCGTGCTCGCGGGCAAGGAGAAGCTGTGCCTGATCCGCCCGATGGGCGACGCGCTGGCGCTCGAGACGCTCTTCGTCCACGAGGACGTGAAGGACCACGCGGAGATCGACGAGGCTGTCGCATCGTCGGAGGTGCGCGAGCCGGAGCTCGAGCTCGCGAAGCAGATCATCGCGTCGCTCGCCGCTCCGTTCGAGCCCGAAGAGCTGCGGAGCGAATACCGCGAATCGCTGCGCGAGGTGCTCGAAGCAAAGCTCGCAGGCGTCGAGATCGAGGCTCCGGACGAGGAGGCGCCGACGCCCGTCATCGACCTGATGGAAGCGCTCAAGGCGTCGGTCGCGGCAGCGTCCAAGAAGCCCGAGACGAAGAAGGCGGCAACGCGCAAGCGCGCTGCCGCCTCGAAGTAACCGCCTGCGGGTCCGCTAGTGCGCGGCCGGGAAGGCGCCGATCGCCTGCAGCTGCGCCTGGAAGAGGAACTTGTCGATCTTGCCTTGATAGATCGGGACATGCTCTTCGACGCAGATGCGGATCACCTCGTCGCGCTCGATCCCGACTTCCCTCGACAGCTCGTCCGGCGTCAGATGGTTCGCCATGTCGCTCCTTTGTCCGGGCACAAAAAAGCCCGCCGCGCATAAGCGCTGACGGGCAAGGTCTCCGGCTCCTTTCGGCGCAGGACGGGCAACTTCCTCACGCGCCCCGTCCTGTCACCGAGAAGCTCATCCGGTCCCAGGATAATCGATCCACGTGACGGATGCGACGGACCTGCTGCCGGGCCTCTCGGAGCGCTTCCACGAGGTTCGCGGAGCACGCCTCCGGGTCTTCGAGGGCGGCGAGGGGCCGCCGCTTCTGCTCCTGCACGGCTTCGGCGGTGCCGCCTGGAACTGGACGGAGGTCGCGCCGCTCCTGGCGGGACGGCGGCTCCTGATTCCGGATCTTCCCGGCCACGGCGCCTCCGGGCCGCTCGCCGCGCCGTCGCTGGCCGGCTTCGCGGACGCGGTCGCCGGCCTGCTCGACGAGCCGGCCGGGGTCGTCGGCCATTCACTCGGCGGGGTGGTCGCTCTGCGGCTCGCGGAACGCCACCCGGCGCTCGTCCGCGGCCTCGTGCTCGCGGCGCCGGCCGGCATCTCGAGCTCGTCCCGCGCCGCGACGATCTCGCTCGGCTTGATCGGGCTGATCCGCCCGGCCCGGATCGCCGGCCGGCGCGTGCACCGGATCGCGAGCTCGCCGCGCCTCAAGCACCTCGTGTTCGGGCGGTACGAGGTCGCGAACGCAGAGGCGCTCTCCGAGCAGGCGGTGCACGGCTTCCTGCGCGGCACGACCCTGCACACCGACGTCCTCAGCGCGGGCCTCGCGCTCGCGCGCGACGACCCGCGCCAGGATCTCGACCGCGTGCGCTGCCCGGTGCTCGTTCTCTTCGGTGCGCGCGACCGGCAGGTGCCGCTCGCCGACGGGTTCGAGTACGCGCGGCGGCTGCGGGCGCCGCTGCGTGTGATCGCCGATTGCGGCCATCTCCTGATCGGCGAGCGGCCCGACGTGTGCGCACGCGCCGTGTTGGAGGTGCTGTAGGAACGGCTACCCTAGGCGGCGATTCGGGGTGTGGCGCAGCCTGGTAGCGCGCTCCGTTCGGGTCGGAGAGGTCCCCAGTTCGAATCTGGGCACCCCGATGCACGTTCGAAGGGCGGACCGCGATGCGGCCCGCCCTTCGCGCGTTTCTAGGCGGCTTCCTGCGGCGCCGGCTGCTTGCGCAGCGCGGTGAGGATGAAGAGGCCGGTGAGCAGGGACAGGGCGAGCGCGCCGACGCCCCACCAGACGCCGCTGATGTTGTCGTCCCAGCCGATCGCCCGGTCGATCGAGAAGCGCCCCGGCCCGGTCCCGGCGACCGCCACCGCGACGGCCCAGAGCACGAGGTTGTACTCGTAGCCGCCCTTGCTCAGCCACCAGCCCTTGGGCAAGTGGACGGAGCCGATCGCGACGACCATCGCCGTCGCCATCACGAGCGCCGCGAGCGGCGTGACGAGGCCGAGTGCGAAGAGGAGGCCGCTGCCCTCGCCGAGGCCGACGAGCAGGGCCATCACCGCGGGCAGGCGGAAGCCCATGCTGTGCAGCCAGCCGCGTGTGCCGGCCTGGCCCGGGCCCTCCCACCAGCCGAAGAGCTTCTGTGCTCCGTGTGCAAACAGCGTCAGTCCGACGACGACGCGGAGAAAGAGCAATGCGTATGCCATGTCACGATCATACTTGTGCGATCAACTTCATGTTTCGATTCGATCCCTAAAACGGGGGATCGGATCGACGGTGACTCCAGTCGAGATGTGGGGTGTGGGTCGTTCTCAGGGGGTCTCCTGGGGGGTCCGGCTGGTCGCCGCCGCCATGTCAGTCGCAGCCGCAGCACTTGTGCTGACGGGCAGCGTCGGCATTGCCGCGCCGACGGTCTCGGGCGCGTCGGCGTTCCCGCGCGGCACCGTGAAGATGGATTCGCAGCTCGTGCAGGTTGCCGACGCCGCCAAGGCGTCGGGAGCGTCCGCCGCGATGAGCGACGCACGGACAGACGGGCTGGACTCGAACGGCGGGCGGGTGCAGGTCGAGGTCCTCGGCCACAGCACGGAGGCCGTCGAAGCCGCAGTGGCCGCCAGCGGGGGCGTGGTCAGCGCCGGGCTCGACGGGCTCGTCGAGGCGAGCGTGGCGCCCGCGGAGCTCACGACGCTCGCCTCGAGCGGCGCCGTCGGCTACATTCGCCCGCCGGTGCGGCCGCGCGCCGACTCGGTCGACGAGGGAGCATTCACGACCGGCGCGGCCCACTTCCAGGCGAACTCTCAGAACGGCAGCGGTGTCAAGGTCGGGATCATCGACCTCGGCTTCGAGGGGGACAGCGCGATCGGGCTGACTCCGGTCGCCGTGCCGATTCCGGGGAGCAGCTCGACGACCGACCAGGATTGCGACCCGGACGAGCCCCATGGCACCGCCGTCGCGCAGACGCTTCTCAGCGTCGCGCCGAGCGTGCAGCTGTATCTCTATTGCGCCGCCAACATGATCGACCTGCGCGCAGACGAGCAGGATGCGATCGCCGAGGGAATCAAGATCATCAACCATTCAGTCGAGTGGTTCATCGCCGGGCGCGGTGACGGCACGACCGCGACGTATCCGTTCGATGCCTCCGAGCCCTCGCCCGAGTCGACGGTCGCCGACGCAGCCGCGCATGGGATCCTGTGGGTGAACGCGGCGGGCAATGACGCACTCAGGCACTGGCGCGGCGACTACACGCCCACGAGCGGGGCGGCCGACTACAACGACTTCGGCGGCGGCAACGTGCAGAACCACGTCACGATCCAGCCCGGCGACGAAGGCTGTGCCTACATGTCCTGGGACCGGTGGCCCGTCACGAACGACGATTTCGATCTGTACCTCGTCGACCAGACCGGGAGGGTCGTCGCCTCCGGGACCGGCGACCAGAGCAGCTTGCCGGCCGCTCCGGTCGAATGGCTGTGTTACGTGAACGACACGACCAGCTCGTCGTTCGGGCTCGTGATCGCCCGCTGGTCGGCCACGGACAACCCGACGATGGACCTGCTCTTCGTCGGTGACTCGAATCTCCAGTACGCGACCGCCGCCGGCAGCATCGACGATCCCGCGTCGTCCCCGGACGCACTTGCGGTCGGCGCTGTGTGCTGGGCGAACGGCCAGCTCGAGTCGTACAGCTCACTCGGCCCGACCGTCGACGGCCGCACGAAGCCGGACGTCGTCGGTCCGGACAGCACGTCGGGCACGGACGCGTACGGCGCCTACGCGGGCTCGGGCGGGAACGGCTGCGGCGAGTCGGGCTTCTCCGGGACGTCCGCGGCATCCCCGACCGTTGCAGGCCTCGCCGCCGAGCTACTCGGCGCCGACCCAAGCCTGACGCTCGACGAGCTGCGCGCCGATGTCGTCGAGCGCGCCGGCCGCCACAGCGACCAGGCGTCGCAGACGAACACGGACGGCGCCGGGTCGGAATATCTCTGGTACCCGACCGCCGGTCTCGCGAGCGACGAGCAGGGACGGATCCTGTATCTCAACGGCAACGCCGTCTACAGCGCCCAGCCGGACGGCTCCGACGAGACGATCCTCACCCATCTCAGCACGGTTGGGCTCTCGTGGACGGCCTCGGGCGACGTGCTGTACGAGAACGGGCTGGGCAACATCGTGGATCGTGCCCCCGACGGGACCACGACGACTCTGACCTCGAACAACGAGAACTCCGCGGTGACGGCACAGCTTCAGAACGGGAGCAAGATCGCGTTCGACCACAATGGCGAGCTCTGGACGATGGACGCCGACGGCTCGAATGAGACCGATCTCGGTCATGCAACCGGCGACTCCATCTCGTGGTCGCCCGACGGGACGAAGCTCGCGTTCGTCGACGGCAGCGACCTCTACACGATCGACGCGGACGGCTCGAACCTGTCCTCGCCTCTCGCGACCGACGCCGACTTCGCCGCCTGGTCGCCGGACGGAACGAAGATCGCCTACCTCGCCGGCGGGAACCGAGACCTCTGGGTGGTGAATCCCGACGGCTCGAGCGCGGCCGAGGTCCATACCGGCAGTTCCGCAGGCTTGGCGATCGCGTGGTCACCCGACGGCCAGCTGCTCGCGTACAGGACCTACGTAGGCGCCTCGCCGGTGATCCAGTACGTCGATCTCGCGGGCGACGCGGTCGGAGAACTGGCGCTCCCGGTGGACAGCGGGGTCATCAACATCTCGTGGACCGGCACACCTCCGGCCGTCGCCCCGGCCGCGACCGGCTCGGAGACGATCGACGGCACGCCCGCCGTCGGCCAGGATCTGCACGCGGAGACGAAGGAGTGGACGGGCGATCCGCAGCCGTCCGTCACGTACACGTGGGAGGACTGCGATTCCACGCTCACGACTTGTTCCACGGTCAAGACGGGATCGAGCGACTATCGCGTTGTCGCGTCGGACGTCGGAAGCCGGATCGAATTCACGTCGACCGCGACGAGCTCGGCCGGCACCGCGAGCGTCAGCGCCGCGACGAGCACCGCGACGATCGCGGCGCCCTACCCGTCGGTGGGGCCGATCGTTTCGGGCACGGCGTCGGTCGGACAGACGCTCTCGACGACGACCGGGGACTGGAGCGGCGGCGCGGCTCCGACCTTCGCCTACCAGTGGCGCCGTTGCACGCCGGACTTGACGGCGTACTCCGAGGCAATCCCGGTGGAAGGCTGCGTTTCGATCGCCGGCGCAACGGGTGCGGTCTATCAGGTCGGCTCGAGTGACACCGGCTATGCCTTGCAGGTCGCCGTCACCGCGACGACTGCCGGCGGAAGCGCCTCCGCCAGCTCGCTCGGCACGGCGACGGTTACGGCGGCGGGCTCCGGCGGCGGTGGCTCGAGCGGTGGCTCAGGCGGCGGCAGCTCGGGCGGCGGGGGCAGTTCGGGCGGCGGCGGTGGCGGTGCCACCGACCTCGCCGTGTCGATCAGCGCCTCGCCGACCCAGGTCGCGGTCGGCGGCCAGTCGGTGGTCCGCATTGCCGCGACCGACCTCACCGACAACCCCGCCTCGAACGTGGTCGTTTCGGTAGGCCTGCCGGCGGGCGTTACCGTCGCCGGATCGCAGGCGGACCGCGGCCCCGGCTGCGTCGCCGTCTCGGCAGGGCTGTCGTGCAACCTCGCGTTCCTCGCCAGCAACGTCCCCACCGGAAACGTCGTGCTGACGCTCACCTTTGCGAATGCGGGCGCCGCTTCAGTCACGGCCGCGGTCAGCTCCGACACCGGCGAATCCAGCATGGCGAACAACAGCACGTCGGTCGCGATCCAGGTCGGCTCCGTCGCACCGGCCGCAGCCACCGGCGGCGCCACGCGATCGGCGACGGGCGTCGCCGTCTCCAACGTCGAGAACGGCACCTCGCACAAGGACCGCATCTTCGGGACCGACGGGCGTGACGTGATCAACGGCGAGGGTGGCAACGACGTGCTCAGCGGCGGCGCCGGAAACGACGTCATCAACGGCGGCGCCGGAAACGACCTGATCTTCGGCGGCAACGGCAACGACACGCTCACCGGTGGGTCCGGCATCGACACGATCTACG
This sequence comes from Gaiellaceae bacterium, assembly GCA_036268235.1. Taxonomy (GTDB): domain Bacteria; phylum Actinomycetota; class Thermoleophilia; order Gaiellales; family Gaiellaceae; genus PALSA-600. The sequence continues at coordinate 12,472 of DATAUN010000198.1, forward strand.
GCCAGGGTGGGAACGACACGATCTACGTGCGCGACGGCCGGCGCGACATCGTCGACTGCGGCACGGGCCACGACGTCGTCTACGCGGACAAGTACGACAAGCTGTCGAAGAACTGCGAGGTCGTGCACCGCTCCTAGCGGTCACGCCGCGGTGCGCACGCGCCGCCAGCCGAGCGGCACGAACCAGAGCAGCGCACCGAGCGTTCCGCCGACCGCGAGGATCGTGGCCGGCGCGACCGCGGTCGCGACGACGCCCGCGAGTGCGAAGCCGACGGGCGTCAGGCCCATCGACCCGAAGAAGTCGAAGCTGAGGACGCGAGAAAGCAGCTGCTCGGGGACGAGCTCGCTGATCAGCGTCATCCAGGCCGAGATGCCGACGCCGATCCAGAAGCCGCGCCACGTCGCCGCGACGACGGCGAGCGGGTACCACGGCGAGAGTGCGATCACGAGGATGCCGAAGTCGTTGATCCCGAAGCTCGCGAAGCAGATCGTGACGCGATGGCGCCGCGGATGCCAGCGAGCCCAGACGAGCGAGCCGGCGACGACTCCTGCCGCCATTGCGCTGAAGATCAGCCCGTACGAGCCGACGCCTCGGTGGTAGTGGTCCTGCACGAGCCGCGGCAGTAACGCGGTGAACGGTGACATCGCGAGCATCAGGATCAGCCCCGCCGCCGCGATCCCGGTCCAGATCCACGGCACGGACATCACGTAGCGGAACCCGACCGCGAGCTCGCGCCGCAGGCCGAGCGGCTCGGTCGGCTGCATCGCGCGCGGCCGCGCGAACCACAGCGTCGCCGCCGAGACGACGAACGAGCCGGCGTCCAGCCCCCACACGATGCGCGGGCCGCCGGAGTAGTAGAGAAACGCCGCGAGGCCGGGGCCGAGGATCGCAGCGCCGTTGCGCACGATCCCGACCCAGGAGCTCGCCGATGCGAGCAGCGGCTGGTCGACGAGCAGCGGGACGATGCCGCCTAGCGCCGGCTGGAAGAAGCCGTCCGCGAGCCCGAAGAGCACCGCGAGGACGAGGATCGCGGTGAGGTCGAGATGCCCACTCGCGTCGAGCGCCAGAAACACGCCCATGACAACGGCGCGCGAGAGATCGGAGCCGATCATCAGCAGGCGGCGCGAGTAGCGGTCGGCGAGCACGCCGCCGATCAGCAGCGTCGTCAGCATCGCGAGCGACTCGAGCGCGAGCACGAACCCGAGCGAGCTCGCCTTGCCCGTCAGGTCGGTGACGCGCCAGCCCAGCGCGACGATGAACGCGGCGTCGCCGAGGAACGAGATGGTCTGGCCGCTGAGCAGCAGCCGGAAGTCCCTGCTCGAGAAGGCGGCGAACGTGCCTGCGCGCGGCGTGGTCACGGGGCGAGGCTATCGTCGGCACCTGTGCTGAGAGCCGTCGTCTTCGACGTGGACTTCACGATCGCGCGCCCCGGTCCCGACCTGGGGCCGGAGGGCTACCGCAGGCTCGGCGAGCGGCACGGCCTGACGCTCGATCCCGAGCGGTACGAGCAGGCGCGGCGCGCGGCGCTCGTCGACCTGAAGAAGCATCCGGAGCTCGACCACGACGAGGAGATCTGGATCCGCTTCACGCAGCGGATCATCGAGGGCATGGGCGGGGCCGGCGACACGTACGCCGCCGCCGTCGAGATGGAGCGCGCATGGAGCCACGTGCACCACTTCGAGCTCTACGAGGACGCCCCGCCGGTGCTCGACGCCTTGCGCGCGCGCGGCCTCAAGCTCGGGCTGCTCTCGAACACCGAGCGCGACCTCGACGAGTTCGTCGCCCATCACCGGCTGTCCGTCGACGCGGTGTTGACCTCGCGGTCGCACGGCAAGACGAAGCCACACGAGACGATCTTCCGGCGGATCCTCGAGCTGCTCGACGTGCGCGCGGAGGAGGCGCTGATGGTCGGCGACACGCTCGAGGACGACGTCGAGGGCGCGACGGCGGTGGGGATGCGCGCCGTGCTCGTCGACCGCGACGGCCGCTACCCGGAGCGGGAATCGCTCCCCGATCTGCAACGGCTCGTCTCGGTGCTCTAGAGTCATCAGCGTGGGCTGGGTCGTCTGGCTGGTCGTTGCGATCGCGCTTGCGATCGGCGAGGTACTGACACCGGGCCTCTTCTTTCTCGGGCCGCTGGCGCTCGCCGCAGGAGCCTCGGCGCTCGCCGCTCTGCTCGGGGCGGGCGCGGTCGGCTCGCTGATCGTGTTCATCGTCGCGGCGCTGCTCTCGCTCGGGCTCCTGCGCCCGATCGCCCGCCGCCACGTGCGACTGCCTGCGCTCTCGCGGACCGGAACCGACGCGCTCGTCGGCCGCAAGGCGGTGGTGACGCGCGCGATCGGCGCCGCCGGCGGCGGCCGCGTGCGGATCGGCGGCGAGGAGTGGTCGGCGCGCGCGTATCTCGACGGGACGGAGATCGCGGAGGGATTGACCGTGGACGTCATCCAGATCGAGGGGGCAACCGCCCTCGTGTCCGAATAGGAGGCTCGTGTTGGCTGCGCTCATCGTGCTCGGTGTTGTCGTGCTCTTCGTGCTCGTGCTCCTCGCGCGCACCGTGCGCGTGATCCCGCAGGCCCGGGCCGGCGTGGTCGAGCGCCTCGGGAGGTACTCGCGCACGCTGACGCCGGGCCTGACGCTCGTGATTCCGTTCGTGGACCGTGTGCGCCCGCTGCTCGACCTGCGCGAGCAAGCCGTGTCGTTCGAGCCGCAGCCGGTGATCACCGAGGACAACCTCGTCGTCAGCATCGACACGGTCATCTACTTCCAGGTGACCGACCCGAAGGCGGCAACCTACGAGATCGCGAATCCGGTGAACGCGATCGATCTGCTCACGGTAACGACGCTGCGCAACGTGATCGGCGGCATGACGCTCGAGGAGACGCTGACCTCGCGCGAGAAGATCAACGACCAGCTGCGCGGGAACCTCGACGAGGCGACCGGCAAGTGGGGCATTCGCGTGCACCGCGTCGAGCTGAAGTCGGTCGACCCGCCGCCCTCGATCAAGGACACGATGGAGAAGCAGATGCGCGCAGACCGGGAGAAGCGCGCGGCGATCCTGCAGGCGGAAGGCATCAAGCAGGCGCAGATCCTGACCGCCGAGGGCGAGAAGCAGTCCGCGATCCTGAAGGCCGAGGGGCAGAAGCAGTCGGCGATCCTTGCCGCCCAGGGCCAATCGGAGGCGATCGCAACCGTCTTCAAGGCGATTCACGACGGCAAGCCCGACCCGCAGCTCCTCGCCTACCAGTATCTCCAGATGCTGCCCCAGATCGCCCAGGGCGACGCGAACAAGGTCTGGGTCATCCCGAGCGAGCTGACGCAGGCGCTGGGAAGCATCTCGGACCGCCTACTCCCTCAGTCGGGGGACAAACCGGATACAACGTAAGAGCCCAGCTGCCGATGACGTCGGTGCGTGCTCTTCCTGAAGCGGTCCCTCAACATCCTGTTCGTCCTCGTCGCGCTTGCCGTGGCCGGGCTCGTCGCGCGCCATTTCGCGCGCACCGGCTGGCCGCTCCACCGCGCGAACTTCTGGCTCGTCGGGCTTGCCGTCGTGGTGATGCTCGCGGCCTACGCAGCGAAGGCGTGGGGCTGGCAGCACCTGTTCCGGCAGGGGCAGCGGCCGGCAATGCTGACGCTCGCCGCTGCGGGCGGCGCCGCGTCGGTCGGCGGCATCGCGCTTCCCGGTAGGTGCGACGAGGTCATCCGCCTCGCGGTCGTCCGCCGCTGCCGGCGCCGCCGCGCGAGCATCGGCGCCGTCGCGCTTTCGCTCTTCGTTCTCGGCCTGCTCGACAGCGCGGCGATGACGCCACTCGCGTCGGTGGCAATCGGCACATCGTCGCGCATCGACGGCTGGCTTCGGGTCGGGTTCTTCGTCGTCGCGTTCGCGGGTGTCGGCGCTGCGGCGGTCGTCCTGTTCCTGCCGCGGCTCGCCCGCTTCGGCGCAGTCGCGCGCTTCCGCCTCGCGGGCTGGGTCGGCGAGAACGCCGCCTCCCCGCGTGAGGCCGGCTGGGCGTGGCTCGGCGTCGCCGTCTCGTGGGTGCTTCGGGCGCTCGCGGTCTTCGTGCTTCTTGCCGCGCTCGGTGTCGCGACTGACTTCTCGCTCGCGCTCGCGTTCGTCTGCGCTGCGTCGGCATCGGCGGTGCTGCCGGTCGCACCCGCAGGCGCCGCGGTGCAGGCGGGAGCAGGCGCCGCGATCCTCGTCGCATCCGGCGTCCACACCGACGACGCCGTCGCGTTCGGCGTGGCCGCGCAGGCGCTCCTGATGGCGACCGGCGCCGTGTTCGTGCTCGCGCTCGGCGCGTGGCACGCGCAGGGCGCGTTCAGCAGGTCGCCGCTAGGCAGCTTCTCAAGACGGTCACGCGCGGCGTTCGCCCGGCCCAGCTGAGCCTGATTCGCACGGACGCCGCGTCGTTGTCGTAGCGCAGCTCGCGCAGCCGCATCGATGCGTTGACACGGTGCACGAGGTCGTAGACACCCGCGGGCACGCCGGTGATGTCGACGTTCTGGCCGTGGAAGAACGCGGGGTAGCGGTCGGTGAAGCCGGGTGTCGTTCCCATCACGACGTGCGTCGCCTGCGGGTCGTACTGCCCGCAGTTGCCGAGGAAGTGCGGGCTCCGGTTCGGCCAGCGGCCGGGCGCAAGCCCCCAGTGGTCGGCGAGGCAGAAGCCGCTCTTGCGGTCGCGGACGAGCGTCGTCCCCGTGAGCGTCCGCAGCTCGAACGAGTCGAAGCGCATCAGGTGCCAGTGGTGATGCGGAGGCGAGTTCACGTAGCGGAATTGCGCGACGTTGCGGTACGTCCGCCACTTGCCGTTCGAGAGAAGCACGCGCTGCGTTCCGATCATGCGCTTCGAGCCCGGCGGGCGCACGCCCGCGAACGTGCTCGGCCCGAGGCCGACGTTGTCGACGAGCGACGTGAAACCGAGCTGCCAGTTCCCCGCACTGCCGCCGATCGTCAGACCGCTCGGCGGGCGCTGCGCGAAGTCCGGCAGCAGCTCCTGCACGCGCGGCTGCGGCCGCCACGCGGGCTGCGTCCCCTTGTGAAGAGGCGTGTCGCCGACGTAGATCTCGCCGTCGCGCTCATACGCAAGCTGTTTCCCGTTCGGCGACCACGCCGGTGACTCGCCCTCGGCGATCGTCGTGCCGTCGACGACGATCTCGCCGTTGACGGCCACTGCGAGCCGACCGTCGGACGCGTAGGCAGGATCGGTGCCTGCGCCCGCGTCCTTCACTCCACCGCCGTACCAGCGCAGGGTGACGATCTCCTCGCCGCGATCGAGCGCGATGCGCGCGCCGTCCGGAGACCATGCGGGGTTTGCGCCGGGCGCGAGCCGTCGCGCGTCCTCGCCGTCGACGCGCACCGTGTAGACCCAGCCGTCGCGCGTGAAGGC
>DATAUN010000199.1:0-5869 GCA_036268235.1 Gaiellaceae bacterium
TGTCCGCGACTGCGATACACGCTCCGTCGAGCAGCTGCGCGCGTCCGTCGACGAACTCGCCGAGAAGGCGCGCGCCGGCAAGCTCGCGCCCGAGGAGCTCCGCGGCTCCACCTTCACCGTGACGAGCGCCGGCAAGCTCGCGGGACTCTTCGTGACCCCGCTCGTCAACTACCCCGAGGTCGGGATCCTCGGCGTGCACCGCATCGCGCCGCGCGCAGTCGTACGCGAGGGCGAGATCGTCGTGCGCGCGCTGGGGAACGTCAGCGTCACGTTCGACCACCGCGTCGTCGACGGCGCGCGCGCCGCGCAGTTCACGCTCGCGGTGATCGCAAGCCTGGAGGCCTAGACAGCCGCCGCGAGGTGCTCGTCGAGCATTGCTTCGATCTTCGGAGCGCTGACGCGGCCGTCGAGGCGCGCGACCGCCTTGCGGCCGACGACGAGGACGAGCGTCGGCACGTCGCGCACGCCGAGCTTCTCGACGAGATCCGTGCGCTGGTCGACGTCGACCTGAATCACGCGCAACCGGTCGCGCTCCTTGCGCGCGATGTGCGCGACGAGGCTCTCCATGCGCCGGGACGGCCCGGAACGCGCGGATGAGAAGAACACCAGCAAGGGACGGGGGTGGCCGCCTGGCATCGATTGTCTCCCAACGGTCGAAGGGCGCGAAGAGGTACTGCCCAACTTCTGGCCGGGTGTAACCTCGCGGCGTGGGGGCGTGGTACACGATCGGGATCCTCGCCGGGCTCGGGACGGCGATCGGAGTCGCGTGCACGGGAGCACTTCGCCGCGCGCTCGTCGGTCTCGTCGTCGCGGTCGTCGTCGCGATCGCGATCGGCTTCGCGTTCACCGGTTGGGAGCAGGCGGTCGCCGGAGCGGTGGGCGCCGTGTGCGGCTCGCTCGGCTCGGCTCCGATCGTGAGCGGCACGCTGCGCCGCGGCGGCACGCGCGGCGGCACGGCGACGTTGCTCGCGCTCGGCTCGCTCGTCGGTGCAGGCCTGGCCTTCGTTCCCGTCGTCGGCTACCTCGAGGCGATCGCCGTTCCGGTGCTCGGCGCCCGCCTTCGCCGCCGGTCGCCGGACCGCCACGCGGGCCTGCGCACTCTTGCCAGAGACTAAGAAGGCGATCCTGATCGTGATCGACGGGCTGACGCCGTCGATGTTCGAGGCGGCGGGCACGCCCGCGCTGCGCTTCCTCGCCGACCACGGTGAGTACCGCCGCGCCTCGTCGACGTTTCCCTCGCTGACGCCGGTGTGCCTCAGCTCGATCGCGACCGGAGCGCATCCGGACGCGCATCACATTCCGCACCTCGTGTGGTGGAACCGCGAAGAGGAGCGCATCGTCGAGTACGGCTCGTCGTTCGCCGCGGTGCGCGCGGCCGGGCTTGCGCGCTCGCTGCGCGACACGATCGTCGACCTGAATGCACGCCACCTTTCGCGTGACGTGCAGACCGTGTTCGAGACACTCGAGGACGCAGGCCTGACGACTGCCGCCATCAACATCACGTGCTACCGCGGACGGCATCGCCATCTCCCGACGATCCCGGGCGCGCCTGCGGTGAACGGGCCGAAGCGCTTCTTCTTCTACTCGCTGTACGAGAGCGACCGGACGGGCGCACGGCTCGCGGTGCGCAACCGCGCCGGCGGCTCGATCGACGCGTATGCCGCCGAGGTCGGTCGCTGGCTCGTCACGCGCGACGGCTTCGACCTGCTCGTCTACTACCTGCCGGACTACGACTACGCGTCGCACGCCGCCGGGCCCGATCGCGCGCACGATGCCTTGCGGCGCAGCGACTCGGCGATCGGCGCGCTGATGGAGGCGGCAGGCGGGCCGGACGAGTTCCTCGAGCGCTACGCGGTGATCGTCTGCTCCGACCACGGGCAGTCGAAGGTGGAGCACGTCGCGCGGCTCGACGCCGGCGACGATCTCGTCACCGCGTCGAACCGGGCCGGGATGGTCTACACCGACGCACCGCGCCGAGTCGCGGAGCGCTTCGACGAGGAGCCCGCAGCGGGCATCGTCCTGTTCCTCGAGGACGGCCGCGTCGTCGCGCGCCGCGACGGTGACGAGGACGAGACGCTCCTCGACGCGGTCCCCGACGGACGGGAGCGCGCACGCGCGGCGCTCGCGAACCCGAACGCCGGCGACGTGCTCGTCTCGGCCGCGCCCGGGTGGGAGTTCCTCGACCTCGCCGGCCGCCACCATCTCGGCGGCGGCAGCCACGGGTCGCTCGAGGCTGCCGACTCCGAGGTGCCCATGCTGAGCGTCGGCCTTGGCGATCCGCCCGCGTCGATCGTGGCGGTCAAGGGCGCGCTCGCGGCGCACTTCGCGGTTTCCGCGCCGGGCCGCCCGGGGATGGCCGATCCGGCATGAGGGGTCGCGCCGCAGCGGAGCTGCTCGCTCTTCCGGTGCGCCTGCACGGGATCGAGCTCGGCCGGCCGGTCGAGGTGCTGGTCGACCTGAACGCAGACCGCGTCGTCGGCTTCGAGATCCTCTGCGGCGACGAGGCGCGGCGGTTTCTGCCGTTTGCAGTGGTCGAGCTCCGTGCCGGCGAGCTCGCGATCGACTCCGCGTTGACGCTGATCGACGAGCGGGACCTCGGCTTCTACCGGCGGCGGTCGCGGCGGCTCCGCGACCTGGGGCTCACCGAGCCCTGCATCGACGTCTCCGGCCAGATCTACGAAGCTCTTAGGGCCGCGTAGTACCCTCGCCCGCGTGTCTGCTCTTGCTGACCGGACCGTGCAGGCTCTTCGCAGCCCTCACAACTGGATCCAGCTCGCCAAGTTCGGCGTCGTCGGCGTCGCCGGCTACGCGCTCAACCTCATCATCTACGCGCTGCTGCTCGGGCTCGGCGCGCACACCGCGGCCGTCATCTCGTTCGTCGTGTCGGCCGCGAACAACTACTGGTGGAACCGCCACTGGACGTTTGCCCACCAGAAGGGTCACATCGGCGTCCAGGGCCTGCGCTACCTGGTCGTGACGCTCGTTGCGCTCGGCGTGAACCAGTTGTGGCTGCTCGTGTTCCTCGACTGGTTCGGCTGGGGGAAGCTCGTGTCGCAGGCGATCGCGATCGCGCTCATCGTCCCCGTGAACTTCCTCGGGAACAAGCTCTGGTCGTTCCGCCGCTGAGGCTTGTCGCGGTCCTCGTCGTCGCGTTGGCGCTCGTGCCCGCGGCGCACGCAGGCACGACCGTCACGAACCCGTTCCCGACGACGAGGACGTTCGGCCAGACGGTCGGCCACCTCGAGCAGAGCGAGGTGATCGCGCGCTTCCTCGCCGATCCGAAGGTGAAGAACTGGCTGAAGCGCTACCCGCCGCACCCGGTGACCCAGGCGACGTACGCGCAGGGACAGTGGACGGTCGACGTGTGGTCGGGGCGCGCGGGCGAGATCGCGACCGGGAACGTCGACGACGCGACGGGCGCTGTCACGCAGGCATGGACCGGCCCGCAGGTCGCGTGGCGCATGGCGCGCGGGTACCCCGGCGCGTTCGGCGGCGCGAAGATCAACAACCCGTGGATCTGGCTCGCGTTCTGCGCCGTGTTCCTGCTCGGCCTCGTCGACTGGCGCCGCCTGCTCTCGGTGCGCAACGTCGACCTGCTCGTGCTCGTGTCCTTTTCGTTGTCGCTGTGGTTCTTCAACCACGGGCACGTCTTCGCTGCGATGTCGTTCGCGTATCCGCCGCTTGCGTGGCTGATCGCGCGGTGTCTCTGGGTGTCCGGCCGCGACAGCCCGTCGCGCGGCGCACCGGTCTGGTCCGTATGGGTGCTCGCAGCCGCGACGGTGTTCCTCGCCGGCTTCCGCGTCGGGCTGAACATCCGCGCGTCGAACGTGATCGACGTCGGCTATTCGGGCGTGATCGGCGCGAACCGGATCATGACCGGCGAGAGCCCCTACGGGCACTTCCCCGTCGAGGGGAAGCTGCCGGCCTGCGGGCCGGCCGACTCGTCGGGCGAGGTGCGCGACCGCGTCCAGACGAACGGCCGCTGCGAGACGTCGAACCCGCTCGGGGACACCTACGGGCCGGTGGCGTACCTCGCGTACATCCCCGGCTACCTGATCTTCGGCTGGAGTCACAAGTGGGACTCGCTGCCCGCGGTGCACTTCACGTCGATCCTGTTCGACCTGCTGGCGATGCTCGGGCTCGCGTTCGTCGGCCGTCGTCTCGGCGGGCCTCGAGTCGGAGCCGCCGCGGCGTTCGCATGGGCGGCGTGGCCGTTCACGCAGTACGCGTCGAGCTCGAACACGAACGACGCGATCATGCCCGCGCTGCTCGTGTGGGGATTCGCGGCGTTGACGAGCGACGTCTCGCGCGGCGTGTTCGTCGCGCTCTCGGGCTGGACGAAGTTCGCCTCGCTGATCGTGCTGCCGCTGTGGACCGGCTACCCGGAGGCGCGGCGGCCGCGGTCGATTCTCGTCACGATCGCTGCCTTCCTCGTCGCCACCGTGGCCGTGTTCTTCGTCCTGTTCCTCGAGCCGTCGCCGGTGCGCGCTGCGCACGTGTTCTTCAACCGCACGGTCAAGTTCCAGATCGGCCGCGCGTCTCCGTTCTCGCTGTGGGACTGGGGCCAGTACCACGCGAAGGGGCTGCCCAACCTGCGCTTCGTGCAGCGCGCGCTCGAGGCGCTGCTCGTGATCGGCGCACTCGTCCTCGGCTGGTTCCCGCGCCGCCGCTCGCCGCTTCGCATGGCGGCGCTCACCGCCGTCCTGCTGCTCGGCTTCGAGCTCGTCTTGACGCACTGGTACTACCCGTACCTCCCGTGGTTCTACCCCTTCGTCGTGCTGGCGCTGGTCGCGCCGCTTCCCGGTGAGAGGCGTGCGCCTCAGCCGCTCGTCCTTCCCTGACGCGGCGGCGGCCGGTGCGCTGTTCCTCGCGTGCTGGGGGCTCGTGCACCTCTGGTTCTGGTCGCACGGCGACCTCGTCGACTGGCCGACGTACCAGCTCTACGGGACGGCGATCGTGCACCACGGCCAGGTCCCGTACCGCGACTTCGCGGTTGAGTACCCGCCCGGCGCTTTGCCGACGTTCATCGTCCCCGCGTTCTTCGGGACGTACGCGACCACGTTCGCGTGGCTGATGGCCGCGTGCGGCCTCGTCCTCGTGATCGTCGTCGCGTCGATCCGTCCCGCGGCCGCGTACTACGTTGCGCTTGCGCCGCTGCTCGCCGGGTCGCTGATCCTGTCGCGCTTCGATCTCTGGCCGGCGCTCCTCCTTGTCGGCGCGCTCGCCCTGCTGCTTTCGGACCATCACCGGCTCGGCTGGGTGCTGCTCGGCGCCGCGGTCGCGGCGAAGCTGTGGCCGCTCGTGGTCGTGCCGCTCGCGCTCGCCTGGTCGTGGCGGCGCGGTCGTGCGTGGAGCGCGCTCGCCGGCGCGGTGGTCGTTGTGCTCGCGTTCGCGCCGTTCTTCGCGATCGCGCAGCGCGGCACGTGGGACAGCCTGGCGGGACAGGCGTCGCGGCCGCTCCAGATCGAGAGCCTCGGCGCAGCGTTCTTCACCGTCTTCGGAAACCCGCGCGTGATCTCGACGCACGGCTCCCAGAACATCGCGGGGCACGGCGCGGCGGGCACGGTGCTCGCGCTCGTCGAGGCGGCGGCGATCGTCGACCTCTGGATCGCATTCTCCCGCGGGCCGGTGACGCGCGACCGTCTGCTTCGCTACGTCGCCGCATGCGTGAGCGCCTTCGTCGCGTTCGACAAGGTGCTTTCGCCGCAGTACCTGCTCTGGCTCATCCCGTTCGTGCCGCTCGTACGCGGGCGGCGCGGCCTCGCGGCGACCGGCGTGCTCACGCTCGCGTGCGTCCTCACGCAGGTGTGGTTCCCGCAGCGCTACTTCGACTACGCGCTCCGCTTCCGCCTCGCGCCGGTGGTGCTCG
>DATAUN010000200.1:0-15088 GCA_036268235.1 Gaiellaceae bacterium
GCGGATGTCGTGCGACGCGAGCTCGACGGCAAGCCAGCGCGTGACGTTCTCGACACCCGCCTTCGCTGCGCCGTAGCCGACGACGCGCGTCAGCGCGCGGTGCGCTGCGAGCGACGACACGTTGACGATCGCTCCACCACCTGAGCGCGTCATCGCTTCGCCGAAGACCTGGCTCGGGAGGATCGTTCCGAGCAGGTTCAGGCGCACGACTTCGTCGAGTGCCGACGCCGGCAGCGCGAAGAACGAGCGCTCACCCGTCGTCGCCGCGGCGACGTTCCCACCGGCCGCGTTGACGAGGACGTCGATGCGCCCGTAGCGCTCGAGCGCCGCATCCCTCGCGTGCTCGAGCTGCTCCCGCTCGAGGACGTCCGCCTCGAGGGCGAGCCCGCCGAGCTCCGTCGCGAGCGCTTCGACCCGGTCGCGCTGTCGCGCGAGCGCGCCGACCGACGCGCCGGCGGCCGCGAGCCCGCGCGCGATCGCGCCGCCGAGCACGCCGGTTGCGCCGGTGACGATCGCGACGCGGCCCTCCACGCGCGCAACCGTACCGTCAGTGCGGGCCGTCGGCGAGGCGGCCGAGCAGCTCGATCGCGCGCACGAGCGTCTCCTGCTCCTTCGCCGTCAGCCGCTGCTCGATCGCGCCGGAGAGCCAGTCCTCACGGCGGCTGCGATCCGTGAGCAGCGTCTTGCGCCCCGCGGCGGTGAGCGTGAGCAGCACCCGGCGCGCGTCCGACGGGTCGCCGTGCCCGGCGACGAGCCCCGCCGCCTCGAGGTCCTTCACGGTCTGCGCCATCGACTGCGGTCGCATCCGCTCGCGCTCGGCGAGAGCACTTGTGCTGAGCTCGCCGTCCCGGTCGAGCCGCGAGAGCACGGTGGCCTGGTTGAGCGGCAGCGTGGCCTCCGCCCGCATGCGCCGCACGAGCCGGCCGAGAACGAGCCGCAGCTCGTGCGCGGCCCCGAGGAGGTCGGGCTTCGTGCCTGTACCCACGACCAACAGGCTACCTGCTCAGGTAGCCTGCCTATTCGTGGCAGACGACGGCTACAAGTGGATCGCGCTCTCCAACACGACGCTCGCGATGCTGCTCGCGACGATCGACGCGTCGATCACGCTGATCGCGATGCCGGACATCTTCCGCGGCATCCACCTCGACCCGCTCCAGCCGGGCAACAGCTTCTACCTGCTGTGGATGATCCTCGGCTTCCTCGTCGTCACGAGCGTGCTCGTCGTCAGCCTCGGCAGCCTCGGCGACATGTACGGGCGCGTGAAGATGTACAACCTCGGCTTCATCGTCTACACGATCGCCTCGCTGATTCTCGCGGTCGACTGGCTGCACGGGCGCGGCGGCGCCGACTACCTGATCGTGTTCCGGATCGTGCAGGGCATCGGCGCGGCCTTCCTGCTCGCGAACACCGGCGCGATCCTCACCGACGCGTTCCCGTCCAACCAGCGCGGCCTCGCGCTCGGGATCAGCAACGTCGTCGGCATCAGTGGGATGTTCATCGGCCTGATCCTCGGCGGCCTGCTCGCACCGATCAACTGGCGCCTGGTGTTCCTCGTCTCCGTGCCGCCGGGGATCGCGGGGACGATCTGGTCGATGCGCAAGCTGCGCGAGATCGGCACACGCCGGCACGCGCCGATCGACTGGCTCGGCAACGTCACGTTCGCGTGCGGCCTGATCCTGGTGATGGTCGGGATCACCTACGGCATCCGCCCGCACGGCTCGGACGCAATGGGCTGGACCTCGCCGTTCGTCCTGACGTGCATCATCGGCGGCGTTGCGCTGCTCGCCGCGTTCGTCTTCGTCGAGCTGCACGTCGAGCACCCGATGTTCGAGCTCTCGCTCTTCAAGATCCGCGCCTTCTCGGCCGGCGCGCTCGCGACGTTCCTCTCGTCGGTCTCGCGCGGCGGCCTGATGTTCATGCTGATCATCTGGCTGCAGGGGATCTGGCTGCCGCAACACGGCGTCAGCTTCGAGTCCACACCGCTGCACGCCGCGATCAGCATGTTGCCGATGACGTGCGGCTTCCTGATCGCGGGGCCCGTGTCCGGCTATCTCTCCGACCATTACGGCTCGCGCGTCTTCGCAACGGTCGGCATGCTCGGCACCGCGGTCGCCTTCGTCTTGCTCGAGCGGCTGCCGATCGACTTTTCTTATCCCGTCTTCGGGGCGCTGCTGCTTCTGATGGGGCTCTCGATGGGCTTCTTCGCCTCGCCGAACCGAGCCGCGGTGATGAACAGCCTGCCGCCCGAGCACCGGGGGGCGGGCGGCGGCATGAACCAGACATTCCAGAACTCGGCGCAGGTGCTCTCGATCGGCATCTTCTTCACGCTGATGATCATCGGGCTCTCGGCGAAGCTCCCGTCGACGCTCGCCGCCGGGCTGACCGCGCACGGCGTGCCGGCCGCGACCGCGACGCAGGTCGCGCACCTACCGCCCGTGTCCGTGCTCTTCGCGGCGTTCCTCGGTTACAACCCGATCAAGACGCTGCTCGGCCCGTCGGTGCTCGCGCACGTGAGCCCTGCGAACCGGCTGACGCTCGGTGGGCGAAGCTTCTTCCCGCGGCTGATCGAAGGGCCGTTCCGCACCGGCTTGCACGAAGCGTTCGCGTTCGCGATCGCCGCGTGCCTCGTCGCCGCGCTCGCCTCGTGGACACGAGGCAAGCGCTACGTCGACGCCACAGAGTCCGAGGTTCCTTCGATCACGCCGGAGGGCTTCGCCGACTGAGGACGAGCGCTCGCCCGGCAAGGCCGGCCGCGAGCACGGCAGCGCCGGCGACGACCGCCGAGACCGGCAAGGCAACGACGAGCACGACGCAGCCGACGAGCCCGGCGACGTTCAGCGCCCGCGGCCAGTGGCGCTGCTCGCGCTCCTGCGTGAACGCGGCCGCATTCGCGATCGCGTAGTAGAGCAGCACGCCGAACGACGAGAAGCCGATCGCGTTTCGCAGATCCGTCGTGAGCACCAGGATCGTGACGACGGCGCCGAGCGCGAGCTCGGCACGATCCGGGACCTGGTGAATCGAGTGCACCGAGGCGAGCGGGCGCGGTAGATCGCCGTTGCGTGCCATCGCGAGCGTCGTGCGGCCGACGCCGGCGATCAGTGCGAGCAGCGCGCCGAGGCTCGCGAGCGCTGCGCCGACCCGCACGACCGGCTGCGCCCACGCCGCGTGTGCGGCGCCTGCGGCCGCCGCGAGCGGACGCGTGCTCGCGGCGAGCGTGGCGGCGCCGCCTCCGGCGAGCGCGGCAATCGCCACGACGAGGTAGAGCGCGATCGCGATCGCGAGGGCGATCGGGATCGCGCGCGGGATCGTTCGCGACGGGTCACGCACCTCTTCACCGAGGGTTGCGATTCGCGCGTAGCCCGCGAACGCGAAGAAGAGCAGCCCGGCGGACTGCACGACTCCGTACACGCCGTGTGCGCCGAGCCGCGAGATGTGCGAGGCGCTGGCATGACCGCTGACGGCGATCGCAACCACGACGACGAGCAGCGACGCGATCGACGCCGTAACGAGCACGCGCGCGACGGCGGCCGTCCGTGAGATGCCGCGATAGTTCGCAGCGGTCAGTGCGATCACCGCGGCGGCGCCGACCGCGTGCTGCAGCCAGCGCGGCCCGGAGATCGCATACGTCGCGAACGTCAGCGCCATCGCCGCACACGACGCGGTCTTTCCGATCACGAACGCCCAGCCGGCGGCGAAGCCCCACCACTCGCCGAGCCGCTCCCGGCCGTAGACGTAGGTCCCGCCCGAGGTGGGGTACTGCGCGGCGAGCTGCGCAGAGGCGACGGCGTTGCAGTACGCGACGGCACCCGCGAGCGCGAGCCCGATCAGGAGCCCGCTCCCCGCCGCACGCGAGGCGGGGCCGAAGGCGGAGAAGACACCGGCGCCGATCATCGAGCTGAGCCCGATGACAACGGCGTCTCCCGTTCCGAGCCGGCGGGCGAGCGTCGCGTTCATGTCACATCGCGTCGGCGATGCGCTGCGCGGCTGCCGTGAGCTCATCGTTCGGGATGTTCGGCAGCACGTCCTCCCAGAGTGGCAGATACATGCCGTGTGCCTCGACCATGCCGAGCGGTCGCGGCAGCAGCCACACGTGGAAGTGCGAGCCACCGTCGCCCCAGCGGTACAGGTGGACGCGCGCGACGTCGTCGAGGGCGGCGAGCATCGCGCGCTCGACGCGGGCGACCACGCGGCCGAAGCCGGCGGCAAGCTCGTCCGGGAGATCCGAGAACGAGTCGACGTGTGTCCGGCTTGCCAGCCAGACCGCGCCGCGAAGGCTGCCGCCGACGGGCGGGTGCAGCGTCCAGTTCTCGTCCGACCACACTGCGTTCGTCGCCTTGCCGGTGCAGATCCCGCAGGGGTCGCCGCCCGGCTCGCCGCGACGCGGCGGCTCCGGGATCTGCCTCGGCGCCGGTTCGCGGATCGTGAGCGGCTCGGTGAAGGGAAGGCTCATGACTGCTCCTTTCGTGCGATTCCGTGCAGCACCAGGTCGACGACCCGTGCCTTGGTTGTGTCCGCCGGGTGGTGGTGGCGCCCGCGGAGGTGCACGTAGGTCCACGCGACGGCGTTGAACGAGAGGTCGGCGGCGGCGACGGGGTCGTCGCCGGTCGCGAGCGATCCGTCCTTCGCGCCTTCGCGCAGGAACTGGATCAGGGGATGGAGGTAGTCGGGCGGCTGCCCGGGTGTCGGCTGCTGGTGAAAAGCCTCGTCGGTTGCGAGCATCAGCGGCAGGTGCCGCTCAAGGACGTCGCAGAGCGCCTCGAGCGACCGCGTGAACCGTTCGAGCCCCGTGCCCTCGAGCGTGAGCAGCGGATACATCGTGGCGCGAAAGTCCTCCGCCAGCTCGCCGACGAGCGCGCCGATGAGCACTTCCTGGGTGAGGCCCTGGCGCCAGAGCGTCGAGCGTGCCCGACCGGCCACCTCCGCCACGCGCTCGAGCGTCAGCCCGGCAAAACCGCGCTCGCGCAGCACCTCGATCGTTGCCTGACGCAGGGATTCGTCGACGGTCGGGTCGCTCATGCAACAGCAGTGTTGCATAAGTGCATCACGAATGCCAGGCACGGCGAGCCTCGAATGTTCACCGCCTCCTCACACCTTCGTACCCCGGGCGGCGCCGACCGTTTGTAAGTATCGGACCGACTCGGAATCAGGGCCGGGTCGAAGCCAAAAGGGGGAGAACATGCGATTCCGCTGGAAGACAGCAGCGCTGGCGCTGCTCGCAACGCTGTGCGTCGGTGGGGGAAGCTTCGTCGCCGCACGCTCGGCCGCAGGATCCGGGACTCACACCACCGCCGGCCCGCAGGCCGCGAGCTGCAACCTCGGGAACGGCGGCGGGCAGGTCAAGCACGTGATCTATCTCCAGTTCGACAACACGCACTATCGGCGCGACAACCCGAGCGTCATGTCGGATCTGGAGCAGATGCCGAACCTGCTCAACTTCCTGAAGTCGAACGGCACCATCTTCACGAACGACCACACGATTCTCATCTCGCACACCGCGGGCGGGATCACGTCGTCGCTCACCGGGCTCTATCCCGACCGGATGGGGCAGACCGTGTCGAACGCCTACGACTTCTTCCAGAACGGTCAGCCGAACTTCCGCGGCAGCTCGTTCCAGTACTGGACGTCGCCGGTCAACAACCCGGGCGACACGCTGCCGAACATGATCACCGACGGCCAGAAGAACACGCCCGCGCCGTGGGTGCCGTTCACACGGGCCGGCTGTGACGTGGGCGGGGTCGGCACCGCGAACATCGAGCTCGAGAACAACTCGACCGACATCACGAACGTCTACGGTGCCGGCTCGCCCGAGGCGTCCGAAACCTCGACGCAGAAGCTGACCGACTTCGTCGGCATCGCGGTCCACTGCGCCCAGGGCTCGAAGAGCGTCTGCAACAACGACACCCATGCGCGGCCGGACACGCTTCCGGACGAACCGGGTGGCTACTCCGGCTACCAGGCGCTCTTCGGCGCCAAGTACGTCGACCCGGTGATCGCGCCGTCGACGACCGGCAACTGCGTCCCCGACACCGAGAAGGCAGCAGGCACCGGCGGCACCGACGTGACGGACGCCGACGGCAACTGCGGCTTCCCGGGCTTCGACGGGATGGAGGCGACGAACTCGCTCGGCTACATCGAGCAGATGCAGGAGGCAGGCGTGCCGGTGACGTACGCGTACATCTCGGACGCCCACGACATGCACACGCCGAACACGTCGAGCGACAGCTACTTCTCCTCGGCGACCGGCCCGGGCGAGGCCTCATACAAGACGCAGCTCGCCGCGTACAACCAGGCCTTCGGGGACTTCTTCTCGAACCTGGCTGCGCACGGCATCACCAAGAGCAACACGGAGTTCGTCGTCACCGTGGACGAAGGCGACCACTTCGCGGGCGGCGTCGGCACGCCGCAGTCGGACGGATCGCTCGCGTACTCGCACACGACGTGCACTGACCTCGCGAACTGCCCGACGAACCAGATCGGCGAGGTCGACACCAACATCGACAAGGTTCTGCCCGCGGGCGAGCCGGGCTTCGACATCCACTTCGACGACGCGCCGACGTTCTACGTCGACGGTCAGCCGGGGCGTGACGACCCGAACGTCCGCAAGCTCGAGCAGGACGTCGGCGATCTCAGCTCGCTCGACCCGTACGTGAGGAACAGCGCCGGGCAGGTGCAGACGGTCAAGCTGACCGACAACCTCGCCGACCCGGTCGAGGAGAAGACGCTGCACATGGTCAACACGGACCCGAACCGGACGCCGACCTTCGTCGACTTCGGCAACGACGACTTCTACTTCCAGGAGTCGAACTGCAGCGGCGTCGCCGAGTGCGCGAGCCCCGGGTACGCGTGGAACCACGGCGACGACCAGTCGATGATCGGCAACACCTGGGTCGGCTTCGTCGGTCCCGGCGTGGCGGCGAACGGCGTCGACTCGACGACGTGGACCGACCACACGAACGTCCGTCCGACGATCCTGGCACTGACCGGGCTCAAGGACGACTACGTCGACGACGGGCACGTGCTCGTCGGGGCTCTCACCGACCGCGCGACACCGCACGGTCTCGCCGATCACGGCCCAAGCCATACGGTCGCGGATCTCGAGCAGGAGGATGACCTCCTCAACTCGCCGTTCGGCAGCTTCGGAACGGCGACGCTGAGAGCGTCCACCTACGCGCTCGAGTCGACCGACGACACGACCTACAACGCGGTTGAGGCTCAGATCCAGACGCTGACGGCGGCGCGCGACACGCTCGCCGACGCCATGCGCCAGGAGCTGAACGACGCCGCGTTCTCCAACCGGCCGATCGATCCGGTCAAGGCCGCGTTGCAGATCGCGCAGGCACAGAGCCTGATCGCGCAGGCTGCGGCGCTGCCGAGCAACTAGCGAAGGTGCGCCGGGCCGCCTCCGGGCGGCCCGGCACCCACCTCGGCTCTGCGAGAATCCGCGCGTGACCGCGCTGCCGGAGCTGCCGCTCGAAAGCTGGGAGCAGACGAAGGAGACGCTGCACCTGTGGTCGCAGATCGTCGGCAAGGTGCGCATGGCGTGCTCGCCGCCGCGCAACCACTGGTGGCACGTCACGCTCTTCGTCGACGTGCGCGGCCTGACGACGCGCCGCCTGCACTCGGCCGACGGCCGCGCGTTCCAGATCGACTTCGACTTCGTCGAGCACCGGCTCGTCGTGAAGACGATGGACGGGCGGAGCTCGTCGTTCGCGCTCGCAGACGGTCTCTCGGTCGCGCAATTCGACGAGCAGCTGCATGCGCTGCTGCGCGAGCTCGACCTCGACGTCGCGATTCGCGAGGTGCCGTTCGGTGTGCCGGTGACGACGCCGTTCGCCGAAGACACCGAGCACGCCTCGTACGACAGCGACGCGGTCGAGCGCTACTGGCGCATCCTCGACTGGACCGATTGGGTGTTCGAGGAGTTCGCGGGCTGGTCCTGCGGCAAGACGAGCCCGGTCCAGCTCTTCTGGCATTCCTTCGACCTCGCCCTCACGCGCTTCGGCGGCCATCGCGCACCGCCGCTGCCGGACGCCGACCCGGTCACGCGCGAGGCCTACTCGCACGAGGTGGTCTCGTTCGGCTTCTGGGCGGGCGATGCGAACGTCCGCGAACCGACCTATTACTCCTACACCGCGCCGGAGCCTGCGGGGCTGCGCGAGCAGCCGCTGCGGCCGGCGGAGGCGCACTGGGGCGACGGGCTCGCGCTGCTCCCATACGAGGCGGTCCGCACGGCGGCCGATCCGAAGCAAGCGCTGCTCGCGTTCCTGCAGAGCGCGTACGAGGCCGGTGCGTTGCTCGCCGGTTGGGACCGCGACGACCTGCAGACGGCGTGGTGCCCCACGCCTGCGAGAACCCTCGGCTAGCCCAGCTCGTCGACGAGGTCGGCGATGCTCTCGACGATGCGCGACGGCCGGTAGGGGAACGCCTCGGCCTCGACACGGCTCGTCGATCCGGTGAGCACGAGCACCGTGTGCATTCCCGCTTCGAGCCCCGACACGACGTCGGTGTCCATGCGGTCGCCGACCATCGCTGTCGTTTCCGAGTGCGCGTCGATCGCGTTCAATGCGGAGCGCATCATCAGCGGGTTCGGCTTGCCGATGAAGTACGGCTCGACGCCCGTGGCGCGGCTGATCAGCGCCGCGACCGAACCGGTTGCGGGCAGCGGTCCGTCCGGCGTCGGCCCGGTCGGGTCGGGGTTCGTCGCGATGAAGCGCGCGCCGCCGACGATCAGCCGGATCGCCTGCGCGATGCGCTCGAAGCTGTACGTGCGCGTCTCGCCGAGCACGACGTACTCGGGCTCGCGTTCGGTGAGCGTGTAGCCCGCCGAGTGGAGCGCTGTCGTGAGCCCGGCCTCGCCGATCGCGAACGCCGTGCCGCCCGGCCGCTGGCTCTGCAGGAAGTCCGCGGTCGCGAGCGCCGACGTCCAGATCCGCTCTTCCGGCACCTCGAGCCCGTTCGCGGCGAGCCGCGCCGACAGGTCGCGCCGCGTGTAGATCGAGTTGTTCGTCAGGACGAGGAACGGGAGCTCGCGTTCGCGCAGGCGGGTCAGGAACTCCGCAGCGCCCGGGATCGGGTGCTCCTCGCGGACGAGCACGCCGTCCATGTCCATCAGCCACGAGCGGATCTCGCGATGCTTCACGCCGCGATCCTCTCATGGTTTTCGCGCGATGGACGAGGTCTCCCTCGATCACACCCTCCGAGGGCGTACCCTGCCCCGATGGGCAAGGCCGCACGCAACAAGCGCGCCCGCCAGGCGCCGCGCGTCCCCACCCCGCCGTCGGGCGGAACGCGGCAGGACCCGCGGCGGCTCGTCATGGTCGCGACGGCCGGCGTCGTCATCGTCGTCGGCATCGTCGTGGTGCTGCTGCTCACCACGCGCTCGTCCCCGAAGACTGCGGCCCAGTCGACGAACGTCTCGGGTGCCGATCGGAACGCGCCCGCGTCGCTCGTCTCGGCGGCGAGTGCGGTCGGTTTCCATCCGACGACCGAGCCGGGCGTCGGGACGATGGAGGGGCAGCCCGCCTCGGCGGCTCAAGCGCCGAGCAACCCGAACCTGCTGGCCGTCGGGAAGCAGGCGCCGAGCTTCACGCTGCAGACGCCGCAGGGCACATCGGTCAGCCTCTCCTCGTTCCGCGGGAAGGCGGTGCTGCTCGAGTTCTTCGCCACGTGGTGCCCGCATTGCAACGCCGAGGAGCCGCACCTCGAGAGGCTGTACGCGTCGCTGCCGAAATCGAAGGTCGCGTTCGTCGCTGTCAACGCGGACGGTGAGACCGCCCCGAGTGTCTACGCCTTCCACCGCTACTACGGCATGCAGTATCCGGCGCTCGTCGATCCGGGCTCGACGCCCGGGAGCTTTCACACCGAAGGCTCTGCGGGCAAGGTGACGACGACGTACCACGTCGAGGCGTTCCCGACGTTCTATGTGATCGACCCGCAAGGGAAGATCGCCTGGCGCTCTGACGGTGAGCAGCCGGACGCTCTGCTGCGCCAGCAGCTCGTCCAAGCCGGAGCGTGAGCAGGCGCGAAGCGATGCCGTTCGTCGGAACGGCGGTCCGGATCGCGGCCGGCGCAGTGTGGATCGTCGCCGGCGCGGCCAAGGTCGGCGAGCTGCGGACCTTCGAGACGCAGGTCGCGCAGTACCGGCTCCTCCCGCACGTGCTCACGGCGCCGTTCGCGTACGCGCTGCCGTTCGTCGAACTGCTCGTCGGGCTCTATCTGCTCGTCGGCCTGCTCACGCGCGCGGCGGCAATCGTTGCCTGCGTGCTGCTTGCACTGTTTCTGATCGCGCTGACGCAGGCCTGGGCGCGCGGGCTCAACCTCGACTGCGGCTGCTTCGGCTCGCTGACGCACTCGCGTGTCGGCGCGTGGTCGATCGTTCGCGACCTGGCAATCGGGCTGCCGGCAGTCGTGATGGCGATCTGGCCCGCGCGCCGGCTGTCGCTCGACCGGCGGTTGTTCGGGACGCCCGAATGATCTACGGCGGCGTCGAAGCGGGCGGCACGAAATGGGTGTGCGCGATCGGGACCGGCCCCGACGACATCCGCGACAGTGTCATCTTTCCGACCGAAGGCCCGGAGGCGACGATCGCGCGCGCGACGGAGTTCCTCACGAGCGCCGGCCCGCTGGCGGCGATTGGCGTCGGCTCGTTCGGGCCGGTCGACCTGCGGCACGGCCGCATCACGACGACGCCGAAACCGGGCTGGCGCGACACGGAGGTCGTCTCCGCATTCGCCGATGCGCTGGCGCTCCCCGTTGGCTTCGACACCGACGTGAACGCCGCCGCCCTCGCCGAGCATCGTTGGGGCGCGGCGCAAGGACTCGACACGTTCTGTTACGTGACGGTCGGCACGGGGATCGGCGGCGGGGTGCTTGCGAACGGGCGGGTGCTGCACGGGCTGCTCCACCCGGAGATCGGCCACATGCGCATCCCGCACGACCGTGCGCGCGATCCGTTCGACGGTGCGTGCCCGTACCACGGCGACTGCTTCGAAGGTCTTGCGTCCGGCACAGCGATCGCCGCCCGCGGCGGTGCATTCGATCTCGAGCTCGAGGCGCGCTATCTCGCACTCGGGCTCGTGAACGTGATCGGTGTGCTTTCGCCGCAGCGGATCATGCTCGGCGGCGGCGTGATGAAGGAGCCGGGCCTGCTCGAGGGCGTCCGCGAGCAGGTGCGCGAGCTTGCCGGCGGCTACTTCGACCCGCCGGAGGTCGTTGCGCCCGCCCTCGGCAACCGCTCCGGCGTGCTCGGCGCGCTCGAGCTGGCCCGATTCGCGCTTCTTTAGGTTCGCTTCAAAGAGCAGGCGCACACTTTGAGAGTGGCCATTCTCGTCGTCGACGACGATGCGGGGCTCCGCAAGGCGCTTCGGCGCGTCCTGGTGTCGCACGGCTTCGCGGTCGAGGTGGCGCAAGACGGCGAGGAGGCACTCGCGCTGGTTCGCGCGCGCGCGTTCGACGCCGTCGTCCTCGACGTGATGATGCCGGGGGCGGACGGCATCGAGGTGTGCGAGCGGCTGCGCGCCGAGAGCCACGCCCTGCCCGTGCTGATGCTCACCGCCAGAGACGCGGTCCGCGACCGGGTCGCCGGGCTCGACGCGGGCGCCGACGACTACCTTGTCAAGCCGTTCGCGAACGAGGAGCTGGTCGCGCGTGTTCGCGCGCTCCTGCGGCGCGCCGGAGGCAGCTCCGAGAAGCTCACGTTCGCGGACGTCGAGCTCGACCTGCTGACCCGCGACGCCACGCGAGGCGGTCGAGCAATCGAGTTGAGCCGCCTCGAGTTCGAGCTGTTCGAGCTCCTGCTTCGGCACCCGCGCCAGGTGCTCGCTCGCTCGGTCATCTACGAGCGCGTGTGGGGCTACGACGCGTCGCTCTCGTCGAACTCGCTCGACGTCTTCGTCGGGCATCTCCGGCGCAAGCTGGAGTCGGGCGGCGAGTCCCGGCTGATCCAGACCGTGCGCGGCGTCGGCTTTACGCTGCGAGAGCGATGAGCTTCCGGCTGCGCCTCACGGTGCTTGCTTCGCTCGCGGTCGCGGTTGCGATCGTCGGCACGTCGTTCGTCGTCTACTACACGGACAAGCGCGAGCTGCTCCATCAGGTCGACAACGACCTGCGGGTCAGTCTGACCGTGCCGCAGGTGCGCACGACAATCAAAGGCCAGCCCTCCCTGAGGTCGCTCCGAACGCCGGTCTCGCCCAAGCTCAGGACCGGCCGAGCCTCGGAGACGGTGATCGCACCCGGATCGGGCGTGGCGGTGGGTGTTCGGCTCCTCGGCAACAAGCGCGTTAGCGGATTCGTGGCGTCGCCGCCCCACTTCGTGACGACCGATGTCGGCGGCGTCCGCTCGCGCGCGCTTACGGTCGCGACTCCGCTCGGGAAGCTCATCCTCTCCCGCCCTCTCGCCAGCATCGACAGCAACCTCCGGCACCTGCGGTGGGCGCTCGTCCTCGTCTCGCTCGGCGGGATCGGCGTTGCCGCGCTGCTCGGAGCGCTCGTCTCCGGCACCGCCGTCGCGCCCTTGCGGCGGCTCACGGAGACGACCGACCGGATCGTGGAGACGGGCGACCTGAGCCGGCGGATCGGCGGCGGCGGCCGCGACGAGATCAGCCGGCTGTCGCGGCGCCTCGACGAGCTGCTCGCGACGCTCGACGACTCGCTGCGGGCGCAGCGCCAGCTCGTCGCCGACGCCTCCCACGAACTGCGTACGCCGATCGCGACACTACGCGCGAACGTCGAGCTGCTCGCCGACTCACGAACGCTCGCCGGCAAGGAGCGCGACGAGATCGTCGCCGACGTGCACGACGAGCTCGAGTCGATGACCGCGCTCATCGGCGAGCTCGTCGAGCTCGCGCGCGGCGAAGAGGCCGATGTGGCTCCAAGCGAGTTCCGCCTCGACGAGGTCGTCAAGACCGCCGTCGATCGCGCCGCGCGGCGCGCGCCGGGGATCGACTTCCGCACCGAGCTCGAGCCGACGACGGTGACCGGCGTTCCCGAGCGCGTCGAGCGCGCAGTCGCGAACCTGCTCGACAACGCGCGCAAGTGGAGCCCGCCCCTTGAGCCGATCGTCGTCGTCGTCCGTGACGGCCTCGTCGAGGTTCGCGACCACGGGCCGGGGATCGATGCTGAGGACGTGCCCTTGCTCTTCAATCGCTTCTACCGGTCGAAGAAGGCCCGCGGCATGCCCGGCGCCGGTCTCGGGCTGGCAATCGTCAAGCAGATCGCGGATGCGCACGGCGGCAGCGTGACCGTCGACCGCGCGGGCGACGGCGGCGCGATCTTCCGGCTCCAGCTGGCACCGAGCAGCTGAACACGGCTTCATCGACCCGTTAGGTCGGCTTTAGGGGTGTTTTAAAGAGCGCAGCTTTGCTTGGTCGAGATGACGCTCGTTCGCATCGTTGCTCTCGGCGCACTGGTGGCGGCTCTCGCCGCGTGCGGCGCGGCGAAGTCTCCGTCGGTCGCGAGCCTCGGGACGACGACGTCGCCGTCGAGCCCGTCGTCGTCCGGCACCTCCGTCCCCAAGGGCGGCAGCTTTCTGAAGTTCGCGAACTGCATGCGGGCGCATGGAGCCCAGGTGCAGGTCGGGCCACAGGGCCGCGGCGTCTCGATCACCGGCGGCGATCCGAATTCGCCGCAGTTCAAGGCTGCGCAGACTGCCTGCCAGAAGTACCTCCCGGGAGGCGGCCCGAAGGCGCTCACGCCCGCGCAGCAGGCGAAGGTGCTGAAGCAGCTCGTGAAGCTCGCGAAGTGCATGCGCGCCCACGGCGTGGCGGACTTCCCGGACCCGAGCGCCAACAGCGGCGGCGTTGGCTTCGGGATCGGGAAGCCGTCGGACGCGAACACGCCGCAGTTCGAGCAGGCCGCAAAGGCGTGCGGTGCCGCAGGCCCGAACGGCGGTTTCTCGGTGAGAGTCCACGGGTGACGCGCCGCCGCGTGCTGGTGCTGATCGCGGCCGGTGCCGGGGTCGTCGCCCTCGCCGTCGTCGTCGTTGCGACCGGCGCCTTCGGCGGCGGCAGTCCGGCCGCCTCGTCCTCGGACAACGGCTTCCCGACGTCGCGCACGACGGTGAAGCGGGAGACGCTCACCTCACAGACGCAGGTGAGCGCGACCCTCGGGTACGGCGACACCGGAACGATCGTCGCGCCCGGCGGCACGGCGCCGTCGGCGGTCGACCAGGCACGACAGGCCGCGACGACCGCCGAGCAGCAGCTCGCGACGGCGCGCACGACCGCTGCCGCCGACGCGGCCGCGTTCGAACACGCGAAGGCGGCGGTCGCCGCCGACAAGCAGAAGCTGACGGTCGACTGCGCCGGCGACGCCGCCGGCAGCGCCGCCGCGAGCCCGACGGCGGCAGGCGCAGGTGGGGGCGGAGACGCGAGCCCTTGTGCGAGCGACGCACAGACGCTCTCCGCCGACGAGCAGACCGAGACGCAGGCCGCCGGCAAGGCGGCGAGCGACACGCAGGCCGTGGCGTCGGCCGCGGCCGGCTCCAGCTCGGCGAGTGCCGCCGTGACTGCCGCGATTGCGAGCGAGACCTTCTACGGCCAGAGCTCCACGTTCACCGGCCTGCCCGCGCTCGGGACGGTCGTCGGCCGCGGGCAGACCCTCTACGAGATCGACGGACAGCAGGTCTCGCTACTCGTTGGCTCGGTCGCTGCCTGGCGCGCCTTCGTTCCCGGCATGTCGGCGGGACGCGATGTCGCCGAGCTGAACGCGAACCTGCGCGCGCTCGGCTACGCGGCGCCGCTCGGCGACGCGTTCACCGCTGCGACCGCTTCCGCGATCGACGCGTTCCAATCGAGGCTCGGCGAGCCGCAGACCGGCGCGCTGCTGCTCGGCGCGGTCGTCTTCGAACCGCATCGCGTCCGCGTGACCGCGGTCACACCGACGGTCGGTGCGACCGTGCAGCCGGGCCCGGTCCTGAGCGTCACCTCGACGCGGCGTGTCGTGACGATCCAGCTCGATGCCGCGGATCAGAACCAGGTGAAGGTCGGCGACGACGTGTCGATCACGCTTCCCGACAACTCGACGACGCCGGGGAAGGTCACCTACGTCGGCACCGTCGCGACGACGCCGTCGAGCTCCGCCGACAACGGCG